>NZ_BLAY01000156.1 GCF_020521235.1 Microseira wollei NIES-4236 | reverse complement strand
GCTTGCTGATTCACAGAATCAACACAACATTGTAGGGACACGGCATCAATAAATTTGGCCGCCAAATCAATGTTTTTCTCCTGCCGTGTCCCTACGCTTGCTGATTCACAGAATCAACACAACATTGTAGGGACACGGCATCAATAAATTTGGCCGCCAAATCACAGTTTTTCTCCTGCCGTGTCCCTACGCTTGCTGATTCACAGGAGAAGGTGCAAAACGAGTTCCAGCACCTTCTCTACCCCTTGGCGTTCCTCGTTTAGGTGCGGAATAAGAACCGACAATTTTGTTAGAATTGTTGAGGAAGCTTTCGACCAAAATATTGTTGCACGTCGAGGTCGTTACAACCTGGGAACTTGTAGCTAAAATAATCGTAGTTAAGGATGCAAGGGATTGAGCATTCATCGAAGCCTCCTTAGCGGTTTAATTAACCACCTTCAGTAGCAATTGGAAGCTGCTTTCAAAACTGCATCGCTTCCACAATTACATCAAACAGGGAGGCTGCTTGAGTTCCCGATTACGCTATGATTGAGAATGCTTGACTTGTGCTTGACTTAGATATTTGCGCTTTGTTCAGCTATGGCACGGTCGATTAGAGTTGCCTCGGAATGCATCGCTAGAGTTAAACACGCTTTGAGGTGTCATGGTTTTCCCAGTCAGAATGCTTTGGCTGTGGCGCTAGGACTCTCTCGCTCTACTATAACTAGCTTTTTTACCGGGAAGCCAGTTGATTATGTAAATTTTGTCGAAATTAGCGAAAGATTGGGATTGGATTGGCAAGCAATCGCTTACATCGACTCTCCACCCCCAGAAACTACGCCGCCGACAGAAACGCCGCCAGAAACTAATCTCATTTTCGACTGGAAACAAGCAAGCAAAGCAATGTTGTTAGCACAAGATCGAGGACGCTTAACAACAAATCCCCTCACCGCTGGCGATGGATTAACCTTTGAACTCGATGATATTTACGTACCTTTAGGTTTAGTAGAACGCAAACAGAGACAGCGACGCATCGGCGATATTTCCCCGCAGCAAGGTTCAAAGATTTACGATCCAGATACTGCTGATGAAATTATCCAAACCTTCGATCGGCAAGAACGGTTTTTTGAGCAAGTTCTCAAATCTGGAAAAAGCCAAAGAATTGCGATTATCGGAGAACCTGGATCGGGAAAAACTACCCTGTTACAAAAAATCGCCGCTTGGATTCTCGAAAATACTCCCGATGTGCCGATTTGGATTTCCTTGGCAGATTTACAAGGTAAAACTATAGAAGAATATTTACTCAGCACCTGGCTAAGATCCGCTACCCGAAAAGTGCGCGTTACCCCAGCAATGGAAGAAGCACTAGGCGAGTTATTTAATAGTGGAAAAGTCTGGCTGTTATTAGATGCCGTCGATGAAATGGCAATCGGTGCAACGACTGGATTGCCTTTACAAACAATCGCCAATCAACTCACCGGATGGATAGCAGATGCGAAAGTAGTTTTGACTTGTCGCCTCAATGTTTGGGATGGGGGAAAAAATGCCCTGGAAACTTTTGAAACTTATCGCAATTTAGATTTTAGCTATGGGAATCCGGATGGGGTGGGACAGTTTATCCGCCGCTGGTTTAAGGATAATCTAGAAGTAGGACAACGCTTGCAACTCGAATTAGACCAACCCGGACGCGATCGCATCAAAGATGCGGTAAAAAATCCCCTCCGCTTAGCACTTTTATGCCGCACTTGGACGCTTGCACCCGATGGATTGCCCAATACCAAAGCCGCACTTTATCGACATTTTATCGAAGCCCTTTATGAATGGAAGCAAGAGCGATTTCCCACCAGTTCGAGGCAGCGACAGCAATTAAATCAAGCCTTGGGAGAATTGGCTTTAAAAGCAATTGCTGAAGAGAAAACAAAGTTCCGCTTGCGCCATCGTCTCGTTACATCGGTACTCGGAGAACCCGATGAAGATTTATTTAAATTAGCCCTACAATTGGGTTTTTTAAACCAAGTGGGAGTCGCCGCCGAAGCCGAAAACTGGGGCGAAAAAGTTTATGCTTTCTATCATCCCACTTTCCAAGAATATTTCGCCGCCCAAGCTATTAACGATTGGCATTATTTCCTCAACACATCTCCTGCCAGCTACCGCATTTTTGAACCACAATGGCAAGAAGTAATTTTATTATGGTTAGGCAGAGAAGATATACCAAAAGAACAGAAAGAAGAGTTTATTAAAGCATTAGTAGAATTTGAAGATGGATTGGGAGAATTCTCCATCGATGGTTATCAATACAGGGGATTTTACGAGTATCGCGCTTATTTTATAGCCGCTGAAGGTATTGCCGAGTTTGCAGATTGTAGTAAAGCGGATGAAATAGTAGCCCAAATTGTCCAGTGGCGTTTTGGTTATTTTAATAACGAGAAACAAAAGTGGATTAATTTAATACCAACGCTGAAAGAGTCGATTAGATTAAGTTTAATTAAAACGGATCGCAGCCGAGCGATCGCATCCTTACTCCACCTGCTAAAATCAGGCGAAGATGAATCGATCCGTTGGCGTGCAGCTTATAATTTGGGAACGATTGGTATAGGAAATAAAGATGCGATCGCTGCTATCGTTAACCTAATAAAAATATCCAAAAATCAAGCATCTTCTAGCCAAGCAGCTTGGATTTTGGCTAAAATAGACCCAGGAAATAAAGATGCGATCGCTACTTTATTACACCTGATTAAATCAACCGAAACAGAATCTATCCGTAAACTAGCCGCTTGTTATTTAGGTAAAATAAATCCGGGCAACGAAACGGCAGTTACTACCCTGATTCAACTGGTTGATTCTAGTTTAAATTCATCAATTCGCCGACAAGCAATTGAAAGCTTAGGCGAAATAGGCACGGGAAATGAACAAGCAACTGCGGCATTATTACAACCAATCGTAAACTCAGCAGAAACCGACTCAATTCGCCAGCTTGCAGCCGAAAGTTTAGGCAAAATTGCTCAGGGAGATCGAGATTGTATCGCTGCTTTAACCTCACTGATAAAAACAACTGAAAAAGAATCGATTCGCCGGATAGCAGCAACAGCTTTAGGTACAATAGATTCAGGAAATAAAGCAGCGATCGCAACTCTCACCCACTTAATTGAGTCGGCTAAAACCGAATCTAGCCGCAGGCGATCGGCTTATAATTTAGTAAAAATAGCTCCGGGAAATAAAGCAGCGATCGCCGCATTATTGCAAATAATTAAATCCACCAAAAAAGAAGCGCCACTAAGAAAATGCGTGGAAAGTTTAGGGGAAATTAGTATAGTGAATAAAACCGAGATCGATGCTATAATAAACCTCGTTGATTCAAGTCAGCTAGAATCAATTCGCCGCCAAGCCGCTTTGAGCTTAGGGAAAATGGAACCGGGAAATAAACAAGCGCTCGCAGAATTATTGCAACTGATTCAAACCACTAAAAATCCATCTATCTTATGGCAAGCTGCTGAAAGCTTGAAGCAAATTGTACTAGACGAACAGTTGCCAGAAGTTGTGAGTAATTTGAAACAATATTTATCACAAGAAACCTACAAAAATGACATCGATAGATACCGCGAATGTTATAATATTATAGGCTATTGCGCCCAAAATATGAATTATCCAGAATTTTACCAAGCTTGGCAATAGTTTGTAGGGGCAATTCCCCTGTGGTTGAGCCAAAAAATACCAATTAGCAATTAGCAATTAGCAATTACCAATTTTTGTTGTCTATATCCTGCTCTGGGGGGATGGGTTCGTTTTGTGTATTCTCGGCTTCATTTGCAGCAGTAAACTCTTCTATAATCAGAGCAGTTGCAGATTTTTGGCGACGGACGAGAATTTGATCCAAGCGCGGTCCTTCAACAGCAACCACAGTAAATTCGATATTTTTATAATGAAAAGTTTCGCCTTGGTTGGGAATTTTCTGCAACTGGTAAATTAGGAAACCGCCTAAAGTTTGGTATTCATCTGTGAGGGGCAAATCTAAATCTAACAACTCGTTGAATTCTGACAAATTTATTTGCGCCTGTAGCAAAAAAGTTTGTTCGTCTACTCTTTGGATAATTAAATCTTCGCTGCTATCCGGTTCGCCGGTATCGCCAATAATTTCAGCAATCAAATCATCTAGGGTCAGCAATCCTGCCGTGCCGCCAAATTCATCCACCACTACCGCGATTGATTGAGGCGCGCGCTGCATCATCGGCAGCAATTCGCTCAATTTAGTATATTCCGGGACAAACTTGGCGGGGCGAATCCAGGGTTGAATTTGGCTGTTTAAAGTGAGTCTACCTTGGGCTAAAGGTTCAGCCAATTCGATAAAATTAATAATGCCCACAACATCGTCCAAAGATTCCCCCGTAACGGGATAGCGAGAGTGTCCAGTCGTGGCAATTTCATTCAGAAGTTCCTGAAAAGTTGCGGTGCTGGGGATAGAGGTAATGCTGGTACGCGGTACCATCACCTCTGCTGCCATAACATCGCCAAACTCAAATACATTACTGAGTAATTCTCGCTCTTCGGCTTGCAAACCCGTAGACTCTAAAGAGGTGGAAATAATTAGCTGCAACTCTTCAGAAGTGACGGGAGGTAACCAAGCTTCATCGTTGTAGCGAATGCCCACCAATCGCAAGAGGAAGCGAGTGGATTGATTTAAAATCCAGATAAACGGCTTAAAAAAACGCGCTATCGCCAAACTAGATGGCCCCAAAAGCCGCGCCAGCTGTTCCGCATATATCAGCGCCACCGACTTGGGACACAACTCGCCCAAAACTATCTGTAAATAGGCGATCAGCAAAAAAGCGATGGGGATGGCAAGAGTGTGAGCGATCGCCCAATTCAACTTTCCTGGCAGGGGTAGGCGTGCCAGCAAGTCTGCCACCAAAACAGCCATTCCCTTTTCCCCGATCCACCCCAGTGCCAGACTAGAAAGGGTAATTCCCAACTGGGTGGTAGAAAGCACTCGGTCGATATTTCGTTGCAGTTTTTGGACAATTTTAGCCGCGGCGTCACCTGATTCCACCAACTGATTGATGCGCGATCGCCGCACCGACACAAAAGAAAACTCAGCGGTGACAAAAAACGCATTAATCGCAATCAGCAGCAGCACCGACAACAAGCGCGGCAGAACATCTTGCCAAGAAAGGAACATAGAAGGCGGATCCACCTAAAAAAATCCAGGAAACGGATAGCCACGCCATTGATTGCGTGGAGGAACGGCGACACGGCGATTTGAATCGCCTTCAAATCTGATAGAATCCAAATTGAACGAACGGTCTCGCTTGATCTAGAGACCTAAGAGCGGGCTGCGGGAAAGTCATGCCTATGGAGATATCAATCCCATGTGGGTTGAGCCTAGGAACCAAACCTCAGAGATTTAGCATCAGTTTTGCTGCTAAACCTGACAGTCGGATATCCAGGGAATATGGTTGAAAGCCCTGGAGAATCCCCGCCTCTTTAGAGCGGGGAGTGTCAATAAGCTTGAGGGGTGTGCTGGTCAGAATTACAATGCCCCATCCCTATCTTACTGGAATCCCAGAGGTTTGCAGGCGCAGTTGCTGATCTGGGTAATCTGTCAGGGTCAGGGAAATTTGCTCCGCACCATCCAGCACCGCCGTCGGGATACTAACCGTCCCCGCAACGGGTTGATTATTCGGTGGCAATTCCGTTGGCAAACCTTCCGTACTCGCACTCAAAGCGCGCCCCCGGTTATCGGTCACATCGAGGAAACTATAGAGAAACCTGACCGCAGAATTTCCCTCGTTTTTCAGGCTCACATCCAGCACTAGGGAACCTCCCTGCTGACGCGCCGAGCGAACTTCTAAAGTCACGCCTTTATCTTGGCTGATCGCTGGAAATCCAGGCGCAGGAGTAGTTGTTTGTGGCTGCGGCTGTTCCGGCGAGAGCGTCTTAGCGCGTTCATCCCTTTTTTCTTCTTTCTGTTCGGCTTCGCCTTCCTTCTCCTTGCGCTGGATCGTCGCCCTCACGCTTTTGATAATATCCGGCTCTTTGAGCATGACCAATGGTTTAGAATCCAACAGGGTTTCCTTTCCACCCGTCTTCTTCGCCGTTGGGCGAGCATCCGGCTGAGACACGCCTTTGAGGGCTTCATGCCCCAGAGCAAATCCCCATACTCCACTGGCGATGCTAGCTCCTGCCATCAGAGTTAGCAAAATCAAAGTCAGAACCACTGTGGAGTTAAATCTTATGGGTGGTACCTTAATGCGCTGCTTCCTTGTAGTTGCCATGGGCGGTTAAACAACTCTTAAATTGGTGGGTGAGTGGTCGAAGGTAGCGGATTTATAATACAATAAAAGCTCAACCAGGGTTGGCCGAGCGGTTTAGGCAGCGAACTCATAATTCGCCCCAGGCAGGTTCAACCCCTGCACCCTGGATTTTTGCTCCCCGTTTGCTGTGACTGGCTTTCCTAGTCAGCGACTTGCCAAAATATCGATAGGCGATTCTTCAGGAAGTGGCGAAGGAGTACAAGTAATGGCAGAGGTAGAAATTCAGCCTTGGTTGTTCGAGGTTGAACCATTAGAAGGGAAAAGCCTCAGCCATTTTTTGGCACGCTTCCGAAGACCAAATCACTTAACGCCAAGTAGTTTGGGGCAATGGGCAGGAGTTGGGGCGGTAGTGGCGAGGTGGGAACGGTTTGATTTAAATCCGCCTCCGAGTCAAAAGGATTTGGCAGCGTTAGCAAAGGTGGTGGGAGTCAGTGCAGAAAGGCTGGCTCAAATGTTACCACCAAAGGGTGTGGGATTGACACTCTCAGGGCTAAAGCCGCTCTCGTTCTGCGGACAGGGGAGACTGAGGTTTTTGCCAAAGTCTGACCCTCGCTGCGGTGGTATTAAACTCAGCGGGGCTGTCACCAGCCTCGCTGGTCTTCAAAACGGAACGTGAAAGTTTCCCTTCATTCCGCTCCTCAATGATTTGGTGCTTGTCACGCATACCTCATTACCCATTTTCCATTAACCATTTCTAGCCTTTGGGGGGCTTAGGCTCGGCTCTATTGCAGCCGGATTTGTTGCCAAGACTACCATCTGAAGCAGTCTTTGTGTCGTGGCAGTGTCTGTGTAGTAAGTCCCAATTGTTGTAGGAATCCTTTCCACCCTTTGATTTGGGGATTCTATGGTCAACTTCTAACACATCTTCATTTCTGAAGTGTAATCCGCAGTAGGCGCATTTTCCCTTTTGTGCTTTTAGTAGTTTTGCAACTCTTTGGGGCATTTCTGGGTGTTTGCCCATTCTTCCACTCCAGTAAACCAGGTTCCCGTTGTATGGTGACGATTCGCCTTTAACCATTTCATGGCGGATTATTGAGGTATTACCATGAAGTAGTAACCTAAGGACGTTTTTTCCTTGTCTGGTTGCGAATACCCAGTTGTTGCCGTCTATGGATTGCCAGTATTTGTTTGATATCCATTTCCCGTTTTTTGTGGGATGACGGCGTTTTGCCCAAGCTTTAAGCTTCTGATACATGAGGTTATCTATATCTGAGTAAACATCCTTACTTACCACAGTCGCGTAGTAATTTGCCCAGCCCCGAATTATTGGGTTCAATCGACTGATTAGCGCCGCTTGCGGTGCTGCCTTATGGGCTTCAATAATTCTCGCGATTTCTGCGTAATGTATCTTTTGCTTATGTTTGCTTGGGGTGATGATTGTCTTGAAACCCAGCAGTTCTCCGTTACTTCTTTTCCCTGATGAGTATTTACCCGCAGGAAGTTGTCGGATATTAAAACCTAAGAAGTCAAATCCTGGTTCTTCTAGCTCATACTGTTCAAGAGTATGAGCTATTCTTGTTTTGCTCGGCTTCAATTCCAAACCCATGTCACTTAACCATTCTGAGATTGTCTCTTGGCATCTTTGGACAACGGTTATGTCTTCATGAAGAATTACGAAGTCATCGGCGTATCGGATTAGGCTTAGAGCGTGGCAGTTTTTCTGCTTTTTTCCTGGCAGTTCTCTGGCTACCTGCTTTATCCGATTTTCCATCCCGTGGAGGGCAATATTGGCAAGTAACGGGGAAATGACGCCGCCCTGCGGAGTTCCCTCAGATGTATCGAAGTACTGCATATTATCCATCACTCCCGACTTTAACCATGCACGTATTTGACGGCGAATGGTGGGGAATGTATTTAATTTTCTGAGCAGTACTTCATGGTCGATACGGTCGAAACATTTTGCGATATCAGCATCTAGCACATATTTTGGCTTCTGCCTAATCGCATTGAATATTGCTTGAATCGCATCTTGACATGAGCGTCCAGGTCCCAAGCCGTATGAGTTAGGTTCAAATCGCGCTTCCCATTCTGGCTCTAACGCCTGTTTGACTAGCGCGCGGCATCGCTCGGTCTTTCATTGTAGGTATACCTAAAGGTCGCTTCTCCTCCGTTCCAGGCTTTGGAATCCATACTCGCCTGGTTGGACTGACCTTTGACCCAAGTTTTAGATTTCCAGTCAGGTTCAAACGTTGCTTTGGGGTCAGGCTTTTTTGCCCATCCACACCAGCCGTCTTCTTCCCTTGGTTATCTTGGGTTATTCTACGAACCGCTAATGCTCTTGCTGACCAAGACTTCATCAACGTCTTCTGGAGTCTGCGAACTGTTTTCACTTCGCCACGCTGAGAGGCAAGGGTAGATTCTCTTTTGGAGCTTATAAACTTTGCGTTCCAGCTTGCGCCAGTTCACTTGGTTCCATTCCACCGTAGTCTTTAAACTCGTTTTAGACATATTTACTCACTACTTGAGACTTTATCTTCCAAATCATCGTGAGTCCGTCTGCATATCTCTGGTGTTACCCAAAGCTTTCGCTTCTGACTCAATCTTTCCTGCTCGCTGCATACGGTTAGCACCTGCTCCTGGTATTCGACCTCCAAGAGAGCGAGCGAGAGGTTACTTCGTTCCGAATGACCATTCTGTGTATCTTTAGAGTGATGCTATTCGCCGGGTTTGTAGGAAGTGCTAATTGGTCAATGTTTGACTTGCCAACTCCTTATCCTTTGCCTTTTGGCTCCAGCTTCATCAGTTTTCAGGCATTGCCTTAAATCCTGCATTCCTTTCGGTTCAGCCCTATTTAGCTGGTTTAGACTGACGACGATTCAGTCGCATCTTCAAGCCGTGGCTTTACTCATGGATACTTTTGCTCGATGGATACCAGATTAGGCTTCTAGTAGTGCCACCTTTCATTCCCGCTTCAGGCGTTGATGGCTAGTCTCGAACCTGGGGAAAGTGCTTTCACCGCTGCACCTACGGGGTAGGTTTTTCACCTACATGGTCATTCAGTTGTCAAGGTTCTGTACCTTGCGGCTAATCCCCCAGAAACCCTTGTGAGTTCTAGTTTCTAGCCAACGAATCGCACCAAGCACCGCCTACCCAGTAAGCCTAAGTCTAAGCGAAGAAAAGCTGGCTACTTTTTTGAGGATATTTGCAGCACCATTAAGATCGGCATTCACAATTGAACCATTGGCAGAGCGATACAACCCGCGCGAAATTCGCTTACCCGATGCTTTCCACCCATCTGGCTTTTCGCCATATTTGGGCAGGGAGTCACCACCCTTGATAGCTGGCGATCAAAGTGTAAGATTCCTCAGTTTCTACAAATCGAATACCATGTAAATCGCCAAGTTGATGCAATCGTTCCTTCAATTTACCTAGTGGCATCTGAACGAACTTTTGATTGTTAACCTTACCAAGGTTGGCATCATTTTTAAACCCTTCGTTCCATCCAACTACTAGGGTTCCGCTCTGATGCTTCAAACAATGTTGAATGATTATTCTAGCTGCCTTATTAATCCCCGAAGCGTATCTGATGGTTGCGCCTGCGAGTAACGCGTTCTAACCATTTATCCCAATATCCTTCTGGCTTGCCTTCTTTACGAGTTGATACCTTTTTGTTCCACAATTGATTCATCCCCTTCATAGCGCGAGCATCAATTAAGAAAGAATTACCATTAGTATCGACACAGGCAGCTAAATTATCAGCGGTTCCCAAATCGATTGACAAAGCACGACTAATATCCAGGTCGTGCTTTTCTTTTTGCACTTCCTAGGATATCTCTAAGTAAAAAGCACCATTTTTGGGCAGAATAGTAAACTCTTTAACTTTTGAGTAATCAATGTTTGATGGCATAGGGAGAAAGAACTCCGATATGCCAAACCACCTTCTAATAGTCAATCCCAAAGAAAATTTTAGCTTCCCATCGAGCAACACCGGCTTCTGTGCGCCAGTATTGGGGTAGGTCACCTTGAATAATTTTGCCCCTTTGAGATATTTTGGTGGTTTTGGTTTGAAGCGCAACTTGCCCTTAAAGTGTAAATCCCTCAGTTCCTTAAAAGATTTAAAAGCTTCTGCCACTGACATCAGTGTTTGTTGCATTGGCGTTGAGGGCAAAGATTGATCAATCTTTGATTTTGAAACTGATGGTTCATAAATTAAGTCAAACTTTCCTGATAACAACCTTCCTGTTTTAAAGAATATTTGTCTAGCCTAATAAGTTTCATTTTTGTAGAGCTTTCCAGACTGTTGGCAAAGATACTCTAACAACGATCGCGTTTCGGGATCTGGACGTAGCAATATTTGCTGGACGCCCATAAAAGTTTTAGCTTTAGCTTTCGGCATGACCTCTTATTTTAGTTGACTCATTTATAGTAATCGACTAGGCTAGCAGTGTCAATCAGAGGTGACAAAACAACAAAATATGTTGTTGCAGAAAGATTATCAAACTCACAATCACGTTAAGTACTTGATTAATTATCACTTTGTCTGGATTCCCAAACGAAGAAAGAAGGTTTTGGTTGGAGACATAGCAACAAGGTTGCGACAAATATTTTTGGATTTGGCGATAGAGAAGGGTTGGGATATTTTAGCTTTGGAGGTCGCCCCAGACCAGATCCACTTATTTATTAGCGTCAAGCCCGTCGATACTCCTCATTTGGTTGTTAAGGCGTTTAAGGGTAGATCTAGTTACTACCTGCGGAAAGAGTTTCCTGAATTAAAAAAGCTGCCGTCTCTTTGGACGAACAGCTATTTTATTAGTACTGCTGGCAATGTTAGCAGTGAGGCGATAAAGCGCTATATTGAAGATCCGCACCATCGTTAACCCTGAAATGCCACGGCGGTTAAAACCGCTCGTGTCGCACACCGACCAGCACTAAAGTGTCTGAGGAACCCGCTTCCCGTGTTTTTCTATGAAGTGTACTCCGATTCGGTTATGTGGGGCGTGTTATGGGTAGGTTCGGTGCCATCGGAGCGAGTGGCAGTTTAAGTCGGTGTGGAAATGCGTCAGCCACCAGTTGAAGCTTTTATCTAAGTGTCCCAAGTGTGAAACAGGATTCAAGATCCCTGCTTTGTGGCAGAACGGCTAGTTTGGCTTGTTTACGTTAACTTTGGGATACATAGCAAAATTAGTGCTGATGTTCCAATGTCTAGTAGTGAAGCACAGGTACAAATTTGGCAAGGTTCAGAGAAGTTCCGATGGGCGGGTGAGGGTAGTAAATCCCTCTCTTGTGAAACTAAACAACTAATGGAATCATTAGCCTCTGAGATTTTAGATATCGTTTGCTCGAATGATTTTTAACGCCCAAAGAGATGTTTTTAGTTTTAGACAGCCAACACTTGCTGCGCCGCCACGTCCATCAGTGTCTCGCTATGCGATCGCGCTTCGTTCAGCTTGCCTTCTAGCCCATAGCACAGAACAGCCTCGCGCATCCCAATTACATAGCCAACACTTGCCGCACCGCCACTGCCATCAACGTCTCGCTATGCTTACGCCATCAGTTACGCTTGTTGTTTAAGTGTCCAAAGTGTAAGGCAAAATTTAAGAGCCTAGCGTTGAGGAAGCAAGGGGTTTGCCAGCGGTGTCGTTTGGCTAGAGGGGAGATGGCGAATTACCAGAAGCCGATTTTTTAGTGATGTGACCTAATAGATCCCCATTTCTGATTTACCAGGCTGACGATTCCTGCGTTGCTGCTGTGCCTCCTTTATCAAGCTTACAGCTATGCTTCCATTTATGGATTCATGTAAAGAGTGATATTTATCTGTGGAAGCTGGTTAGTAATAAATCCTTTTAAGTATGAATCCTATTCCTTAATAGCCCAATGAACTAGCTCCATGTGTTTGGTGTTATTGCGGCTAAATTTGTGATAATCCTGCCCAGGAGTATTAAAATGTTTATTGAGAGTATTTACTGCATTCTTATTACTACGTAAAACTCCATGTGCTACTAATTCACGCGCAGCTTTTGCTAGAGCATCTCGTTGAATCGTTCCCCAGCCCATGTTTTTATTATCATCATTAATTAGCTCAAATAATGCGAGACCTATAAGCTTGGCAACAGGATATGAAAGCTTTGAAACATCGACATAGATTTCTATATACTTTTCAATATTGCCAGAAGCAGCGTTAAGCACCCACTCGAACTTCTCCTTTGTAAAGTACCTATTTGTTTGAGTCCTGAATATTCCACAGGAAAAATATCCTCATATATGTAAGGTTTTTCTGTCTTGTTAAAACCCTCAACAACTAAAGCTTCTGTCTCTAATAAGGTGGCTGAATATTCATGAGTAACATATCTGGTATATAAATATTTATTTAACTGCTGCTTGGCCTGCTCAAAAAGCTTTTGAATACTCGGCCGCTCGGCCTAACTTAATTCTAAAATTAATGAGTTAATTAGGTAATCTACCACTTCAGGAATCCAATCTAAAACTCTAGCTAATAGCCTATGGGTTTCTGTAGCTGAATCATCGATTGAGATGATTCAGCTACAGAATTCATCTTTATATAAGATAGAGGAGGGAATTCCAATGCTTAAGGGAATTTCCCCTCTGTATAAATAGGTATTATTAGCCATAAACCTTGACTTTGCCATTAGATTTATACAGATTAAATAACATTTGCCTTGCTGCCAACCCCGACTTGTCAGAGCGGGTGTAATGTACTTAGTACAGATGTCCCGTTCGCTCAAGAGTTTCTTGTCAACTGCTTCTCGCCTAATACGTTGGTTACGTAGTTATTGTCCTTTATCGGTGAGGCTTACTAAACCCCTGTGGTTAAAAGTCAATAAAGATCGATATCCGTTGATTGCAAGCGGTTAGTGAGGAGGATAGCGATGCGCTCCATGGGATAATGATTACAGTCTTTTTGTGGGATGGTTGCTTCTCTGTTTAAGCCAGAGATAGCGCCACAATTTTAGAGGTTTACGAAAATAGCCTCTAAAAGCTAGTTCAGGTAACTGTTTTAGCTGGCGTTGTTTCAACTTTCATCCCAACTATGGGTGGGTTGAAAGAGTATTTTCTTAACTTCGTGGAAAGTTATTCTTGCTGTTTCAACTTTCATCTCAACTAGGGGTGGGTTGAAAGAAAATTGACAACCTCACAGTAATCCTAGAAAAACACAGTTTCAACTACCATCTAAAGTAATGTTATAAAACTTACAAATACTAGAGTGGATTGAAAGGAACGTCAGCTTCCCAAGATGACAATTTGTTTTTTATTCGGATGCTTTTCAGAAATTAAGACGACATTAATATGTCACTGCTCATTAAACGACATCTATTTGGCACGACGACACATAATTCGTCTCAACGACACCAATCTGTCACCGACGACAATTAATTAGTCATTGTACAGAAACCAAGCGGGTGAAGGGACTCGAACCCACGACATTCACCTTGGGAAGGTGACGTTCTACCACTGAACTACACCCGCATACAATTGTCTATTTTGACACTCCCGGCGCCTATTGGTAAGGGGTCTTAAGACTTCACAGCCTTAATATCCTGAGAACTCAGGAAACCTTAGCCCACTATCCTAGCTTTGCAGCTAGCTCCAGGTTCGTCAACTTTCCCCCAGTCCGGGGGTACGTTTTAACGTCTTGTACCAATTTTAGCATAATCGCTTCCACCTTGACCCGACGAGATCGTCCCGGTAAGCACTACATCCCCCGCCTTGAGGACGGGGGTTTTGTGCCTCTGGTCAAATTTGAGGGCACATTATGGCACTCTGGCTCAAAAATTGCCCGCGCTCGCCAATCGATCCCGTCTCAACCGTGGCGATCCCATAGGGAATATTACGAAAGTACCTTGGAGCGTTGGTTGCGCTAGCATATAAACCAATTGTGGAAAAAACAGGGATTTGTTCCTATCTTGAATAAAAATTAAATGAAGATAACAAACAACTATAGCTGCCCAATCCCTCTAGACATTGCCAGTAGCACGAGCGAGTAACCAGCATGTTTAATGCCACAGAAATCTTAATCGACGCCTTCGTACAAAACCTCCGGGATGGCTACCACCGCACCTACGGGGGATGGAAAACCAACTACGAAGACATCATTGGCTGGGCGGGAAGTATGGCGTTAGAAAATATCGCCAACAGCGACGCCCTCTATCATAACGTCGAGCATACGATTCTGGTTACCTTAGTCGGGCAAGAAATCTTACGCGGGAAACACATCCGCGAAGGTGGAATTTCTTGCGAAGATTGGTTGCACTGCATTATCTCTCTGCTGTGTCACGACATTGGCTACGTTAAAGGCGTGTGTCGCGCTGACAGAGATCAAGAAAGATTGTATGCGACTGGAAAAGACGGCGGCATGGTCGCTCTGCCCCCAGGTGCTTCGGATGCCAGCCTGACGCCTTATCATGTAGATCGAGCCAAACTCTTTATCGAAGAACGGTTTGGCGGTCACAAGCTAATCGATGCCGAAGCGATCAAGCGCAATATAGAATTAACCCGTTTCCCTGTCCCCGTGGCAGAAGATCACCAGGATACGGTTAATTATTCGGGTTTAGTGCGCGCCGCCGATCTCATCGGTCAACTTAGCGATCCGCGCTATCTCAAGAAAATCACTTCTTTATACTATGAATTTGAAGAAACTGGCGTGAATAAAGCTTTAGGCTACAGCCATCCCGGAGATCTACGCAAGAACTATTCCAAGTTTTACTGGAACGGGGTTTATCCCTACATCAAAGATGCACTCCGCTATCTCACCCTGACGCAGCAAGGAAAGCAAATCATCGCCAACTTGTACTCGAACGTGTTTGTGGTGGAACACGAAAAGGTTGAGGAGGAACAAAGAAAACTGGTTGAACATCGGTAAAAGTGTATGAACTGGTGGCAGAAACTGAAAAAGAATCCCCTGGCTAGTTTGGGGGCAATAATCCTGTTAATTTTCTACTTGGCTGTCATTGCAGCCGATTTTGTCGCGCCTTACGACCCCTATGCGTCTCAATTCAACGGTTCTTTACTGCCACCGACCCAGATTTACTGGCGCACCGAACAGGGACGGTTTATCGGGCCGCACGTGTATCCTACGACACAAGGAGCGGTAGACTTGAAAACAGGCGATCGCTTACTCACGGTAGACCGCCAAAAACCCTCACCCCTGCGCTTGTTTGTCTCTGGGTCAACCTACAACTTGTTTCAGTTCAGTCTCCCCTTACCCCCCCAGTTTCAAGAAGTAAAAATTTTTACAGGCATACCCTGTAATTTGCACCTATTCGGCACTGGGGGCGAAGGCAAATTTAACTTATTGGGAACGGACGAACAAGGGCGCGACCAATTCAGTCGCTTGGTGCATGGAGGCCGGATTAGCCTTAGCATCGGTTTGGTAGGAATTGCGATTTCCTTCCCTTTAGGAGTACTGATAGGTGGAATTTCCGGCTATTTCGGTGGCTGGATTGACGGCGTTTTGATGCGCGTCGTGGAAGTATTGATGACGATTCCTTACATCTACCTTCTGGTTGCCCTATCGACGGTTTTGCCCCCTGGAATCAGCAGCGCCCAGCAGTTTCTGCTAATTGTGGTGATTACCTCGTTTGTCAGCTGGGCGGGGTTAGCACGAGTAATTCGAGGACAGGTGCTGTCAATTAAAGAACGGGAATTCGTCCAAGCTGCACGGGCGATGGGCGGTAAGCCCCTGTATATCATCATCCGTCACGTTTTACCCCAAACAGCGACTTACCTGATTATCTCGGCGACTTTAGCAGTGCCTGGTTTTATCGTCGCCGAATCGGTACTGAGCTTACTCGGATTGGGAATTAAGCCGCCCGACCCGTCTTGGGGTAATCTGCTTTCAGTGGCGACCAATGCTTCTATTTTGGTGCTACAACCTTGGCTAATTTGGCCTCCAGCGATTCTGATTATCGTTACAGTATTGGCTTTTAACTTACTCGGCGATGGTTTGCGGGACGCCCTCGATCCTCGCAGTCAGCAACGGTGAATCGAGTAATGGGTAATCGGTAATGGGTAATCGGTAATGGGTAATCGGTAATGGAAAGCAATACTTTCAGTGACTTGTTTCGATACCAATTACTACAAATTAGGCGATCGGTAATGGGTAATGGCAAGAAATACCAATTACCCATTACCAATTACCCATTACCCATTACCCATTACCTGAATGTCGGCAGAAGGCTCCCGCTAGACTGCGGAGCAGTTAGCGGCGAGACGGTAGGCTTGAATGCCGGAAGTGGTTCCGGCATCGCCTACCTCATGAATGCCCACCAATGAATAAATGCGAAGCATCCTTAAAAAATATAGACGCATTTTCTAAAGTATGATATTGTATTAGTATGATAACAATAACCTACGAGTACAAATTAGCTCCCACACTTGAACAAATACAGACTTTTGACCAATGGTTAGAAATCTGTATTTGTTCAAGTGTGGAATTTTGCGTTAAGAGAACGCAAGGACTGGGCTAACTCTAGGAAGTGCGACATCAATGCTTGTAGCATCCTGATGGAATATATAATTCCACCGGATGTTAAGCGACCTACCTATGGTAGTCAGTGCAAAGCACTAACCGCAGCCAAGAAAGAATATCCCCATCTTAAAATAGTTCATTCGCAAGTGTTGCAACAAGTTCTAAAGCAACTTGAAACAGCGTTTGTGTCAATGTGGGAAAGAGGATTTGGTTTTCCCCGTTTTAAGAAAAAGATGCGTTCATTTGTATTTCCACAAATGAACGAAAAAGATATAGTTGGGGATACGATCAAACTGCCTAGTATCGGCATGGTCAAGATGCGTTTATCTCGTCCAATACCTGACGGGTTTACCCTAAAGCAGGCTCGTATTGTTAAACGTGCATCTGGATACTACGTAATGCTTTCATTGCAATGTGATGTTAATGTACCTGATGTACCTCCTCATGGGGAACCATTAGGGATTGATGTCGGATTGCTCTCCTTTGTTGCTACATCGTCGGGTGAGTTGGTTAAAAGACCTCGTTTCTTCGTTGATACCCAGAGTCAGCTGAAATTGCTACAAAGACGGTTAAAGCGCAAGAAAAAGGGTAGTAAGAATTGGCGCTTGCCTCACCCAAAAAATAGCTTTATTGCACGAACATATTTCCAACTCAAGAAAGGACTGGCATTTTAAACTGGGCCATCATCTTTGTAATCAAGCAGGAATGATTTTTGCAGAGGACTTAAACCTAAAAGCAATGTCTAAAGGAATGCTATGCAAGCATACCTTAGATGCTGGTTTCGGTCAGTTTTTAAATATCTTGAGTTGGGTATGCTGGAAACGCGGCGTGTACTTCGCCAAAGTCGATTGCAATGGTACATCTCAAACTTGCCCCATATGTGATACTCATACCCCCAAGGATTTAAGCGTCAGGGTACATGATTGCGTTTGTGGATATCGAACCGATAGAGATCTAGCAGCAGCCCAAGTAGTGAAAAAGAGAGGGCTTTTAAGTCTCAACGCCGATGGACAAGCGGTGTTCCAAAACGTCTGTGGAGACGGTCTAACGGGGGCAGCAATGCCTAGTCAAGAGTCTTTGAAGCAGAAAAGCCAGACTGTGAAGTTTGGAATCCCCCGCCATATTGCGTAAGCAATTGGCGGGGGAGGATGTCAACGAAACATACTGCTAACCGAACTATCTTCGTGAATGCGCCAGATGGCTTCGCCTAGCACGTTAGCCACTGAAAGCACTGTCAGCTGTTCAAACCGATCTTCTTCGCGAATGGGTATCGTGTTCGTCACGATTACTTCTTCCAACAACCCGCTGGATAGTCGTTCAGTTGCTGGGGGCGAGAAAACCGCATGGGTGGCACAAGCGTAAACCTGACGCGCCCCTTCTTTCCGCAATAATGCCGCGCCTTGAGCGATCGTGCCGCCCGTGTCGATCATGTCATCTACCAATACAGCCGTTTTACCGGCGACATCGCCGATTACATTCAAAACTTCTGCTACGTTATGAGCTTGGCGGCGCTTGTCGATAATTGCCAGGGGCGCATCGTCAAGCTTTTTGGCAAACGCTCTAGCTCGCGCCACGCCGCCTACATCCGGCGACACAACAACGATGTCAGAGAGTTGTTTGTTTGCCAGATAATCGATCAGTACGGGAGAACCGTAGACGTGATCGAAGGGAATATCGAAATAGCCTTGAATTTGTGCCGAGTGCAAATCCATCGCCAGTACGCGATTGGCTCCAGATTCGGTAATCAGGTTCGCCGCCAGCTTGGCTGTAATCGATTCTCGCCCAGCCGTCTTGCGGTCGGCGCGGGCATAGCCGTAGTAAGGAATTACAGCTGTAATTTGTCTTGCCGACGCCCGACGACAGGCATCGATCATAATCATCAATTCCATCAGGTGATCGTTGACCGGACGGCAAGTCGGCTGGATGAGGTAAACATCGCAGCCCCGGATCGATTCCTGAATTTGAAGGTAAATTTCTCCGTCCGCAAATTGTTTGAGGACGATTGGACCTAACTCAATTCCCAGGTAAGCAGCAACTTCCTGAGCCAGCGGACAGTTGGCAGATCCGGCAAACAATCGCAGGCGATTGTTTGCCGCAAGTTCCGCTGGTGGCGACTGAAGCGTCAAAGTGCCAGAACGGATCACAACAGACCCTCGAAGCATGTTCATCGCGATCTTATCATCTCAGTTTGGCTAGATGTGAACTACCCCGCACGGGCGGACGGGGCTTCTGTACTCACCGGGGAGTACACTAGATGAGACTTTCGCCCCATCTTTGGTCTTATCTCCCCGACTACAGCAAAAGACGGCTGAACCATCCCTATGCGAGCATTCTGATACCCTCTGCTCTCATAATTAAAGTCAGTGAAGGAGTCGCCTCCTCCACTGCTCTCCAAAACGGAACGTGATACTCTCGCATCATTCCGCTCCTCAGTAAAACGGCTGTTGTCATCAGTACGTCATTACCAACATATCGTTTTCCCAAACCCAAAGGTTTAGTTCTACGGGTGGCTTAGGTTTAGCACTTTTACAGCTAGATTTGTTACCGAGACTGCCATCATTGGCAGTCTTTGTGTCGTGGCAATGTCGATGGAGTAGTTGCCAATTATCATATGATTCCCGTCCACCAATAGATTTAGGGATGATGTGGTCAACTTCTAAGGAATCTCCTTCTCTGAAGTAGTTACCGCAGTGGGCGCATTTCCCTTTTTGTCCCTTGAGTAGTTTAGCCACTCTTGCGGGTATTTCAGGATGTTCTCCCATCCTTGAACTCCAATACATCCAGTCTCGGTCATAGGGAGATGCCGTCCCCTTTACCTTTACATAGCGACTTATTTTCCTGGAGCTATGTTGTATTAGCTTTAGAGGATTTTCACCCTCTCTGGTAGCGAATTCCCAGTTATTACCTTCTCAGGTTTTGAAGTATTTGAGGCCTATCCACGCTCTGCCTTTATTTCTATGACGGTGCCGACCCCATTTCAGAAGCTTCCAGACAACTAAGTGCCACAACCTTTCAAAGACTTTCTGGCTGACGACTGTTGAGAAGTAGTTACACCAACCCCTTATAATAGGATTTAGTTTCTTGATTAAAGTCGCTTGGTTTAACCCACGTGACTTATTTATTACTTCGGCAACCTTTCTGTAGTGCCTTTTCTGACTATCTTTGCTGGGGGTGATAATAGTCTTAAATCCGAGAATTTTACCTTTGACTTTACCTGAGTTATATTTTCCTACTGGAAATTGTCTGAGGTTGAATCCTAAGAAGTTAAATCCAGGCTCTTCATCATCTAATTTATTCAGGGTATGAGCTAGTCTTGTTTGACTCGGTTTTAATTCTAACCCGATGTCACTTAACCACTTCTCTATTTCTGAATTACACAGTTTTATTACTTCTAAATCCTCATGGAGAACTAGGAAGTCGTCTGCGGATCTGATTAGTGAAATCGATTTCAGCTTATCTCTTATACATTGAGGGTCGCTTCATATCGAATTTTGGGGCTAAACCCCTAATCAATTCCTCAATACCATGTAAGGCTATATTTGCTAACAGAGGGGATATTACCCCGCCTTGCGGTGTGCCATCTGGAGTTGGGAACAGCTCTTTTCCATCCATAACACCAGCTTTTAACCAAGCGAGGATTTGCCTCCGTAAGGTTGGATAGGTATTTAGTTTTCTCAGAAGTGCATTAGACCTCTCCAACAAACAAACTATCCCGCGAGCGCGTGGGGTAAAATAGAGTTTTACCTGGCCAAAAATGAGTCAACTGAGAGAATACATAGAAAAGCACCCATCAGAAACCCAACGGTTAGTGGGACTAGATTACGAGCAGCTGCTCGAGTTAATAGGTCAAGCCGAAAGATTACATAAGGAAAAACAACTGACAGTAGCACAGAAAAAAACGAGAATAATTAAAGCTGGAGGCGGTAGGCAGCCAAAGTTAAGCTTGACCGACCAGGTACTGCTGACATTAGTATATCTACATCACTTACCGACATTCCAGATGCTAGGAGTTCAATCCAGTTTGGAGTAAGTGAATCAGCAGCCAATTATATATTTCACTACTGGCTAGGAATACTAAGGGAGCTGCTACCAGCGTCGCTGGTAGAACAAGTAAAAAAAAACGCATCAGAATGGGAATGGATTGAAGAAATATTAAGCCAATTTGAGTTAATAGTGGATTTGGCGAGCAACCCCGTGAAAGACCGACAGAGTATCAAGAGCAAAAAAAGTATTACTCAGGCATGAAGAAAAGGCATACATTTAAAAACCAATTAATAGTGATGCCTACAGGTAAAGAAATAGTGGATGTAGTAGTAGGGAAACCGGGAGCAACCAGCGACATAAAAATTTGGCGCGACGGACAGAGTTCAGTGATAACCAGAAGTTTCAAGGGGATAAAGCTTATGTGGGGGAAACAGCGATAGACAACCCTCATAAAAAAAGTAGAGGTAAAGCAATGACAATTGAACAAAAACAGGAAAATCAAAAAAAGGCCAAAATGGTAGAACATCTGATTAGGTTGATGAAAACATTTCGGTTCGGATAGCCGCTGAAAGATTTAGATTAAAATATTCAATATATGAGCGAGTAATTTTGACAGTATGTGGATTAATTAGATGGCGAATAGGCGCGATAGTTTTAAATAGCTAAAACCTCGAAAAATTCTGAGTAAATATGATATCAGATTACCTAAGAAATACCCTCCAGTTTGACTGCAACACTGCCAAAGCCTGATATAACCGTTGGTTTTTGACTGCCTGCCCCCCAAAGGGCAGGCAGTCAAAAACCAATATTAGAGAGGCTTTGACAGTTTTTGGAGATGTCTATTGTGATTAATGCGGTCGAAACATCTACTGATGTCGGCATCTAGCACATATTTTGATTTATGCTTAACCGCCAAAAAGATTGCTCCTATCGCATCATGACATGAGCGCCCAGGTCCCAAGCCGTATGAGTTAGCTTCAAATCGCGCTTCCCATTCTGGCTCTAACCCCAGTTTAACTAGCGCGAGGCATCCCTCGGTCTTCCATTGTCGGTATGCCTAAAGGTCTTTTCTCCTCTGTACCAGGCTTGGGTATCCAAACTCGGCTTGTTGGTTTGACCTGAGAACCCAGATTGATTTTACTTATCAAGATAAGACGTTGCTTTGGGGTTAGTGATTTTACACCATCCACACCTGCCGTCTTTTTTCCTTGATTATCCTGAGTTACCCGACGAACCGCTAAGGCTCTTGCTGCCCAAGACTTGATCAAAAGTTTTTGGAGTCTGCGTACTAACTTGACATCACCACGATTAGACGCTTTGTATATCCGCTTTTGCAACTTAAAGGTGGTACGTTCCAGCTTTCGCCAGTTTATATCCTTCCATTCATACATCGGTTGTAGTGCCGTGTTCATGACTTATTAATTGCATACTTGTAGCTATACATTCCGTATTACCGTGAGTTTGTCAGCATATCCTCACTATTACAGTGAGGCCTTGGCTTCTGACTCAATCTCTTCCACCCGTTACCTGGAAATTCAGATGTTACGTCAAAGCTGACTACTCGAAGTATTCGACCTCTTCGAGAGTAATCAGGTGGGTTACTTCGTTCCTCATGACCTTTGGTTTGTTCTGTTAGGATGTCACCTTTTCACCGAGTTTTTGGGTAACGTAGGCATGTCGATAAAAATCCTCATGCCACCCATTTCTTATGCCCTTTTGGGACTCCCAGCGTAAAAAGCCTTATTTCGCTGGTTCGCAGTAACGGTGATTCAGGCAGTGACTTAACTTTCGCTATCCATCAGAACTTGCTCACGGGATACCACCTTTAGGCTGGCAGCTCTTTTCCGCTTTTATCCCCGCTTCACCGATTGAGGGCTAGTCGCTACAGTGGGGGACATGCTTTCACTCCTACGTCTGGAGGACAGGGTTTGACGCTTTCTAGGGTACTAACGCTCACCTGCAAGGTTATGAAGTTGTCATCTACAAGGGATTAAAGTGCGAACTCAATCCTGATGGATTATCCTGTAGAAGCCAGTCATCCCCCAATTTCTCGGTTTCGACTGAACGAATCGCACTTTATCGCTGCGTTTCCATCCCGGTCATGGTGAGTGCCGCAATCAGGACAAGTCCATTCCCTCACTTCTAACGGCATTTCATCGACTTGTTGATCGTAACAATTAGAGCAAAGCTTGGAACTGGGAAACCATCTATCAATTTCAACCAGCTTCGCACCAAAGCGTTCTAACTTGTAGGCTAAAAAGTTGGTAAACGTTCCCCATCCAACATCAGAAATTGCCTTTGCTAAGTTGTGGTTACGTTCGCTCAGCGTGCGCGAAGCGCATACCATGGGCAATGACCATGAAGATTTTCTACTATGACAGCAATGCTTAGCTGACCAACTTGTAACTAAGTTTGTGCAGAAAATCTTGCCGCGAGTTGCTAACTCGCTCGTACACCTTAGCGACAACTTTCCTGTATTTGTTTCTTGATTTGCTTCCCTTTTGCTTACGTGCTAATTTTTTCGGCTTGCGCTTCAGGTTTTTTTCATGCTTGGCAAGATGCTTGGGATTGTCGTATTTTGACACTTTTTCGCCGTCAGTAACAACGGCAAAATGCTTCAAAACTAAATCAATACCATAAATCTTGCCTTCTGTTGTAGTTGGGTTTTCACCTTCTACTGAGGTCAGTATAGATGCAAAGTATTTCCCCGAAAGAGTCTTGCTAACGGTAACGGTCTTTATCTTCCCCTCAATAGGTCTATGTATTTTGGCTTTGACTATCCCAATATTGCCAGGGAGCTTGATATTGCCATTTACAATTTTGACGTTCTGAGGATACTGGATTGATTGTTTACCGTGCTTGGACTTGAATTTAGGAAACTTGCGCGTTTCTCAAAAAAGTTCCTGTACGCTGTGGTTAGGTTGAGCGTCGTGGCCTGTAAAACTTGGCTATAGCAATCAGCTAACCACAGGGTTTCCTTTTGTTTTTTGAGCTTTGGCAATAGTGCATTGTGTGCTACCTGTCCCAGCCCCTTGCCTGTGGTTTTATACGTTTCAATTGATTTATTTAGCGCCTAGTTCCACCACCAGCGAGCTACCCCGAATGTTTGAGACAAAAGTATTTCTTGTTGCTGAGATGGGTATAAACGAACTTGTATGGCTTTGTGCTGCACTCAATATCACCCCCTTGGCAAGCTTGCCTTACTGCATTCTACACCCAGCAGTAAGAATTGTTCAGAAATGGGAAAAGTCAGGGGTATCGTAGCTTGCTTGGGCGAAGCGGTACCCCTGACTTTTCCCCTGCTATTCATCCCCACCGCTCCCGGCGGATGGGGAATTCCGCAGGTTTTGTTAAAGCTAGGACTTACGCAAAGAAACCTCTACACAGAATCCCCATAATTTACTACCGGGGGTAAACTTGCCACGGCACAGGATACGACAGCGGCAAGTTATTGGGGGGGAAACCCTGCCAGACCAGCATCAGCTGACTCACTAGTCCCCTAAAATCCCTTGTGTCCCACTCGCTGACACGAGTCTCGTTAGGCG
>NZ_BLAY01000155.1 GCF_020521235.1 Microseira wollei NIES-4236 | reverse complement strand
ACGAAATTGTACTAACTTCACAACCAACTGCCGATGTCACCATTGCCATCAACAACGGTACGCAAACCGGAACATCGCCAACTAGCTTAACCTTCACTTCAGCTAACTGGAATACTCCTCAAACAGTAACCGTTACCGCGACAAACGATAACGTCGCCGAAGGAAATCATAGCGGCACTATTTCTCATACAGCTACCAGCAGCGACGCCAAC
The DNA here is from genome assembly GCF_020521235.1 of Microseira wollei NIES-4236. Taxonomy (GTDB): domain Bacteria; phylum Cyanobacteriota; class Cyanobacteriia; order Cyanobacteriales; family Aerosakkonemataceae; genus Microseira; species Microseira wollei. The sequence goes on along the minus strand of NZ_BLAY01000155.1, from coordinate 24,636 downwards.
TATAACGGAATTACGATTAATTCCGTTACCGCCAACATCACCGACAACGATACCGCAGATCTTGTCATGTCATCTATTAGCGGTAACACCAGTGAAAATGGAGGTATTGCTAACTTTACAGTTGTTCTCACTTCGCAACCGACTGCTGACGTTACAGTTAATCTTGCCAGTTCTAATTCCCAAGAAGGCACGGCTCCTGCTAGTATTACCTTTAATGCAAACAACTGGAATCAAGCACAAACTGTTACCGTAACAGGTGTTGATGATAATATTGATGATGGCGATATTACTTACAATATCCAAACTAGCGTTGTTAGTAGCGATCCGATTTATGCTGCGATCGCTCCCAACAATGTAACCGTTACCAACATCGACAATGACACGGCTGGATTTACCATTACACCAACCAGTTTAAGCACGAATGAAACTGGTACGCAAGCTAACTTTACCGTCAAACTGGATACTCAACCTACTGCCGACGTTACGATTAACTTAAGTAGTAGTAATACAGCGGAAGGAACAATTGATAAATCTTCCCTGACTTTCACCTCTGGGAATTGGAATACAGCACAAACTGTAACGATTACAGGAATTGATGATAGCATCGCTGATGGCGACAAAGCTTACCAAATTATCACCGCCGCTGCTATCAGCACAGACAGCAATTACAACAATCTCAATCCTGTCGATATCAACGTCACCAATACGGATAACGATATCGCTGGATTTACGATTACTCCCACCACCTTAACGACGGGAGAGAATGGCACAACTGCTACATTTACCGTCAGACTGAATACTCAACCTACTGCTGACGTGACTTTAAATTTAACTAGCAGCAATCCGGCGGAAGGGACAATTGATAAATCTTCTCTGACTTTTACTGCTAGTAATTGGAATACGGCGCAGACTGTGACGATTGCAGGAGTTGATGACAATATAGTTGATGGCAACAAAGCTTATCAAATTATCACCGCCACTGCTACCAGTACCGACACCAATTACAACAATCTCAATCCTGTCGATATTAATGTCACTAATACGGATAACGACAGCGTTAACGTTAGCATAACTCCCGTTACTGTCAGTCAACCTGAAGGAAATAGCAGTGCGATCGCCAATATAGAAGAAAATTGTTTCTGCAAGCAGATAGTTTATCCCAATCTAGATACGCTGACTGCTGAAGCAGGGTCAAAGCGATCGCTAGTTTTACCCAATACAGTCAGCAGCACGATCGATGGTACTGCAAATAACGATATTCTCATTGTTACGAATATTAGCGAAGCCATCAATGGTTTGGATGGCGATGACTTTCTATTTGGTAGTGCTGGCAACGATAATCTCTACGGTAATGGTGGTAATGATACTGCTTTTGGTGGGAGCGATCGCGACTTCATCCTTGGCAATCAAGGCAACGATCTCCTCAACGGCAATACAGGTAACGATGTCCTCAACGGTAACCAAGGCAACGATACTGCTAGAGGCGGTCAAGGTAACGACTTCGTGCGTGGCGGTCGAGATGATGACCTAATTTGGGGCGATAAAGGCGACGATACCCTAGCAGGAGATCAGGGTAACGATACAGTATTTGGCGGCAACGGCGAACCTTTTGGGGGAGATGTTCAAGGACGAGACTTGCTATTTGGCGGCAGCGGCGATGACCTACTCAATGGCAATCAAGGCAACGACACCTTGTTTGGCGAAGACGGCAACGATACAGTACGCGGTGGCAAGGAGGATGACATCGTTGTTGGGAATGCAGGCAATGACTTGCTGTTTGGCGATTTAGGTAATGACAGTCTTTGCGGGGAAGCAGGAAATGATACTATCTTCGGTGGTATTGGTAGCCCGATTCCCGTTGGTGCTAACGGTCAACAAGATTGCATCTGTGGCGGTGAGGGTAATGACTTGCTATTTGGCAATGAAGGACAGGATAAACTTAACGGAGATGAGGGAAATGATACCCTCATGGGCGGTAAGGATAATGACACCCTGACTGCTGGTGCTGACAATGATAGACTGATTGGCGATTTGGGTAACGATCTTCTTGCAGGAGGTACTGGTAGCGATAGGTTTGTTTTATTACCTGGTAAAGACACCGACACGATTGGAGATTTTGAGGATGGGATAGACTTGCTAGAAATCGGCGGCAATTTGAGTTTCGCTCAGTTGAGTATTATCAAAAGTAATAACGCTACTTTAATTAACGTAACTCAAACGGGTGAGCTATTAGCTATTCTCAATGGAGTGCAAGCTAACTTGATTACCCAGCAGGATTTTACCTTACTCTCATCCGCCTAAAAAATTATCTACTTCTTCTTTTCTCTTCCTTCTTCTTCCTTCGTGTTCTTCGCGTCTTCGCGGTTCAATAATACTATTCTTCGGGCAGGAAAGGAGTAATTCGCTAACGAGTATGTCACAGATTCTGATTGTTGATGACCATCGCCTGCTGCTAAATGGAACGATTAGTTTGGTTGGCGATCGCTTTCCGAACGCACAAATCCGTTCGGCACAAACAGCGCAAGAAGCTCTCACGCAAATACGAGAGAATATACCTGACCTAGCGATCGTGGATTTGTCCATCCCAGAGACATCAGGAACGACTGCACACATTGAACATGGATTGAATTTGCTCAAGTGCTTGATGCAGGATTATCCACACCTGAACCTGATGGTGCAAAGCAGTAACGTCAAGGCATTAGTTCGCATCATGCCGGAAATTGACAATCATCAGGGCGGATTTACGATCGCAGACAAAAGTCTGCCAGTAGAAACCTTCCTAACGCGGATGGAGTGGGCAATGCAAGGGTTAACGCACACGAAGGATCTGCAAACAGATTTGGAAGTGAAACCAGAGTGGTTGGAGGTGCTGCGACTGGCATTTGAAGAGGGACTTCAGGATAAAGCGATCGCTCAAGCAATGCACAAATCAGAAAGAACGATCCGTCACTATTGGTCTAAAATTCAGGATGCACTGGAGATCTATCCTGAAGAGGGTAAAAATATCCGGGCAATCACCCAAATACGTGCCCGCGAAACCGGATTAATTGACTGATATCATGTCCTTAAGCAAAGGTTGCGTAACTGCTAATAGTTAATTGCTAATAGCTGCTCTCTTGCAATTAGCAATTAGCAATTAGCCATCCATACACTACCGATACCATCGGAAATGATATGAAGGGCAATGTCTATAGTTCCTGATCCTCAAAATATATTAAAGCGGCGAGTGGTTTTGGCAATTTTGAGTTTGACGACAATGGGCGCAACTATTGCCACATTTCTGCATCGACTGCAACCAAACCCTCATATCGTTGACCTGATTGCGCCGACCTTGTTGGCGATCGCATCCTTTATTTTACTGATTCGCCTCTACAAAAAACCGGAGAGCTTGCAACAAGTGACGCATCTGGCGTTACTGGGGGCGGTAATGTTTATAGTGGTGCCGAGTTGGTTATTTACGATCGAAGCGATCGCATCATCGGACACAACCCTTGTAGGTAGTCTGCCCCCCCTAACATCAGCTTTGTTCGTGTTGACAATGATGATGCTGATCTCCCTGCGTCCCCAGAGATTGCTGATTGCAATTATAGTTACATGGATTGCGATCGCTGCCCCAATTCTCACCTACTTAATCCTGCATCCGCCAGAATTACTCACCTCACGCGGATTGGATTTATTCATCTCCCTCGGACCAGCAATGGGGATACAAATTGTCCTAATTCTGTTTTATAACCGTCTCCAGGATATGGTCGATCGCTTATATACCGAGCGTCTCCAATATTATGCCCAAATTGTCGAGCGGCAGGCAATTCGTCAGCAAGCAATCGAACAAGCTTTTACCCAAATTCATAATGGCCCCTTGCAAACCCTAGCACTCCTGCTGCGGGATGTGCAAAGAGAACAGATGCCATCTCAACAATTGTTTCAACGCTTGGAAGAACTTAATTTAGAGATTCGGGCAGTGGGGCGCAGTCTCACCGATGAAGTGTATCCAGACACCCTAGAAACAGCTACTTCCGAACAAACCCTGCGTCTGGGGGAAGGTACTTGTATCGATCTCAACCGCCCCCTACATAATTTATTGCACGAAGTTTATGCCCTGACTTTAAAGCGCAATTTACCCTACTTCAAAACCATTCAAGTCAAAGTGCGGAATTTCGCGCCCCTTGAGCAATCTACCCTCACTCTGGAAATGAAGCGAGACTTGTGTTTGTGGTTAGAGGAAGCTTTGTGCAATGTGGGGAAACACGCTGAGGGAACGACTCGAATTGTAGTGACGGGACAACATCACGAAGGGCAATATATCCTCAAAGTGCAAGACAATGGCGCTGGACTAAAACCCGGTGAGGAACAACAGGGAACAAAGCAGGGTAAAGTTTTGGCAAAACGATTGGGGGGACAGTTTCGGCGAGAATCTTTGCCCAAGGGAGGAGTGATTTGCGAACTTTCTTGGGTAGTGGAATCATAGCGATTGTTGAAGTTGTTGCTTCAAATCCCGGATAGCAGCGCTGGTGTTGCGTTCGTAAGCAATTTCTACACAGCGAGCGATCGCTTTTTGTAAATCAAAGTCTGGAAAATAGATGCTTTGGGTTTGAAGTTGATATTCTCCACCTTGCAACTGGTAAATTAATAATTGCTGTTTCTTGAATAGCCACACTTCTGGAACCTGATAGGGAAGATAATCTTGCACGTCGGAATAACTGGTGACATCAATTTCGATGACTAAATCTGGTGGCGGATCGTTTTGCCAGTCAATCCGCTTTTTGCCGCACACGGTTTGCCAGTTATTAATGTAAAAGCAATAGTCTGGTTCAATGCCGCTTTCTTCTGGCAGTGTCATGGTCACAGGCGTAAACGCATCGTATTCTCGCCCATCCCAATCTAAAAGGGTTGTGACAATACTGGCAATCAGATGGGCATCTTTTCCGTGTACGGGTAATGGTGACATCAGCAACACTTCTCCATTGCGATACTTGAGGCGCGGGATCGAACCGTCTCCCCGGCGATCGCACAAACTCTGATACTCTTGCCAAGTTGCAGGTAACCGCACTACCGACCCCGGAGGCAATTGAATTTTTTCTGGTGAGACGAGGGCAAACACGATCTGAAGCTCCCCTTTTGCAGCCGCTAGTTGCAATCATAACAGGACTGGTGTGGGCGATCGCGAGTCAACAGATAACCCACGTAGGATAACGGCTCAAATCAACGGCGGTAGATAACCTCGAAATTGTTACGCTTTCCAGATATTGCTAAGGCAAAGTCCAGTTTTCTAGCTGTATTCCGGTAATGCGTTCGCGTAGCGTGGCGTCAGCCGTATCGTAATGACGAGTATTGTTGGTAACTAGAATTTTACCGAAGAAAGGCAGAGGGCAGGAGGCAGGAGGCAGGAGGTTTTAAAAATTTTCCTTCTGTCACAGGGTTTAGAGCAAGCAAATTTATTTATAACAAGCCAATATATGCAGGTATCAGTATTGAGTAAATAAGTCACAGACTATATTCTGAGTTGGAAAAACTACGGCTGCCATAGATATCTTTGATGATTTCCTCATCTGTGCGATCGTCTTCCCAAGCGCCAAATGTTTCCATAAACTTTTCGAGGGCATGTTGTGTTGATGTTTCTTTTGGTTGTACTTGTTTACTTGGCAAGTTCATCATTTCTTCTTTGATTACTTGGCGAACGACTTTTGTTAATAGCGCTTCTAAGTCGGCTACTGCGATCGCTTCTTCCATTTCTTCTAGAGAAACAGCTTTTTTACCTTCTTCATACAGCATCCCAGATAATTCTCGGACATCAATCTTGGCAGGTTGTAAATAAACCTTGCCATCTGTCCCGATGGCAAAATCGATTGAGTCGCCGGGTTTCAGTTTGAGCCATTCTATAATTTCTGAAGGAATTGCAACTTGTCCAGAGTTAGTTAATTTTGTTATTGCCATCCTTGGTTCCTCTGTCTTCCCCTACCTAGTATAACTCTCGCACCACAGATTTTTGGCTCTTTGCCAGTCGATCGATCGGTGGGTAATTCACCTAGTCGTTGCTTCAAATCCTGGATAGCAGCGCTGGTGTTGCGTTGGTAAACAATTTCTGCACAGCGAGCGATCGCTTGCGACTTCTCCCAAGCGATCGCGTTTTATCTGTTGCTCACTACAAAAATGTAACAGTCTCAATCTCACTCAATTTTTGTTAACTTTGACCACGCTCGAATTCTGTCTTTAAAACTACGCCATTCGTCATAAATCTCCTTAAATACTTTGTCTGGCTGAGCAGTTCCAATAATTTCTTTGTTTCCTTTTCAGCGGCTTCTAGAACATCGTCGTTAAACCGGAGTAATTCAACGCCTTGTCTCCGTATTTCTTTTAGTGCAAAGCTATTTTTTTGTTCGTACTCATTCAAAATAATTGTGTAGGTTTCATGACAAGCCAGTTTAAAAATTTCTTGGTAATAAGGCGGTAATTTATTCCATTCATTTATGTTGACTTGAACATCAAATGTCGTACTTGGTTCCCACCAGCCTGGATAATAGTAAAAGTTTGCTGCTTGATTTAGACCTAACTGAATATCGTCATATGGTGAAGTCCATTCAACAGCAAAAAAACGTCCATCTTTAAGCCTTTTGATAGCTTCATCTACTGAAATCGGCGGACTTAATTCATCATGAGTTGTCATCCCCAATCTTTTAAAAACATCTGCTCCTAAACCAGGAATTCGCACAATCTTATTTTTATCTTTAAGATCGCTTAACGAATTAATCTTTGCTTTGAACCAACCTCCCATCTGTCCTCCCGTAGCTCCTGCGGGAAATGGAATTACGTTTAAGCCTAGTTTTTCCTTGTAGATAGATTGTATAAAGGTCAATTCATCATCAGGATTCTTTTTATAATAAAGCCAAGCAGTTTGCTCTTGGGGACTGAGGCCAAAGGGGATAGCACACCCAAAAAATAGCGATCTATATTGCGGAGTATTGTAGTAGATACCACTATAGCCACACTGGATCTCACCTTTTCTTAGTATTTCCTCCGTTTCTCCAGTTCTGTTTAGGTTGATCTTGAAGCGATTGTTCGTCATTTCTTTGACGAGCTTGCAGACTTGTTGTGGAGCATCATAAAGAATAGTTTTTCTAACATTTTCGCTCAGAAAAGTGTGCATTTACCATGAAATAGGCGGGAATTCATCATCAGTAGGCGGAGGAGTCGGAGTCGTCGGATGGATAATCTTATGAAAGAGGTAACCGCCTGCTAAACCTGTCCCACCAAAAGCCGTATAAGTAAGAAACTTACGACGTGTTTTACCAGTAGGTTGATCTCCAGTTGAGATTGGCGTATTAGGAGGCCGGTTCACCCTAATTGTATTTGCAAACCCTCTCAATATGCCAGCAGCATTCTCTATAGATGAAATATCGTTATTTGTTGGTAAATTTCTGGCGATATTCGACAGCATAGAAGATAGTTGATTGGCTGTTTGTTGACCGATATCTTGACCAATAATTCCTGGCAATTGCTGAGCATAAGTTTGCAGTTCACTCCATTTACTGTTAGGTACTTGCCCCTTCTGGAGTTGCTTTACGCTTTCCCGGAGACATTCCTCAATATTCTCAAGGTATTGTGCAATACGTTCACGGTTTTCTTCTCCAGCTTGCTGTGAGCGATCAATTACTTCAGACAGTACCTTTACAACTTCAAGTAACTCTGCTAACATTTTTCTTCCAAAGAGTGATTGATAAAGTTATACAAAGATTTATGTCCTCAATCCGGAAAAATTTCTAAATTCATCAATCAGTGTTAGCGAAGGTGACAGATCCTCAGCAATTAACTTGGGATAACGCTTCACAACCGATCGTCACCCAAAGCCTGCCTCGATCGACACAACTGCAATAGCGATCGCTATGCTGTAATAGAGCATCAGGGGCAAACATCGTCTGAAGCTCCCCTTTTGCAGCCCGTAATTGCAATGATAATAAGGCTGATGTGGGCGATCGCTCCTGGTTTTTAGTCGCAATTTGCGCTCAACCAATACAGTGCTTTGCAGGAAAGACTCAAGCTTGAAAGCGAACGTGTTGGAGCGATCGCACTTGTGCAATGGTTTCAAAGTCGCGATCGTTGTGAATCAAAAGTAAATTATTTTCCAGTGCAGCTTGAGCAATGCAGCAGTCAATTGGGCTGCGAACGGTAAGTCCTTGGCGGCGCAAGTCATAGTAGATGCGGGCAGCCGCTTGCCAGGAATGAATCGTGAGTTCAACGTAATCTTGTGTTTCGAGATAGGTAGAGAGAAGATCCCATTCTTGCTCGTTTAGACTACCTTGAAGCAATTCAAGCTGAGTGAATCGGGTGAGTAGGACTTCACGATCGGCAATCAAAGTTTCCAGTTGCTGGCGAACTTGACCAGTGCGATCGCGGAAGACGCCGATCCAAACAGATGTGTCAATCAGCAACATGACGAGTTTCTCGCATGGCTTTGTGGTTGAAGTCTGGGGCAAACTGAATTTGTCCGGCGAGGTCGAGAAGATTTTTCTTTTTGCGCGATGATCCAGAGGAGCCACTTCGCGATCGCACAAGTTCTTGCAAAGCCAAGTTAATCAGTTCTTCCTGAGTAGAAAGATTGGTAAGTTGAAAGGCTTCGTTGAGAAGGGAATCATCAAGATTGAGAGTTATTTGCATAGGGTAACTATAATAAGGCAATGAGTTTCAGGAATGCTTCGGTCTTACATGTAGTATAGTACCTTAACCGTCTGAAGATATTTCAGGGTATAATACTAGGGGCTTGGGGAAGTCCGCTGCATGGCGATTGTTACGCGGGGATTTTTCCCAACTCATAGGGTTGGATCAGAATCTCAGCCGGAATCCCCAGTTGTTGATTCAACTTCCGAATCATCTCCAAGGTCAAGGAACGTTTACGAGATAATACCTCAGATACCCTAGCCCGACTGCCGATACATGACTCTAGATCGCGACGAGACCATCCACGGGTGTCCATGTAGTACTCAATCGCTTCGATCGGATCGGGGATTTCGATCGGAATGTGTTTCTTTTCGTAGGCTTCTACTAAGGTGCTAAGTACATCTAATCGATCGTACTCAGGAGTATTTGGGGAGGCATTAAACAGTAACTCGATCTCTTGAAGGGCTTCCTGATAGTCAGTTTCAGTTCTAATTGGGCGCAATTCCATATATCTACCTCTGTTTAAACTATTTCTGCATCTACTTTGTCATACTCGGCATGAGTGCCAATAAATCGGATGAAAATAATACCAATGTCATAGCGAATTGCCACAATCAGCCGATAGTTGTTGCCTTTGATGTTGAAAACGACACGGTTGTTGGCAATGATACTGGCATTACGATGAGCAGTCTTCACATCGGCTGGACTCTGCCAGTTGGCGTGAGACGCTTCGTAGAACCAAGTTTTCAGTGCTTCTTCGGCATCGGGATGAGATTCCCAGAAGTCTCGTAAGGTGCTGCGGGACAAGATACGCATAGCGTCTATGATAACGCGCTCCCAAAATGGGATCAAGAGATTTGATTGTGCCGTATAGGACTGGTAATTTTTACAGGACTGCCATGGGATATGCCAAAGGCACGCAACGCGAAGGCACCACAAATTTTTGAGTATTTGCCAATCGCTCAATAGCTGGGTAATTAACCTAGTTGTTGCTTCAAATCCCGGATGGCAGCACTGGTGTTGCGCCCTTAAGCAATTTCTATATAGCGAGCGCTCGCTGTCAAAAGTCGCTAGAAAGATATATTTATTAAATATTGAGTTGCAGCTAATAAGGCAGCGAGGGATATGAATCAAGAAAAAAGAGATGCTTCTGAGCTATTTTATTCTTTCTTCTCCTCAATTAAACCTCCTCAGCCTATAGGCACTTCTACTCAAGATGAGTGGCTCTCTCATGTTTCACCTCATGGTGCGATTGAAGAACTCGCAGCAAATCTGTGGCACGTAACCGGCACTTTGCCTAGTTCTACTATGGTTCCGCGTGAAATGGTACTTTATAGATTAGCAGACGGTAGCCTACTGATTCACAGCGCGATCGCTTTAAATCAACCGGGAATGGCACAACTGGAGTCTTTAGGCACGCCTAACATCCTGATTGTACCTAACCGCATCCACAGACTTGATGCTGGTATCTATAAACAGCGCTATCCGAAGCTTTTAGTTGTTTGTCCAGCAGCAGCAAAACCCTATGTCGAACAAGTGGTAGCAGTAGATGGAATCGCAGAGGAAATTTTACCTGCATACGGAATTACTTGTCACGCACCTGCTGGTATTCGTCCGCAAGAACTCGTTTACGAACTGCCACTACCGACGGGAAAAGCATTGGTGTTTACAGACATTCTATTTAACTTAAACAAATCATATTTCGAGCAGAACTTACCCACAGGTAAATTTCTGTTTCAATGGTTAGGAACAAGTGCAATAGGAGCGAGTGGATTTTTCGGTATTACTGGCTTGGGTAGGCAGTTTTTTATGACCGATCGCAATGCCTATCGCCAGTGGTTAGAAGCATTAGCTGATAGTATACCTGACTTGCAGGTTATTTCTGTCGCTCATGGTAGTCCAATCGTTGCTGATTGTAACTATCGATTGCGTGAGGCAGCCGCACGCCTGTTGTAGAGATCCTGGTTGGAGAACTTCTACTATTAACCCAAGTTGCTAGTTATAACTATCGTGGGTTGCACAGCAGAAGCTAATCGCAAACTTGCTAATTGCTGATCGGAATATTTGGCGGTTCTACCATTAGCAACCCTAAAAAGATAACTAGCAACTTGCGTTATTAGCCTCTTTTGCAATATCTGACGATTGAATATGCCAAATCCAAGATCGACCAAACCAAAAGTTTACTATGCCTGATTACGTCAATGCTTTATGGGAATCTCAATCATGAATTTTGTCCCGCTGCCAACTGTAGAATCAAAGGTTAATTGACCCCCATGTTTTTTGATAATAGCATAGCTGACAGATAAACCTAAACCTGTACCGCTCCCCACTGGTTTAGTTGTAAAAAATGGCTCGAATATACGTTTTTGAATCTCGGCGGGAATCCCACAACCATTATCAGCGATCGCAATTCTTAACCGCAAGTTTTCTCTCACTTCAGTTTGAATCTGAATCAGCGGATTTATAACGTCCTTGATCGCATCTAGAGCATTACTGATAATACTCATAAATACTTGATTCATCTCACTAGCATAACAGGTGACATGAGGCAGGTTGCCATACTCTTTAATCACTTCTACCTTGGGTTGATTATCAGTTCCTTGCAAGCGGTTTTGTAAAATTAGTAAAGTGCTTTCAATTCCCTTGTGCAAATCTACCGCTTTCATCTCGGCTTCATCTAAGCGAGAAAAATTCCGCAAACTCAGGATAATTTGCCCGATACGTTCGCTTCCCACTTTCATCGATTGCAGAATCTTAGTTAAATCTTTCCAGATAAAATTTAACTCTATTTCTTCTATTTTCGCTTGAATTACTGCACTGGTTTCAGGATATTCTTGCTGATAAAGTTCCAGCAAACTCAGCAAATCTTTGACATAATTCTCTGTGGGTTCAAGATTACTCTGAATAAAAGTCACTGGATTGTTAATCTCGTGGGCTATCCCTGCTACCATTTGACCGAGGGCGGACATTTTTTCACTCTGAATTAATTGTGCTTGGGTTTGTTGTAAATTTATTAATGCTTGCTCTAAATCAACAGCTTTTTGCCTTAAATCTTCAGTTTTTCGCTCGACTTCGGCTTCTAATGTATGGGAATAGTTTTCGATTTCTTGGTACAAACGGGCATTTTCTAGCGAGATGGCGGCTTGGCTGGTGAGGATTTGGAGAATATCGACGCGCTCGCGACTAAAAGCTCCCGCTGTTAGATAATTTTCTAAATACAAAATGCCGAGGGTTTTTCCCTGTTTGCTAATGGGAGTACAAAGCACCGATTTAGGTTGATGGCTGATGATATAGGGATCGCCTGCAAATTGTTCAGATGAACTGAGATGATCAAAAACTGCCGTGGCTCGACTCCGTGCTACCGAGTAAATCAAACTTTGGGGAATTTCCTGATATCGAGGGAGCGGAATATCTAGCATTTTTATTGATGCTTCTCCAGCTTGAGCGACTACCAGCCATTGTTCATGTTGGTAAATAATTAAACACCCACTGGTAGCCCCAGCATTGGTCATGGCAATTTGCATCAAACTTGCTAACAGTTTTTCTAATTCAATTTCCTGTGAAATCGCTTGTGCTGCTTTCATCACAGCCGGAAAATCTAACCACAAATTCTCATTACTACTGGAGCTAGTTGCACTTTTGATCGCAGTCGCAATCGTTGACGATGATTTGATAGCAAAGTTAGCTGGTTGGAGGATAGCCTCTAGTAGTTGTGGATAGCTTTGTTCTAAATCGGCAACTTTCGCCTTCGCGCCCCATCGGGCATAACAGTAGTATGCTTCTTGCATATAGCCTGCGGCAATTTTTTCTTTTCCCCAATTGAGGTAGAATTTGGCGGCGAGTTCGTTAGCAAGTGCTTCTTCTTGGATATATTGGTTTTCCTTGGCAAGGGCAATGGCGCGATCGTACCAATCTCCTGCTTCATAATTATGGCCTAAAACCCGGCATTTTTCTGCTTCTATTAAGTCAATTTTATGTTGGTGATTCATGGGAGCATAGTGCGCCCACTTAGCCAGAGTATTTTGATGGGTTTCCACCAGAGCGAGCGTGTTCGCTTGTTCAATTTCTGACTGGGTAGAGAAGAGTGCCAAGTAGGTTAACCCGGCATAGAAATGGAAAACCGGAGTATGAATTAATCCTGCCACTCCCATCATATAGAGATTAGCTTGGGCAATGTACTCTAGGGCATTGGTGTAGTTGCTAAAGACATAGGCAAGCATCAGTTTGTAGATATAAGCAAAAGCGATCGCATTCAGCTCATTATCCTGATGGTGCTTAGGAATCATCAACTTTTCATCGTAAGCAGTGCCGGTTAATAAATCCGGTCGCTCGACAATTTCCCTCCAGTTCTGCACCATCTGTTGTTTCATCTTCAGGTAAGCCAGAGGAGAATCTTGCTTGACAGTTCCTAAGATAACACAGTAATTTTCTAGTTCTAGCTCCCAATCGTCCAGAGCAACTCCCGCGAAGAAATTATCATCAAAATAACCACTCATATTGTGACCAGCATCTAGGAAATTACCCGTTTCCATTCCCGCCAGATACCCCTCTTTCAGAGTAGGGATTGTTGCTCTGAGTGCTTCAGTACGATGCTGGAGAAAACTGGCAAACCAAAGTAAAGTTATGCACTTGAATTGCCGCACATTCAACCGCTCGAGTAAGCCCATTGCCACTCGCCCAAAGCTATAGCCCCTTTCGACTTCTCCCAAAAAAGCAGACAGTACCATGCCATAACCTGCATAGCCGATGGTTGATGCGGGTGCATTGCCAAATTGAAGTGATAAACTCACCATTGTAGAGCAAAGCAGAGAAAGCAACTCCGGATTTCCTAGAAAAATGGGGATAAACAACATGGCTAACAGTTGCATCGCCGCAATCATCTGAGGCTCGCTCATCACAGGCAGGTTAACCAATTCCTCGATCGGTTTGCCCTGGAGTCGATCCCAAAGGATTTGTAGCACTTTGTCAGTCAAGGCTGAGTCAGGTTCAGAGGAGAACTCAACCCCCAATTGCCCTAGGGCATTTCTGCCTACAGCGATCGCTTCCAACATCCGCACCTGGGCTGTCAGGGCGCTGATTTGAATCTCGTAAATCTTCACTTTATCTAGTATTGTGTGGGCGGATTGCAAAACCTGGGCTGCCATTGATTCCATGCCCTCAAAATCGGCATTCAAGTAAGCCGTTTCCGCCGCAGCCACATAAATATTCAAAGTTAATTCATACTGAGTTTGCCAACAGTTTTCGGCGAGCAAATCCAGCCCAATTTGCACAAAACTTCTGGCGGCTGCATAGGCTGTAGAATGTCTGGCTTTGTGGGAGGCTGCTAAGTTAAGTCTGGCTAAGGCTTCCCGTTCACTGGGTTGAGCAATCAACTCAATTCCTAAATTTAAATGCCCGACAATATCAAACAGCTTTTCCTCTTTTTCTATCTCTGATAAGTTTTGTTGGAGTAGTTTTCCGATTTTGAGATGAGTCGCCTGTTTTTGGTCTGAGGGAATCAATGAATAAGCGGCTTGTTGGACGCGATCGTGCAAAAATCGATAAGTCGGATTAGCGGAAGTCTTAAAGACTTCATTACTATCAGATTGGGTAAATAACTTATAGATTTCGGTAGTAGGAATCACCAAACCTTCTTGCAATGCTTTCCATAAAGCTGTAGCCGTACTTTCCTGCGATCTCTCGCTGATAATTCCTAAGGTATTCAAATCAAACTGCGCCCCAATACAAGCCGCTAGTTTGAGAATATCCTGAGTTTCTTTGGGCAATTTCTCTAATTGCAATGCCATGAATTCAACGACATCATCAGTAATTGCTAAGGCTTGGACTTGGGCAATATCGCATTGCCACCCCCCTTGACTTCCCCCCTTAGTAAGGGGGGACTGAGGGGGGATAAACTTAATTAACTTATCATCATGTAAAGCTTTGAGAAACTGAGTCGCAAAGAAAGGATTACCCTTAGTTTTTTGATAGACTAATTTGGTTAAGGGTTGGGCAAGGGATGATTCACAATTTAGCGGATCTGCCACTAACCGATTCAGATCGGTTTCGCTTAACGGTGGCAATGTAATTGTATTAACCGTTGCTCCCGTTTTGACAATTTCATCCACTGTTAAAATGAATGGATGTACTGGTGAGACTTCATTATCTCGATAAGCGCCTAATATCAATAGATGTCCTGTATCTTGCATCAATAATTTTAGCAAAGAAAGCGATGCAGAATCTGCCCATTGCAAGTCATCTAAAAACATTACTAAGGGATGTGCAATACTGGTAAAGACTTGGACAAATTTTTGAAATAGGAGATTAAAGCGATTTTGGGCGGCAGTTCCTGATAATTCTATAGCTGGTGGCTGTTTACCGATGATGCTTTCTAATTCAGGAATCACGTCAATTAAAACTTGTCCGTTCTCTCCTACTGCTTTGAGAATATTGGCTTTCCAGCTTGGCAGTTGGGCATCGGATTCTGATAGTAATTGCCCGATTAAGTCGCGGAATGCTTGCACAAAAGCGCTGAAGGGTATGTTACGTTGAAATTGGTCATATTTGCCTTTGATAAAATAACCACGCTGTCTGACAATGGGTTTATGAACTTCATTCACGACTGCGGTTTTCCCAATGCCAGAAAATCCAGCAACTAGCATCATTTCTGTCCCCCCTTTAGTAAGGGGGGGCAGGGGGGGATCGCTAACTCTATCAAACGCAGCTAATAGTTGCGAGACTTCTTTTTCTCGACCGTAGAGTTTTTCGGGGATAGTAAAGCGATCGCACAAATCCCGCGTGCCAATCTCAAACGGCGAGATTTTACCTGTTTCCTCTAGTTGGGTGAGACAATTGTGCAGATCGTGTTTCAATCCCAAGGCACTCTGATAGCGATCTTCGGCATTCTTTGCCATCAGTTTCATGACGATATCCGACAGGACTTGGGGAATCGTTTCTCTGTTCTCCAATCGGGGCGGCATTTTCGCAATGTGGCAATGCACCAACTCCATCGGGTCATCGGATTGGAAGGGCAATTGTCGGGTTAACAATTCAAACAGGGTCACTCCCAAGCTATAGAAATCACTGCGGTAGTCAATCCCCCGATTCATCCGTCCGGTTTGTTCGGGAGAAAGATATGCCAGCGTTCCTTCCAGGCGATTGGGGTTTTTGATTTCTTGGGTTTCCTTTGGCAGAAGTGAGGCGATGGAAAAGTCGATTAACTTAACTTGTTTTGTATCTGGATGGATCAGAATATTGGCAGGTTTAATATCTTTGTGGATAACGCGACAGGCGTGCAAGTCGTGGAGGATGTCAGCCAATTGCAGGGCGATTGACAACACTTGTGCGATCGCAACTGCCTGGTTGCGAGTATAATCTCGCAAAGAAACGCCGCCAAAGTCTTCCATCACCAGTGCGTAGCCGTTGCGGTACGGTTCTAGGCTGTAAGGATGGATAATTCCAGGAATGTCGAGGTTTTTGGCGATCGCATATTGATTGCGAAACTGCAACAGATCGTGGAAGGTAGGATAGTCTTGTTGCAGCAGTTTGAGGGCGACTGCCTGGTCATCCAGCAATCGAATACCCCGGTAGACAGCGGTTCTACTGCCACAATACAGTCGCTCCATTAGACGATAGCCAGCTAGAGCAACGGTTGTATTGCAGGTGGTATTCATCGGCACTGACCTCATTTGGCAAAATATCAAGAGTAGTATGCCCTAAAGGGCAGTCGCGCTAACAAATGGTCTACGATATCCTGATTCAGAAACGAAGCAAGATCAAGGCAAAACTCAGCGGCAGCAGATAAACCAATCGCTATGCTGTAATAAAACGTCTGTCCTTTCACGATCGCATAGTTGGCAGCCATGACTCAAAGCCTCAACCCCACAGGGTTGCCCCCCGCCTTTCCCGACCACACGCAGCTTCCCGAATCTGACGGCACGTTTGTGAAAAACTTTCAAGCACATCCCCAGAGTATCTTGCTCACCGATTCCTTAGAAACCACACTGCAAACTCTCCACCCAGACGGACAGTATGCCATCGGGCAAGATTGTGGCATCTACTGGCGCGAAACAGACCCTCCCGAACGCGGTGCCGAAGCGCCGGACTGGTTCTACCTCCCCAACGTCCCGCCTCGATTAGACGGTCAATATCGCCGCTCTTACGTGTTGTGGCGCGAGTATGATAAAACTTCACTCAACTTCTAGCCATTTGTAGCCAATTGTGGTAAATTATTGACAAGTTGTCGGTGTTGGTAATGCAGCTAGTCGAAAAGCATATTATCTCTCGTCACCACTGGCTTTATCAACAGCTAGACAATTTATGCTTTCTCTCCAAAAATATGTTCAATTACGCCAATTATTTAATTAGACAAAAGTTTATTAATTCAGGAGAATACCTGGACTACTATCAAGTTCAAAAACTTTGTCAAGGCACACCGGATTATGCCGCCCTACCAGCTAAAGTTAGTCAGCAAACTTTATTAAGACTAGATGAAAGCTGGAAATCTTTTTTTGCAGCAACTAAAGCATACAACGAGCAAAAAGAAAAGTTTTTTGCTCGCCCTCAACTACCGTCTTACAAACACAAAAATTTAGGTCGGAACGTTGTCACCTATACCTCGCAAGCAATTTCTAGCACTATGTTGAAAAAAGGTATTATTCATTTATCGAAAACAGAAATTTTTATACAGACTAAGGTCAAAAAAGTTAACCAAGTAAGACTGGTGCCAAAAACTTACCAGATCGTCGTGGAAGTGGTTTATGAGGCCAGAGAATCATCAGGGGAAAACCAAGACTATGAGGCAATTGCAGGCATTGATATTGGGTTAAACAACCTCGCGACTATCACGTCAAATCAAAAGGGGTTTAGACCCATTTTAGTCAATGGCAGAATCATAAAGTCTATCAATGCCTATTATAATAAAAAGCGCAAGTTCAGGCAATCTCGTTTAAGGGGAGAGAAAAAAACATCTAGAAAAATTCAGCAGCTAACTCACAAACGCAACTGCAAGATAGATAACTATCTGCACAATGCTAGTCGCTTCATTATTAATCACCTGGTAGCTAACCGCATCGGGACACTGGTGATTGGAAAAAATGACGGCTGGAAGCAGGAAATAAACTTAGGTAAGCGAAATAATCAAAACTTTGTTTCTATTCCTCATGCTCGGTTGATTGAGATGCTAACCTATAAAGCGCAGTTAGTCGGGATCAAGGTGATTGTGACTGAAGAAAGTTACACATCTAAGTGTTCGGTGTTAGATGCTGAACCAATTGGTAAGCATGAGCAATATAAAGGGAGAAGGATCAAACGTGGATTATTTCGTGCGGGTGATGGGACTCTGATTAATGCCGACGTCAATGGCAGTGCTAATATTATCCGCAAAGTATTCCCCAACGCTTTTACCGAGGGGATACAGGGCGTTGTAGTACGTCCCGTAAGGGTTACTCCTTACAAAATGGTTGGAGAAGGCAATTGGAATAAATGTCTATCAAACCTGTAACTATGCTGTTCCTCTAATTGCGATCAAATTTGCCAGTGGCGATGGTTCTGAAGAACGGGACAATACCCCTTTATCTCGTTTGCCAGAAGGCGGCAACCAGAAACCAGGCAATTTCTGGGTGTACGAGCAGATTATCCGGATTCCCTACTACGCTATCTACATTATCCAAAGTGGCGAACTGGAAGTTTACAACTGGGTGAATACTCGCTATCGTCGTTTGCAACCGAACGATCGCGGACATTATCCGATCGAGCTGATGGGTGTAGAATTAGGTGTCTGGGAAGGCAGCTATCAAAATCAAACCCAACAATGGTTGCGCTGGTGGGATAGCGAAGGGAACTTGTTGTTGACGGGGAGCGAACGCGCTAGGCTGGAGGGCCTGCACGCCGAACAGGAACGGCAACGAGCAGAAGCCGAACGCCAACGCGCTGAAGCCGAACGCCAACGTGCCGATCGAGAACAGCAACAGAAAGAGCGATTGGCGGCTTATTTGCGATCGCAAGGTATCGATCCCGATCGGATTTGAGCCTTGGCGGGGGCTGTATTTTTTGAGGATAGGGAAAGCGCTAAAAACAGTTGCAAAAAACCTACCTATTTTTTATTAAACCTACTCAAACCCCATAGGATTTACTTGTATTGACAGGGCTGATAAAATGTAATTACGCTTGATTAATGCGGGTTGTTAAGGCTATGATGGCGTGAAAACCATAAAACACCACAGCACAAATTAATCGTATACTACAATTGAATACTTGATACCTCAAGGTGGCAAACTCTAACTGGGGAAAAGTGGTCAAGGCTGATTGTTGAGCGAAAGCCGAGCAATCAGCAAGCAGCAATGCGCTTCTTTTTACCTTGAGGAAGTTATACCGCAGACTTGGACTAATTCTAATTCTATTCGTCATGAGTAGATTTAGGTAGGTTGTTAGAAGCGGTGCGAGCGCTTGGAAGAAGTTGCAAGCGCTCGCGTTTCACAAAAATGTAACGTTCCGCTTAACCCGCCGCAGATAAACTCGAACGCCCAGTAGAAAAGCTCTCGACGGTCAAGTTCAAGCAGATTGTTATGCCGCGATCGCTATTCCATATCTCCAATTTCCGCAATACCTCGACCTGACAAGATGTAAACCCATTCTTCTTCATTCTGGTGAGCTAGCCTAAACCGCTCCGCAGACACCCTTCACCTACCGCCCTACCGAAACCTCGAAATAATTCAATCTTGAATAACCTCCAAACCGCTGCCATGACCTAGAACGAACGGGACTTACGCACGACGATCCGAGAAACCGGGTTTCTGCGTCGATCTTTAGTTTCAAAGCGACGATTTTTCATAGAAACTTTGGTGTTTGCGTAAGTCCTGACGAAGCGGCACAACGGTTGCAATCAGCGGCGGCGAGTAATCTTGAACTCAGCACCTATTTGCGATCGCAAGGCATCGATCCCGATCTCATTTGAGCTTTGGCAGTAGCTGTATTTTTCTTCAGCTGCCAGTACTCAACTTTACCACGCTTCCTGCAATAACTTTCCAGTTGTTTTCAAAGAGCTTCCAAACTCTGAGGTAGCGGAATTTACCATTAATTTCCTGCCCTAAATAGTTTCCTTTGATTTCTACCGTGACGGTAACAACAACGTCGTCTCCGATCGAACTTAGCATTTGATCGCTCGATTCAACTGTATGCAAGTTGATGTTTCCCGAACGGTAATTGTTCAGATCCATCGCTTTGGTTACCGTTTCGCCAGTCGGCCCGTTGAACAGGAGATCGTCGTGAAGCAGTAGATCCAAAAGTTCCACGTTACTGGTTTTCATCGCTTCCAAGAGATTTTTCTCGCTGGCGACGATCTGGGCTTTGCGGGTAGCGTCCATACTGTTTGTTGTTTGATTTGACCAAAGATGAGTCGATGGTACAGGGTGTGAAGCAGGTGAGCAACACCGAAAAAAATAATTGCTCTGTTGCTCAATTGTATTCTTTATGGATTCATTTATTAAGATACTACCTATTCCTTTGTTATGATAATCTGTTAAGACACATAATGGCCCAATACATAATACTTCAAAGCCATCATTTTTATCATTTATAATCCTTGATTTTTAATATATAACATTTGTTAATATCCTATTTATATGGCAGACAACGTCTAATTCCTTAACGAATGCTTTCACTTTTATGATTTTATGCAATATTAAATGCTCATCACATCCAGGCTTGTATACATCCCAAAATGATTCACGTGTAATCATCTCAGTTTCTCTATAATCTGATTCAGTTTCGAGTCGAATAGAATAATTCATGTGTAAATCCTGATGCTGTCGAGATTGCCCTTTATCTGACTGGAGTCCATCCATTTTCAGAGCATACTCCTGCTTCTGTTCTAGGAGATATGCACCAATAAGTGTTTCCATCAAATACCACACCATCGCTGACGTAACTCAACTCAGAAATGCGTCTCCACTCTTTCTCCCCTCCCTCGTCGTAATATCGATACTGTTCGCCCTTGACTTCTAAACCTTGATCGGTTCCTCCGATGATATACAAACCCTCTGCAATAGGAGGTTGGTAAAGATTTGACTCACAGAGCGTTCCTTCCCCCTTACAGCCTTTAGCTATTTGTCCATTAGGGGATAAGCTATATATTTTATCATAGTCATAGTTTAAAATTAAGCCAAATCCATTTTCTAATCTGATTCGATTTGAGAATTTTCCCCTATATTGAACTGAACTGCTAACTGTACCGTGAATTTTAATTATAGTCGTTCCATCTGCTTGAATAGTAATTGATTGACCCGTTCCAGTTCCACCTAGAAAATTAAAAAATATAATTCCTACGAATGGCAGTTTCTGTGTGGCATCAGGAGACGATGAGCTTTGTTGAGTGTCCGTCCTTTTCTCAATGAACCAACGCCAAACTTGACGTTCTCTATTGCTAGCTCCAGCTGTTATAGCTGATACAACTAACAGTTCTCCTGCTGCATTGGTAAACTCAAACCGACAAGGCCCCAGTCCTGTCCCAGAACAGTCTTTAACCTCCTGATACCCCAAATCAAATAACTCTCTGACAGAAGTATCGTTAAGGTTGGGCGCATCACCCTGTAAGTGGGGTTGCCAACCTTTTTGAATTAGAACTTCTCGTGCTTTCTTATATGGCATACCTTCTTGAAGACCAAACCGATCTGAAGCAGCGGGAGAATTCTCTGTGTTGGCTTGAATTTCCTCACTGTGAAGATTGATAGTTGAGGTGTTTTTGCCTTGCTGCACGCTAGAAGTTGCAAGGCTTGTACATCCAGGTGCGATCGCTCCAACTAAACTTGCAAGAATAACTACTGTAACGATAGAAGGACAAGAACCCCAGTTTTTCAACATCATACGATACAAACCTTGTTAGAACATGTGAAACTTTAAATCAACAACATCAATATACCTCTCCAAAAATTACCCTCAAAGGTGGGCAGAATGCCCACCCCACAATAGTTATTGGAGAAATATGATGCACAATTCAGATAATTTCCGAACGATTTTTCATCGATATTTCCGATTTTACAAGTTGTTTTTCAATCGCATCGCACGCCAAGCCTACACCATTTTCTGCTTGCAAAATACACCCAATTTCTGCTGCTTTTGCTGCATAGCTAGTATTATCTAACAATTGGCGTAACTCCTTCGCAACTCGCAATGCACAATACTGTTGACGGGAAATGGTGCGCGATGTTCCTAATCGTTCGACTCGTGCTGCATTGTCGGGTTGGTCGTGACTGTAGGGCATCACAAGCGTGGGACGACCTGCGCGTAATGCTTGAGCTGTTGTGCCAATTCCGCCTTGATGCACAATTGCACAAGCACGAGCAAAAATTTGAGAGTATGGCGCATAGCTAACTGCAATGATGTCTTCTGAAAGATTTTCTGGAGGTGCGTTATTACCTATTAGCAAAACTGCACGGCGGTTTAGTAGCTTTGCAGCTGGAATGCTTTCTTGGTAAAAGTTACCAGGAAACATGACTGCGGCTGAACCAAGGGTGAAAACAATCGGGGCTTCACCTGCATCTAAAAATTGCTCTAGTTCTGGTGTGAGTTTCGCTTTGCCCTCGCTGCCATCATAGAATGTAAACCCTGTAATGACGGTATTTGCAGCCCAATCCGGTTGAGGTTTTGCAAATGCTGGCGAGAACATTGCCAGCACAAGGTAGGGAGAATATTTATCATCAATAAAGGGATTGCCAACGAGGGACGGCAAGCCGAGTTCGCGTCGCAGTTGATGAATCGGTTCCGCCCAAGATTTAGCAATTATTTTGGATAGCTGAATAATGCCTCGGTTGACGATAGAACCCAGCCCGCGCAGTTTGGCTAAAAATGGAAATACAGCGATAACAGATGGGTCGTAAACTGACATAAATGAGGCTGGTTGTAGGACAGTAAACGTCCACGGAATCCCTAATTTTTCTGCAACCAATCGAGCCGCCACCACCCCTTCACCCGCAATGATGAAGTCTGCATCTTTTGCAATGTGCATTAAATCTGTATAGGTTTCGCGTAAACTTGCACAAACCCAATGGCGGATGACATACTCCGTACCCGTTTTCAGATCCATCATCCGCGCCATCTCTTGAGGATCGTTGAGAGCGGTATTGTCAGGTCGCATCCGATGAAACTCAAATCCCAAGGCTGCAATTTTGCTTTGATATTCTTTGTGCGTTGCAAAGACCACATCGTGACCGCGCTTGCGTAATTCAAGCGCGAGGGCAATTTTGGGATGCAAATCGCCAAAGGAACCAATCGTGGTTAAAACAATCCGACTCACTCTGAAAGCCTCTCGATCGGCAGTACTCGCATAAACATTATTGCTTGATTTTAAATCTTCTCAATCCCACCACAGGCTTTTGAGTTTTTGCCAGTCGATCGAGCAGTGGGTAGTTCTCTCGGCTGTCTGCGCCAACGATTTGTTGTGCCGCGCTGCTTCTCATACAGTCAGGACTTACGCACGACGATCGTATCACCTTTGTTTCTGCTTAGATCTCTGGTTGACAAAGCGACGATTTTTCCAAGAAACTTTGGTGTTTGCGTAAGTCCCGACAGTACTGTACTACCTCCCTTAAATACTCTTGTTACAGTACTCTAAGCCAGTCAAAATTACATCTTCTAACCACTGCTTGAAACGTTCTATTAAATTCTCTTCTTCATCTGCGTAGGACAACTGGAATGGAGAATCTGTTAAAGACTGAATATCGCTGATATTGCGTTCGCCTTCCTCAGAATCATCTCTATGGTAAGCACATGCAGTACATACAAGTAACCCTCGGTATTCATGCCCGAGAACATGGAATGAAAGAAGAAGTGTTGTTGATGTTTCTACAGTAATAACTAATTGAATCCAAGTGTGGTAGTTTCGAGTATTTGCAAAGTATCCCAACTGTTTAGCTGTTTCCACAACTTGGTGGCGATGGAAATATGAACGATTGTCACCAATAGGTGCATCAATTTTACGAACCTTTCGCTCTACATCACTTACCAAATTTTGAAGTGATAGTTTGATTTCAGCGGCGACTTCTTGTAAACGATTAGAAGCTATCTCAAATAAGCTTGAGGCAAAGCTTTCAGCTTTATTACACCGATCTTGAATAGATGCTGACTGATTTTGTTTCAATTTGTCAGCGATGGAGGAAATGATAACTTGAGTTCTTCTTGCCTCTGAAAGAACTTGATCTGATAAACCAAGGCTTCTCAGAAAAGCTTGCTTTTGGCTCTTGGCAAAGAGATTAATTAAGTTGGATAAATCGCCTTGATCTGCGTCTTCCAAGGCTGCGATGTAGACTGCTCGATCATCACGGGTGAGAACCAGAGGAAACCAACTGGCTTGAATAAAAACTAAACTCGCTAGACAACGAGCAACACGACCATTTCCTTCTTGGAATGGATGAATTTGTGTCAAGCGGTGGTGCAACCATGCTGATTCAATTTCAGGAGGAACTCTTTGAGCGCGATGTTGATGATGTAGTGCAATCAATCTGTCCATCTCGGATGCAACTTGCTCAGGAGGACAGTATTCATGAACAGTGCCATCTGCTCCCAGAGGATTGTTGGGTTGACGCTTCCAGTCACCTTTTATCAAAGAAACGCGAAATATTTTTTCTGTAAGTGGGTCTAAAGCTTCTGTACTATCTTGGCTCTGAGTTAGAAGTTGATGTAACTGCTTTATATAAGAGTTTGATAGTGTTCTTTTTCCGCCTACGAAATCGAACAATCCTTCAATTGCAGCTGCTTGATCCTTAATAAGAGAAACTACCTGTTTGACCCGACGATCTGTAGCTCTATGCGGAATTAACGCCTGATTGATTCATTGTTCAATCAATCAGCGAGTAATGCCACGATCTATGGTATACTCTAGAAAAAAAGGATTAAATCGCTCTATCTCGGATGCCGCTTGGAATGAGTTAATTTTAAAGCTCGAGTATCTCGCTGCAAAGCTCCGAGTGCGATTCGTTTAGTCGAAATGAATAATAATATTCAGGGATGACT
>NZ_BLAY01000154.1 GCF_020521235.1 Microseira wollei NIES-4236 | reverse complement strand
GCCTGTAGGGGCAAGGCAGCAACTAGAGCGAGCTGCATCGCTCAAAGATTTTCCCCCGCCTGTAGGGGCAAGGCAGCAACTAGAGCGAGCTGCATCGCTCAAAGATTTTCCCCCGCCTGTAGGGGCAAGGCAGCAACTAGAGCGAGCTGCATCGCTCAAAGATTTTCCCCCGCCTGTAGGGGCACGGCAGCAACTAGAGCGAGCTGCATCGCTCAAAGATTTTCCCCCGCCGTGCCCCTACAATTTCTCCCACCCGCCCCCTAAGGTCGGCGGGTGGGAGCGATTTATGCAACCAGGGAAATTAGTCTCAATTCTCCTTCGCGTTATCCACCTTAAGGTAGAAGCCGTAACCGCTCTTTAGGGGTAATTTTATTAGGTACCCTATAGAATTGGGAAAATAAATTGAGATTAAAAAGCTGATAAATAAGAGCGCATCTGGGTACATCGGTTGGGTAAAAATAGGGCTAATTTAGCAAATTTACCAGCAAAAATCCGAGAAATTCAGATGGGGAGGGAAGGGGAAATGCTATGTGAAAACAAAAAAGCAAGGTTAGGGAAAGAAAATTTGACGATAGGCGCTAGCTAGCACAAAAATAGGTCATGATGACACAACAGGAAAGAACCATTCTAATTGTTGAAAGGGGTCTTCAAGACCGGAAAAGATATCGGAATTGCCTGCTGGCAGAGCCGGAGTATTGCTACAGGATTTTAGAGGAAAAATCGGCAGAGGGAGCATTGGCGTTGTGTAGAGGGCAACTGCCAGACGGGATATTAGTGGATTTTGGGCTACCAGAATTTGATGGGTTGGAGTTTATAGAAAAGCTCAAAAAGCAGACAGGGAACAAGTGCCCGCCTGTGGTGATGATAAGCGAGATCGAGGATACAACTGTTGCAGTAAAGGCGATCAAAAGCGGAGCAGAAGATTACTTAATTAAAGAAAAAACAACGCCGGATGAATTGCGAAGTGCGGTGCGGAGTGCGATTGAAAATGCCCAATTGCGTCAAAAATTACAAGACAGTGAGGAGCGGTTCCGCACTTCTGTAGAAAACATGCTCGATTGTTTTGGCATTTATTCGGCCATTCGAGATGCATCGGGAAAAATAGTAGATTTTCGCATCGAATATCTCAACGCCGCCGCGCTGGAAAGCAATCGCATGACGCCAGAAAATATCGGGCAACGGCTATGCGAATTGCTACCAGCTCATCGAGAAAGCGGACTGTTTGCGGAATATTGTCGGGTAGTAGAAACCGGACAACCGTTAATTAAAGAAACCTTGATTTATGCGGATGTATTTGGCGGTCAAAAACTTACCAGAGCTTACGATATTCGCGCCAGCAAGTGGAATGATGGATTTGTTGCTTCCTGGCGCGATGTGACCGAGCGCAAGCAAACCGAAGAAGCGTTGCTCAATGCATACGCCGAGTTAGAAGAGCGTGCTTTGGAGCTAACAGAAACCAACCAAGACTTACAGGTGGCGCTAGAAGAACTGCACTGTTTTCAAGAGGAATTGCACCTACAAAATACCGAACTGGAAATGGCTCGCGCCTCCAGCGAGGTTGAGCGTCAGCGGTATCGGGATTTGTTTAATTTTGCCCCAGATGGATATCTGGTCACGGATAAATTGGGGATAATTCAGGAAGCAAATTGTACCGCTGCTGCTCTGGTATCGGCAAACCAAGAATTTCTGATTGGGAAACGCTTATTTACGTTCGTTTCCCCACAAGTGCGTTCTGGGTTTCGCAGCCAATTTAACCAACTGGTAGATCTGAAAATTCGCACTAAGTCTTTGCAATCAAGGCAGACTTGGGAGCTAATATTGCAACCAATCAAAGGCGAGTCTTTTCCGGCAGAAGTTTCGGTGGCTAGTGCAGATAACCTAGAGGGAGAAGCGACTGGTTGGCGGTGGCTAATTCGGGATATTACAAAACGCAAGCAAGCGGAGGAGGAATTGCTTGCGAGTCGGGAATTGATCGAGCAAATTGCCGACACCACCCCCGGTATTCTGTACCTTTACGACCTGGTCGAACAGCGGAATGTTTATGTAAATCGGCAAGTTACCGAATTGCTTGGCTACTCATCAGAGCAAGTTCAGAGAATGGGAGAAAACCTCTTACCCACCCCAATCCATCCAGAAGATTTTGCTCGCACTCCTGACCATTTGAAGCGACTTTCTGCGGCACCTGAAGGCGCAATTTTGGAAATCGAATACCGGATGCAACGTGCGAATGGGGAATGGCGCTGGTTCTGTAGTCGAGAAGTTGTCTTTAGCAGAAATGCCGATGGTTCGCTGCGCCAAGTTTTGGGAACAGCTTTAGACATTACTGAACGCAAACAAGCAGAAATTGAATTATGCCGCGCCAACGAGCGATATGAGTTGGCGGCAGCGGCGGTGAATTGTTTGATTTATGATTGGGATTTGCAGAGCAATAGAGTTGAAAGAACTCGCGGTTTAACCGAGCTTTTGGGATATGCGCCAGAGGAAGCAGAACCCACGACGCAATGGTGGATGGATCGCATTCATCCGGAAGAAAGTCACAAAAAGAATTCAGAAAAGTTCTTTGCCGAAATCGCAACGATAGACCGCCATTGCATTGAATATCGCGTGCAGCACAAAAACGGTCACTATGTGTGGGTAGAAGATCGTAAGTTTGTGGTGCGAGACGATGCCGGTCGTCCGATTAGAATTGTAGGCAGTACAACGGATATTAGCGCTCGCAAACAAGCACAAGAAGCTTTGCGACAAAGCGAAACTAGACTCAAACAACTGGTGGAATTAAATCTGCTAGGCGTCATGTTTTGGCATACAAACGGAACCGTCCTCGATGCCAATGACGCCTTTTTGAACATGGTGGGATACAAGCGGGAAGATTTGCAAGCAGGACAACTGAATTGGAGGGCGATCACGCCACCAGAGCAACTGGATTGGAGCGAGCGATCGCTGCAAAAAATGCGGCGCAAAACTTCTGACACCCTAGAGAAAGAATACATCCGCAAAGATGGCAGTCGCGTCCCCGTTTTGCTGGGTGGCGTAATGTTTGAAGGTTCCCAAAGTCGCGGCGTTAGCTTTGTCGTTGACTTATCGGAACGCAAGCAAATGGAAGATGAATTGCGCCGTCGCGAACGACAGTTTTCGACCTTGGTAGAAAACTTGCCCGACGTGATTTTCCGACTCGATCCCAATCTGCGTCACCTTTACATCTGTCCCTCTGTAGAGCTAGTATCTGGGATGCCACCGCAGCAGTTTATCGGCAAAACTGGGCGCGAATTGGGGTTGGAAGAAGAGATGTGCGACTTGTTTGAAACCAAATGCAACGAAGCGATCGCCACCAAACAAGTAACGCCGATGGAATTTAGCCACAGGGGTCGGCATTTTTACGCGCGGATTATTCCAGAATACGCGCCAGACGGCTCGCTAGAATCGCTGATGGGTATCACGGAAGATATTACAGATCGCAAACAAAGCGAAGCATTATTTAGAGGAGTATTCGAGTCGGATATGATCGGGATTTTATTTTGGAATATAGAAGGACAAATTACCGATGCCAACGATGCGTTTATTCGCATGACGGGTTACAGCAGAGAAGAATTGCAAGGCGGAAAAATATACTATCGCGACATTACTCCACCCGAATATTCCGAAACAGATAAGGAAAAATTAAAGCTGCTGCATACCGTAGGCAAATACGAACCCTTCGAGAAAGAATACATTTGCAAAGACGGACGTCGCATCCCAATTTTGCTTGGCTGTGCGTTCTTGCCGGGATATCGCGATCGCGGGGTGGCGTTTGTCTTGGATATAAGCGATCGCAAGCAATTAGAGCAAGAAAGGGAACAACTTTTAGCAAGGGAAAAAGCAGCCAGAGAAGAAGCAGAACATGCCAACCACACCAAAGATGAATTTCTGGCAATAGTTTCCCACGAATTGCGAAGTCCGCTTAATTCTATTTTAGGTTGGGCAAAGTTGCTGCGAACTCGCACCTTTGACCCAGCAGTTGTTAATCGTGCCTTAGAAACCATCGAACGCAACGCCCAAACCCAATGCCAATTAATTGAAGATTTATTAGATATTTCGCGCATGATTCGCGGAAATCTCCGCTTAAATGTTGCACCAGTTAATCTAAATTATGTCGTTGAAACTGCCATTAATGCAGTCCGTCCCACCGCCGAACATAAACAAATTCACCTGGGATGTAGACTAGATTGCACCTTCTGTCAAGTGTCCGGCGATCTGAATCGCTTACAGCAAATTGTGGGAAATTTACTCAACAACGCGATCAAATTTACTCCTTCTGGTGGGCGAGTTGAAGTAGAATTGCAGATTGCAGATTGCAGATTGCAGATTGAAAATGAAAACAACATCTCAAATCTGCAATCTAAAATCTCAAATCTGAAATGCCCTCAATCTGAAATCTCAAATCTAAAATCTGAAATTTCCTATGCCCAAATTACCGTTACCGACACCGGCAAAGGTATAAGTCATGACTTTTTACCTTACGTCTTCGAGCGCTTTCGTCGAGCTGATAGCACTACCACCAGATCGAAAGACGGACTGGGATTAGGTTTAGCAATTGTACGCCATTTGGTAGAACTGCACGGCGGTAACGTTCTTGCAGAAAGTGCAGGAGAAGGACAGGGTGCAACATTTACAGTCAGAATACCGCTAATATCTTGCCCCGTTCCCGTTTCCCCTGCTGGCAGCGATTCTGAAGTTTCTCTCACGGGAGTACGGATACTCGTTGTTGATGATGAAACCGATATGCGCGAATTTCTGGAGTTTGCATTAAACGAGTCTGGAGCAATTGTAGAAACAGCTGCATCCGCGAGGGAAGCACTGGCAATTTTTAACCAATTTAAACCAGATATTTTAATCAGCGATATTGGAATGCCCGAGGAAGACGGTTACTCATTAATCCAGAAGTTGCGGTTAGCAGAAGCACAAAAGGGAGAAAGACAAATTCCGGCGATCGCACTCACAGCTTATGCTAGAAAACAAGATGGCGCTCGCGCAATCGAGGCAGGTTTTGCGCGTCACATTACCAAACCAGTAGAACCAGGCGAATTGGTGGAAGCGATCGCTAAAGTGCTAATAGCTAATTGCTAATTGCTAATTGCTAATTGCTGGGAATGTTTTCCCGATTTACTATTAGCCATTAGCTATTAGCAACGTCTCTATATCAGGACTTACGCGCTTCCCGGTTTCTCCGAAAAATCGTTGGTTTGCCAACCAGAGATATGCCTCCCTTCCGCTACGCGAACGACGGTCGAAACCGGGTTTCTGGCAAGTTTTATCTGTCATACTCTATCTTGCCATAATCGAGCTTAATCAGTCGGTCGGCTAGGTGAAAATAACGGTCATCGTGACTAATAACAAATACAGTTTTACCCCGCTGTTTTAGTTCCGGCAATAGCTGTTTATAGAAAATATCGCGAAAAAATGGGTCTTGATCCGATGCCCATTCATCAAACAAATAAATCGGACGATCTTCCAAATAAGCGGTTAATAAAGCAAGGCGCTTTCGCTGTCCTTGAGAGAGCGACGTTGTAGAAATAAGTCCATCTTTGACTTGAACTTTATGGTCTAAATGAAATTGCCGCAGATAATCTTGCGCTTGCATATCGAGGTTGGGATGACTAATTCCCAAGAGTCGCTCGAATAGATAAAAATCCGAAAAAACAACTGAAAAATGCTGCCGATACCATTCCCGATTTTCATTTGTAATTCGCCGATCGTTTAATTTAATTTCTCCAGTTTCAGGGATATAAAGCCCGGTGATAATTTTAGCCAGGGTAGATTTGCCGCTGCCGTTACCACCAACAATAAATACTAATTGCCCCGGATAAAATGTTAAATTTAACTCTCCCAAAACAAAGTTACTGTCTTCTTTTTCTCCTGGATAGGTATGGGTAACTTTCTCTAGTTCTAAGGATGTCCAGTCAATTGATTTTGGCTTGTGGATTTTGGCTTGTGGATTTTGACTTTGCTCTTCCGATCTATCCGCTAATGCTAAACCCATTTTTTCTATTTTTTGTAGGGCAACATTGGCTCGAAATAAAGCTGGAAGGCGGTCTAACATATTTTGCATCGGCGTCGTTATATAAGCAAGCGTCAACACGTAAGCGGCTAAAAGAGTCGGGGTAACCGATACAAATTTTGGCAAAGCAAACACCAACAAAGCCATAATGGTAAAGAAGAGTAACTGTCCCCATCCGATAGCGATCGCACCCATCCTCAGTGCCGCTATATTATGATTCCGCGATGCCGCGACGCTTACTTGCAATTCCTCATAAAAAAATGCCTGACGGCGTTCTGAATGCAATTTTAATTCTTTAATTCCTTCAGTTATACTGCGAAAGTGTTTGAATAATCGATCTTGTTCCTCTCGCGCCAGATTGAAATATTTTCTCATTTGATTAAGCAAGATTTGAACGATAGCAATGGCTGTACCGATACAAGCTACCGTTACGACGAATACCAGTCCGGAAAGCCAACTCAAGTAAACCAAACATCCGAGAATAATAGCAAAGTCAATGCAGAGGAAAGGAATAACAAACACGGTATTAGAAAGGGTCTGCACATCATCTGTTAAAGTTGCTAATAAACGGTTTGCTCCCAATTCTTCTAAATGCCGTAACGGTGCAGATAAAATACCCTGACTCAGGCGCAATCGTAAGTTATAAACTGCACCTTGAGCTAGGTCGATTAGTAAAAATTGGGAAATAATACTTGTAAGCAGGGCAAGGAATGCTAATCCAACAAAGTAACCAATTAAATTATCAGTTGAATTTCCGCTCACCGCAAGGTTAATCAGCGCGATTAATTGAGCGCTACACCCACCGCTGATTAAACCAGTTAGGATAGCAATTGCAACATTCAACCCAGAAGCTTTTATCAGCAGCCAGATGACATTCATAATTCGTCGATAAACCCAATCTATAGGATAGCTGACCTAACTGATCGCGGCAATAATAGAGATTTTTTTGGTAGAATTAGGTAAAGGTAGGAATATCATCATGACTACAACCTCTAAACGGCTTACCTTTGAAGAGTATCTCAAGTACGAAGATGGTACGGATACTCGCTATGAATTGGTAGATGGGGAATTAGTTCCAATGAGTCTTGGTAGTGGACAACATGGGGCAATAGCGGAATTTCTCAACGATGAATTTCGAGCCGAAATTAAACGGTTACAGCTTGACTGGACATCTAAACAAATGGCTATTGGTATTCGTTCCCCTCGTGGTGGTAGATGGGAGACATCTCGAATTCCAGACATCGTTGTCATTCCATTATCCCAATGGCGAGAATTGAGAAACCGAGAAGCAGTTATTGAACTGAACGAACACCCGCCTTTGCTGGTGGTAGAAGTTGTCAGCGAATCAACTAAAACTACAGATTATCGAGCCAAGCGGGTTGAGTACAACGTGCTGAATATTCCAGAATATTGGGTTGTCGATTTGTCAAATAATAAAGTGACGGTTTTCACTTTAGTTGAGGGACTGTATGAATCAGCAGAATTTGTTGGTTTTCAGCGCATTGTGTCCCAGACTTTCCCTGATTTAAATCTGACAGTTGAGCGGGTGTTAGCAGCGGGAGATTAATAGACTTCGACCATATCTCTTGTGGGGTGGGCATTCTGTTTGCCTTTGAGAGTAGTTATTGTCGAGGTCTAATAGACCTCGACAAAAAACAAACTCTTTGACAGGCGAGACGCCTATTCCACAAGAGTTATTGTCGAGGTCTAATAGACAAATCATTGAAAGAAAAACCCCGTAAATAACAGGGGCAACAGTAAAAACGCCGAGATAATTAAAACCAGGGATCCAGCATCGATATTAAGCGTTTGTTTTTTTGGGTCTTTCATCTGTAACTCGTTCAAAAAATAGAGAGCTTAATCCAGTTTACAGCGGATTGCACTCTTTGTGAGGTACAGCATTTTCGCTTCGTTTGTGTAGCGGCACCCTTAAGGGTGCCGCTACACAAACGAAGGTACACCTCATCCGATAAGTCCCAATCCATGGCGCGATTGAGGTCGCGGATCGGGTGCCGCTACACAAACGAAGGTACACCTCATCCGATTGCAATCCGCTATAAACTATTTTGTCGTTTTTCTCGTTGGGTTTCGTTAGCTCAACCCAACCTAAGCTCTCTATACCATTAGCCATTAGCCATTAGCCATTACCCATTAGCCATTAGCCATTAGCCATTAGCATTTCGGCAACAATTTTTCCCGAACTCATCACCCCAGGAATACCCGCGCCGGGATGAGTTCCAGCACCGACAAAATAAAGATTTGGAATATCTTCACTTTGGTTGTGGGGACGAAACCAAGCTGATTGAAATAAAGTTGGCTCTACAGAAAAAGCGCTTCCCAAATAACTATTTAAATCATCGCGGAAGTGCAATGGATCGATATAACGTTCTGTCACAATATGTTCGGATAACTTTGGTAAGTACCGCTGTTCCAAATACCGAACAATTGCATCTCGATAAGGTTTAGCCTGAGTTTTCCAATCAATTTTTCCACCTAAATGAGGAACGGGTGCAAGTACGTACCAACAATCGCAACCTTCAGGCGCTAAAGATGGATCGGTTGCCGTGGGTCGGTGCAGGTATAATGAGAAATCATCGGGTAAATGCTTGCGAGTAAAAATATCTTCGATCCAGTCTTTGTAGCGTCGCCCCATGAGAATTTCGTGGTGTGCCATGTGGTTGTAACGGCAATTAGTGCCGAAATATAGCACGAACAAAGACATGGAATATTGCAGGTTTTTAATGCGGCGATTGCTCCACTTTTTCCTAAACTTTTCCCCAATCAAATTCAGATAGGTAAACGCCACATCCCCATTGCTAACAACTGCATCCGCTGGGAATAAGTTTCCATCGGTAGTTTTCACTCCGGTAGCGCGTTTAGTCTTTTCATTAATAACAATTTCAGCCACTTCTGTATTGAGTAACAATCGCCCGCCAATCTCGCAAAAAAGCCGCGTCAAAGCCTCTACCAATGCTCCCGTCCCGCCCATGGCAAACCAGATGCCAAATTCTTGCTCTAGTTTGTGAATCATGGCGTAAATTGAAGTACTCTGAAACGGATTGCCGCCAATTAATAAAGGATGAAAGCTGAACGCGATTCGCAGCCGTTCATCTTTGATATATTGATTAACAAACCCGGCTACCGATTTAAACGATTGCAACTCAACCATGTCGGGTGCAACCTTGAGCATATCTGCAATTTGAGTAAAAGGTTTGGTCATCAAAGGCAAGCCTTTTTTAAACACTTGTGACGATGCCTGATAAAATCGTTGATAACCTTCTACATCTGCTGGATTAAACTGCTGAATTTGTTTGAGGATTTCCTTGCGATCGCCGCTATAATGAAAAACCGATCCATCCTCAAACCGAATATTATAAAACGGGTCTAAAGCAACCAACTTCACATAATCGTCAGTTTGCTTACCGCATAACTCGAATAATTCGCGAATCAGCCAAGGAGAGGTAATAATAGTAGGGCCAGCATCAAAGCGAAAACCATCTTGTTCGTAGACATAAGCGCGTCCCCCCGGTTTGTCGCGCTTGTCTACAATTGTCACCCGATGTCCCTGCGCTTGCAACCTTATCGCCGCCGAAAGTCCGCCAAAACCGCTACCAATGACTAGAATATCCATTATTTTTTGCTCGATTCAGCTTTATGTTTTTCCATGATGCAGAATAGCGCTTTGGGTCGCGGATATAACCTACCGTAGTAAACGGTAGGCTCAATGGAAATGATATTAAATTGGGGGCTAAACATCTCCTTAATTTCTTCGGTACTAAATCGATATGGGCCTTCTTCCCTTGTTTCCAAATGGCTAAAGCATTTTAAAAATAGATAACCTTTCGGCTTTGTCAAATTATTAACCGCCCGCAGGTAATCTTGTCTTTGATAGGCGTGGAATACGTGAAAACAACCCCGATCCAAGATTAAATCAAATTCCCCGCTAATCTGAGTGTTCAGAATATCATCCTGCTGCCAGGAAATATTTAACCCCTTTGCTTGGGCTTTAGCTTGGGCCTGTTCAATTGCTACTTCAGAAAGATCGGTGGCGGTGACTTGAAAACCCCGCTGTGCCAATGCCATTGCTTGCGTCCCTGGTCCCGTTCCGATATCCAATACCGTCCCCGTTTGCAGGTTCAGCTTGGTTAAGGCTGAGTCAATATCCGGATCTAAATCTGGGTTGAACCAAGGCATCGATTCTACTGGAGTCTCCTGATATATTTGTTTCCAGTTGGGTAGTTGCCGTTCTTGATTCATGGGATTTTAATTTGGCTAATGTATCATTGTTTAATTATAATCTCAACGAGTCGTAATTTCAAGCAAGAATGAATCCTATCGTCGCTTTTAAAATTGAGTTAAAATTCTTGAAGAGAAACGGTTATAATTATCAAATGCTGTGATTTGTGAAGTGGGAATGTTGGCGCAGAAACTTGAGCAACTAAAAACTATATTTGCCGAGATGGATCGGGCATTAATTGCCTATTCTGGGGGGATTGACAGCACGTTGGTGGCGAAAGTTGCTTACGATGTGTTGGGCGATCGCGCACTGGCGATCACCGCCGAATCACCCTCCCTCTTACCGGAAGACTTAGAAGAAGCGCGCATCCAGGCGGCGGCGATCGGAATTCCCCACGAAATTGTCCAAACTCACGAAATGGACAATCCCAATTACACCGCAAATCCCGTCAATCGCTGTTATTTTTGCAAAAGCGAATTGCACGACACCCTCAAACCCTTGGCGTTGCGGCGGGGTTATCCTTATGTAGTGGATGGCGTGAATGCAGACGATCTGCAAGATTATCGTCCCGGAATACAGGCGGCGAAAGAAAGGGGTGCGAGATCGCCCCTCGCCGAAGTTGGCGTCACCAAAATCGAAGTGCGCCAACTTTCCCAACAATTAGGACTTCCCTGGTGGGATAAACCCGCCCAACCTTGTCTCAGTTCGCGCTTTCCCTACGGCGAAGAAATTACCGTCGCTAAATTGCAGCGAGTTGGCAGGGCAGAACTTTATTTGCGGAAACTGGGGTTAAAAAATCTGCGGGTGCGTTCTGAAGGCGATACCGCCAGAATTGAGTTGCCTCCAGAGCAAATTAAGGAATTTATCTTAACCTCCGATTTACCTCAGTTGGTGGCGGCATTTCAAGAGTTCGGTTTTATCTACGTAACCCTAGATTTGGAAGGGTTTAAAAGCGGTAAACTGAATCGGGTTCTGGATCGGGAAGTCTTGAGCCTCAAAGCATAATGTAAAATTTGCAACTAACTTACTCAGTAGAGGTGCATTTTTTGTGCGCCTCTGATTTATTTAAACTTTAGTATCAAACCACGAACTTGTCTTAATTAACGCAAATAATCTTAAATAAAAAATCCATAGCTTTTGGCAACCTGGTAAAAAAAGAGTATCAATACTTACAGAATAAATCGCACATCGATCGTCTCAGGACTGAAAATAAGGATGTGCAGTTGATCGAGAATATTGCAGATGTGAAGTAAAACCTAAGTAACAAAGTGGGGGATAAAATGAATGCAATCGCGTCCCACCTAGATTCTTTCAACCCAAACAACCTGAATTGGGAACTCGATACTTTTGCCCAAGAGATAGAACCAAGCAACGACAAAACTTTTGGACTAGAGTCTTTAGGCATCAAAAACATCGGTCGCGTGTATCGGAACCTATCAGTAGCAGAGCTAATAGAACACATTCTAGCACGAAAAGAAGGCACGTTAGCAGCGAACGGCGCGCTGTGCGTTAAGACGGGGAAATATACTGGGCGATCGCCTAACGACAAATTCATCGTTGAAGAACCAGAAATACTCGATGAAGTAGATTGGAACGCAATCAACGTTGCCCTTGCTCCCGATAAATTTGAACAGCTTTACAAGCGGATGCTAGCCTACATCCAAGGCAGAGATTTGTACATTTTTGATGGCTATGTAGGCGCAGATCCAACATACCGCTTGGGTGTGAGAGTCATCAACGAATTTGCTTGGCATAACTTATTTGTTCACCAACTGTTCTTAAGACCAACAGAGAGGGAATTAAAATACCACCGCCCCGACTTTACTGTGATTGCCGTTCCAGGTTTCCAAGGCGATCCAGAAATCGACGGCATCCACAGTGAAGCGTTTATAGTGCTGAACTTAGTCAAAAGAATCGTCTTAATTGGCGGAACGCACTATGCCGGAGAAATGAAAAAATCGGTATTCTCGTTCCTCAACTACATGATGACGAAGCAGAACGTTTTGCCGATGCACTGTGCCGCCAACATGGATGAATTTGGCAACACGGCGCTATTTTTTGGACTTTCTGGAACTGGCAAAACTACCTTATCTGCCGATTCTTCCCGGCGGTTAATTGGGGATGACGAACACGGATGGTCAGATCGGGGCATCTTTAATTTTGAAGGTGGATGTTACGCCAAAACCATTAAATTATGCCAGAAAAACGAACCGCAAATTTGGGAAGCAATGCGCTTTGGAGCGGTGCTAGAAAACGTAATTCTGGACGAACAAACCCGAATTCCAGATTATGACGATGACAGCATCACCGAAAATACCAGAGCCGCCTATCCTGTCGATTATATTCCTAATTGCGTCGTTCCCGGCATTGGCGGTCATCCCAAGGCAGTCATCTTCTTAACAGCAGATGCATTTGGCGTTTTACCGCCTATCGCCAAACTCACTAACCGACAGGCAATGTATCATTTCCTGTCAGGATATACCAGCAAACTAGCAGGTACAGAACGAGGCATTACCGAACCGCAAGCGACTTTTTCATCTTGTTTTGGCAGTCCATTCTTGCCACTTGACCCGACAGTTTATGCTGAGATGTTGTACAAACGACTCATCCAGTACGATGCGGATGTTTACCTAGTAAATACTGGTTGGACGGGTGGGCCTTACGGCGTCGGTAACCGGATTAAGATCGAACATACTCGTGCGATGGTATGGGCGGCGCTTTCTGGCGCATTAAATAAAGTCAAATTCCATCACCATCCAATTTTTAAAGTGTTAGTACCCGAAGCAGTTCCAGGGGTTGACAGCAATATTTTAGACCCCCAAAAAACTTGGAGCGATCCAATTGCTTACGAACGACAAGCTAAAGATTTGGCAAGGAGGTTTGTCGAAAATTTCCGCAGGTTCCATTACGTTCCTCTAGAGATGATGGAAGCATCTCCCGCATTTGAATAAATCCGGTTAGGGGAGAGGGTGCAAAACTTTTTTCCCTCTCCCAATTAGAAAAAATTGTAGGCAGGAATTACGCAAGTCATTGGGCAATGGGGCATAGCTCTTTGCAAGAGTTTAAAAAGCCAACCTGTAAACTGTTGGTGAGCGATCGCATAGTTAGGCCACGAAGTTGCTTGTTTGGGTGTAGTTTAGAGATAGCGATCGAGGTAATTGCCCAGCAATATGTTTGCTGGAACCGCTTTTGTTTGCAATCCATCACCTTGTAAGCTATACCTGTGAAGAAGTTTGCTTGAGGTAGCCCATGACGCTGGATTTACTGACCGAAATCTACAGTTCTTTTGAACCGTTTCAGCCCCCACCCAAAGAGGCGTATGTCGATTGCCAGGAAGTCCGTGGTGGCTGGGAGGTTGTACGAGAATTAGGTCGGAAGATCGCACGCTCTAAGAAACCTACATGCCAACTTTACTCTGGGCACCGGGGAGTAGGCAAGTCCACAGAACTATTGCGTTTGAAAGAATACTTGGAACAGCAGAAGTATTGTGTGGTTTACTTCGCAGCCGATGATGAGGATATTGAACCTCAAGATGCTGAATATGCAGACATATTGTTTGCTTGTACTCGGCATTTAGTAGAGGCTATCAAGCTGCAAAATCATAACCCATTGCTCGACTGGATGAAAGAGGGCTGGGAATCCCTCAAAGATATAGCACTGACAGAAATCTCATTTGAGGGTTTGAACTTGGAGGGGCAGATTTCCCAGTTTGCTAAAATTACTGCCAACCTACGGGCAACACCAGACAAGCGGCGAGAACTGCGCCAGAAAATTAATGCAAATACGCCCTCTCTGGTAGATGCGCTGAACGACTTTATCAAAGAAGCACAAAAATCCCTGGCAAAAGATTGTCGGGGAATTGTGATGATTGCCGATAATCTAGATCGCATTGTAGAAATCAAAGAGGAAGGGAAGCCCAGCAATTACGATGAAATTTACCTGAATCGGAGTGAAATTCTGCGAGGATTGGCGTGCCATGTTATCTACACGGTGCCTATCGCAATGGTGTATTCAGGAAGAGCAACCCAGCTAGAAGATAATTACGATAAGCCTGATGTGCTACCAATGGTAATGGTACGAAATCCAGATGGGAGTGAGAATAAAGCTGGACTGGCAAAACTGCGCGAACTTGTCTGTCGCCGGGTTGTTCTGATTGAACCAAATTTAGCGCAAACCTTGGAAGGTGCGGTTGATCGATTGAATGTTCCACCTGTATTTGATAGCCAACAGACGTTGAAGCAACTATGCTTGATGAGTGGTGGACATGTCCGAAATCTGATGCAGTTGATTCAAAAGGCGATTGACTGGACAGACGAACTGCCCATCACGGCAAAAGCGGCTAGACGGGCAATTGAGGAGACAAGGGAAACCTACCAAAAGACAGTTCAGGAGCATCAATGGGAGATTCTGGCACGGGCATGTTATCTCAAGCAAGCAGATAATAACGAAGAGCATCTGCGTCTGCTGTTGAATCGCTGCCTGCTGGAATATCGCTATTATGATGATAATGAGTCCCTCAACATCTGGTGCAATGTTCACCCGTTGATTGAAGGCATTCCTAAGTTTCAGGATGCGCTGGCAAAGGTTCGATCTGTATGAGTACCGCCAAATCACCTGAAGATACCGCACCTTCGAGGGAAGAAGTTTATCAAGCCCTCGTGAGATCCTTGCGGCGCAGAAAAGGCTTCGGAATTGTCTTCGTGCAATGCTCTCCAGCAGAAGCCACCCAGTTGATACAGCGAGTCCAACAGGATTTACCTCAAAAAAGAGTAGCCGTTTTACAACTGACAGAACCAATTGATAATCTCTATGACCTTGTTGCTAATCGCCCAGAGCGCAATGAATTGAATATTCTGTTCATTCAGGGGCTAGAAAAGTCGCTGGAACCCTATATTAAACCCGGCTACGGTGGCGAGGGTAACTATTACAATTTAGATACCGTTCCGCCCATCCTCAGCCACTTGAATCAGCAAAGAGAAAACTTTCGCGATCGCTTCCCTAACATTTGCTTTGTCTTTTTTCTGCCTCCATTCGCTATCAAATACTTTATTCTCCGCGCTCCAGACTTTTTTGATTGGAGTTCAGGAGTGTTTGAATTTTCATCGGATTCAGCGCTTTTCGATCTAAAGCGTGTTTTTAAGGCTAAAACTCTCAAGGCATTACGTGATGCTTTTTTATCTCTGATTCGAGGTGAAAGAGCGTCAAACTTAGAACGAGCAATTACCTACTACAAAGACCTTCTAGAAAATCAACTCACAATTGGCGATCGCTTAGGCGTAGCTCACACTCTAAAAGCCTTAGGTGATGCATTTTTGTCTCGCATTAGAGGTGAGAGGGCATCTAACTACGAACAAGCGCTCGCCTATTACGAGAAAGCTCTCGCGATTTATAGAGAAATTGCCGATTTTTATGGCGAGGCTAATACCTTGAAAGCTTTTGGTGATGCCTTGCAGGTTCTCAAGCAATACGAGAAAGCCCTCGACTATTATGATGCAGCACTAGCAATTTATCAATCAGCAGACTTGCGCGAAAGCTGTTATAAAGTCTGGCTTAGTCGAGGCATAGCGCTTAAAAACTTGGGGCAATATCAGAAAGCACTCTCAAGTTTTGATGCTGCTCTAAAGAGCAAGCCAGATGATGCTGCATCTTTGTACAACAAAGCCGGATGCTATGCCCAACTAGG
The DNA here is from genome assembly GCF_020521235.1 of Microseira wollei NIES-4236. Classification (GTDB taxonomy): domain Bacteria; phylum Cyanobacteriota; class Cyanobacteriia; order Cyanobacteriales; family Aerosakkonemataceae; genus Microseira; species Microseira wollei. Next base: position 8,945 of record NZ_BLAY01000154.1, on the reverse strand, counting down.
TAACGCTGAATTAGCCTTAGAAAATCTGCAACGGGCAATAGAATTGAATCCTGAAAAATACATAAAAATGGCAAATAATGACTCTGCTTTTGATATTATTCGGGATAACGCTCGGTTTCAATCTTTGTTTTCATCGGATGAATAGGCTGGTGTTTGTAATTGAGTTATCTGTGTAAAAAATGGGTTTAAAACTAGAAAAAGTCATTCCCTGGGGTCGTTCCATGCCGGAATATGTCAGGATGTTTAACTTGACACCAAACGACCTCAGATTAAATATTCTCGACTGTGCTGGTGGCCCTGCCAGCTTCAACGCAGAAATGATGCGCCAAGGGTACAAGGTGATATCTTGCGATCCGGTTTATCAGTTTTCCGCCGATGAAATTCAAGCGCGCATCCAAGATACTTATCAAACTGTTATTGAAGGTGTTCGAGCTAATTTAGATAGCTACGTTTGGCAAGATATCCAATCCCCAGAACATTTGGGGGAAATTCGCATGGCAGCGATGCAACAATTTTTAGCAGATTTCCCGCAAGGACAGAACCAAGGGCGTTACCTAACTTATGGGTTGCCCACTTTGCCATTTAATACCAATCAGTTTGATTTAGCTTTGTGTTCGCATTTTCTATTTACTTATTCCGAGCAATTTTCAGCAGAATTTCATCTAGATTCAATTCTGGAAATGTGTCGCGTTGCCAAACAAGTGCGGCTGTTTCCCCTTTTAAATATATCGGGGGAAATATCGCCGAATCTTGCGCCAGTCATGACTGAATTAGAAACGCGCGGATACACCCTGAAAGTTGAGCAAGTTCCCTATGAGTTTCAGAAAAGTGGCAACCAAATGTTGCAGGTCATGATAATTTTAGATTTCAGATTTTAGATTTTAGATTTCAATTCAATCTGCCATCTCAAATCTAAAATCTGCAATTCACTCAGACTCGAAGGCATTTTCTATGGGAACTAGATGACAGCCGTGAATTCTCCAAGTACCGTCTAGCTGCTTTTCCATCAAGTAAAGCGCCCTCACGGGAATTTCATCAGGACCTAGTAGGAGGACTGGTTGTGCTAAAGAGCCATTCACAACAGCCAGGTCGTCAAATATCACAGAACGGGGACGATAGACGGGTTGGTAATAATTCTTAACCATTTGCATGAAGTTTTCCGGGTTTTGGAATGTTTGCTGAATCCCCGGACTGGCAAAGACGAATGCACCAACGGCATCGTCGTTTCTAAAAGCTTGAAGTTGGCGTTCGATCGCAATGCGAATGGAGGCGCGATCGGTTTCAGTAATTTGCATACTGGGTAGCTTTTATGCTTAGAGCGCTGCTAATTAAATTATCTATTTAAATTATAGAAAGGCAACCTCTGGCTTTGGTAGAGTAGTTTGACCGTCGGGGTTGGTATGCGATCGCACTTGCTCCTCGTATATGCCATCAGGTTAAAACCTCCGGCTACACAAACCAAGTCCGCCAGCCAAGAACTGGGAGAAAATTACATGCTCCCCGTGTAACATATTGATAATACTTAATAGAGACGTTATCTACAACGCAATGCTAAATTTTGTCAACTTAAGAAAAACCGCGTCAGGCTGGGAATTTGACAGCGAAGAGGCTTTAGAAGACTTTGTCTGGGCTAATTTGCTAGCGCTATTCGGTTTAACGCCGATAAAACGACAACACATTGTCAAAGGTCAATTTTGCGACATTTTAGCCCTGGGTGAGAATAACGAGTTAGTCGTGCTGGAATTAAAAAATGCGGAAGATAGAGACATTGTTCAGCAGCTTACTCGTTATTACGACGCCTGGCGCGACGAGAAACCGTTTAGCGAGCAAATAGATTACGATCGACCTATTCGCTTAGTCGCAGTTGCACCAAGTTTTCATCGAGATAATTTTACAGATAGGAAGTATTGCCATTTGTCTGTTGAATTTTTATATTTTCCAATTTTGACGGATGAGGGAAGGCTTTATTTACAGTTAAAAGACGTAGATAACGAGAAAGTTTCACAAGTAGAGATTCCCTATCAGCAGAAAGATAGTACTGAGGATATACCTGCCCCTCCAAATGCACTTGATAAACGACTGGCTAACTATGATTCTAGTCAACGGGAAGAAATTTTGAGGTTTAGGCGTAAAATTCTCAGCTTTGACAGTCGTATGCAAGAAATTACTATGGCTGGCAGTATCAAGTATGGAAACGGAACAAACAAAACAAGTAAATTATGTGCTGAGTTGTATTTGACTAATAAAGGTTCAATTATACCATTTTTATGGCTCCCCTTAAAAGGTCTTAGTAGTGAAAGATTGGGGCGAGCTAAACTGTGTACGGATTGGGATGGTCATGCTTTATTAGAAGGTTTTGTAGACAAGGGTATCCGGGTAAAAAACCCATACAACGTTACAGCAGCAAAACTAGAAGAACTAAGTAAACCACGAGGGGGAATATACTATGCTGCCGAGCGTAAATTATGGAGAACATACAGGAATAGACAAGATTTGGTGTCTGATTCAATGGAAGCCTTTGTAGATTTGGCATTAGAAAAGTGGCTAGGGAGACTTAAATAGTAAAGCAGGCGATCGCTACCTCAATACAATGCTAAGATTGTGATGAAAACCAGGAGTAAAATATGAATTTGCAAGAATTAAAGAAGGAAGCGTATAAATTATCGGTAATCGACCGATTAGCCCTAGTCGAAGCGATTATCCGGTCGCTAAGCAACGAACTCAGACCTCGCACGCCAGTAACAGACGAAGTGTGGGAACAATTGCGCGGGGGACTGAAGACCGAAACACCACCTCCAAGCGATGCAGAAATTGAGGTGATGTTACAAGAACGTCTGGAGGAAAAATACCTATAATGCGCGTTCTATTGGATACCAACATTATTCTCGACTTTCTGCTAGAGCGAGAGCCATTTTTCGGGGATGCTGACACTGTATTACAAACTATCAGATCCGGGCAAGTTGAAGGCTTTATAACAGCCACAACCTTAACCAATATCTTCTACATTGCCAGAAAGATAAAAGGGACTGTAATAGCCAAACAATATGTCTCAATTATCCTGGCAACACTGGAAGTTATAGCTGTTGATCGCCCGATTCTAGAGGCAGCATTAGCCTCTAACTTAAGAGATTTTGAAGATGCCGTCCAAGCAGCTTGTGCTATGAGGGAAAATCTGGATGCGATTGTGACGCGGGATAGCACAGACTTCGCAGGCTCTACAATACCAATTTTCTCAGCCGGGGAGTTATTGCCAAGCATTCCTGAAAACGAGGGAGACTCAGACTAGCATCTGGGGAAATTAAGCGATCGCAAAGCACCACAAACTGCCGCATACTGGAAACAGCGTCCTGTGGAGTTTTCCATGTCTTCCGAAACCGTTCCCGTAAAACCCGCCGTGTTGATCGTTATCATTGGCGAATCTGTACTGCAAGACCGCCTGATCAAGCTGCTGAAAACCCACAACGTCAGCGGTTACACCATCACTCAAGCACGGGGTGAAGGCGGTCATGGCAGACGGATGGGAGATATCGCAGGGTATAACACCAATATCGAGATCAAGACCCTCGTTTCCCCAGAAGTATCCGATGCTATTTTTATAGCGTTGAAAGAAAATCAGGACGGTCACGCCTTGATCGCCTATCGACATAATGTAGAAGCCTTGTACGATTAAGATAAAATCTAAAATCCGCGTTCCCTGGCAAGAACCAGGGAACGAGCTAAAATCGGCGTTCCCAGGCAAGAGCCAGGGAACGAGCTAAAATCTAAAATCTAAAATCTAAAATCCTTGCATCCCATGTCCCAAATTGTCTGGATCGCCCGTCACGGTAACCGCCTCGACTTTGTCAACCCCGACTGGTTCCTCACCGCAGAACGACCCTACGATCCGCCATTATCCGATGGTGGCGTTATGCAAGCTCAGCAATTAGGACAGCGCCTTAAATCAGAAAATATCGCCCATATTTTCGCATCCCCTTTTTTGCGAACCGTACAAACGGCGAACGAAGTGGCAGAAGCGCTCGATTTACCGATTAAAGTAGAATCTGGCTTGAGCGAGTGGTTAAATCCCCAGTGGATGCCGTCGATGCCGGAAAAACTGCCGCTGGAAGTATTGCAGGAACAATATCCGCGAATTGACCTTAGCTACACTTCCAGAGTCATCGCCGAATATCCCGAAACCGGGGAAAAAGCACTTCTTAGATCTGGAGAAACCGCCAAACGCCTCGTCGATGAATTTTCAGAAGATATCCTGCTGGTGGGACACGGTGCATCGGTAATCGGCACGGCAATGGGGTTACTCGGTGGAACTAATCAACCGGAAATTAATGCCACTTTGTGTTGCTTGGTCAAAATTGTGCGTCAAGATCGAGAATGGATAATGGAACTCAATGGCGATACCTCCCACTTGAGCGAAACTGAAAAAGTAATTCGGTTCCACTAGATAACTCAAGTTGCTAGCGATCTAATGCATAGTAGATAATGGCTAATGGCTAATGGATCGAGCGGGAAAAATGCTATATTAGTCAGCTGCTGTAGCTCTCGCTATTAGCTGCGAGCTATTAGCTATTAACTCAAGTTGCTAGTTATCTCATGCATAGTAGCTAATGGCTAATGGCTGGTTAATGTCAGGGAACATCCTAATATTAGCAAGCTTGCAATTAGCAATTAGCAAAGCCCAAGTTTATAACTAGCAAATTGCGTTATTAGCAATGCCCAATGTTTATAAATAGCAAATTGCGTTAGATATATGACGTTATTATTGGCAGGGGATATTGGCGGCACTAAAACAATTTTGCGCTTGGTGAAGTTGCCAGATTCTGGGCAAATGTACAGCTTAGATGAGGCAACTTACAAGAGCGGCGAATTTCCAGATTTAGTGCCGATGGTGCGGCAGTTTCTGCAAGCAGGTGCCGAACATTTGGGGTATGTCCCCGCACCGGAGAAAGCTTGTTTTGCGATCGCAGGCCCTGTAGTCAACAATACAACCAAGTTGACCAATTTGACTTGGTTACTAGATGCCAAATGTTTGGAACAAGAATTAGCCATCTCTAAAGTTAGTTTAATTAACGATTTCGCCGCCGTAGGTTATGGCGTTTTGGGACTCGGCGAATCCGACTTGCATACCTTACAAGCAGAAGCACCTCAAAAAGACGCCCCCATCGCCGTTATTGGTGCAGGTACGGGGTTAGGACAAGGATTTTTAGTTCCTGTGGGAAATACCTATCAAGTTTTTAGCAGCGAAGGCGGACATACAGATTTTGCCCCCCGCACCGAATTGGAATTTCAACTGTTGAAATACTTGATGGATAAACATAATATCCAACACGTATCCGTTGAACGAGTTGTGTCTGGTCAAGGGATTGTTTCAATTTACCAATTTTTGCGCGATCGCTTATCCCTCCCCGAATCTCCAGATATCGCCGCAGACATCAGAAGTTGGGAACAACAAGCTGGACAAAACGAGAAAACTATCGATCCAGCAGCAGTCATTTCCCAAGCAGCTTTAGAAGGAAGCGATCAACTCTGTTACCAAACCATGCAAATATTTATTGAAGCATACGGTGCAGAAGCAGGTAACCACGCCCTCAAACTGTTACCTTATGGCGGTGTTTATATTGCTGGTGGGATTGCTGCGAAAATTTTACCTTTAATTCAAAGAGGAAATTTCCTCACTGCATTTACGCAAAAAGGTCGCATGAGTACGTTACTGGAAAAAATGCCAGTCCATGTAGTTTTAAATCCGCAAGTCGGTTTAATTGGTGCTGCCATTAGTGCTTCCCGGTTGTAGGTTATAGAGTGATAATGGTTAACAGTCTCAAAGCACTTATTGAACAACCATTCCTGGCAGAAACTGACGACCCAGAGGAAAGATTTATCACCAGTGGCGTGAGTTGGCAAATTTATGAAGCTTTACTCGAAAAACTGGAGGATAACTCTCATTACCGCGTCACCTACTTGGATGGAGTTTTAGAAATTGTGTCGCCGTCTATAAGACATGAAAAACTCAAAAAACGTTTGGCTACCTTGTTAGAGTTTTATCTGATCGAGAAGCGAATTAAACACAGTCCAATGGGGAGTCCCACCCTGAAAAACCGACTCAAAAATGCAGGCGCAGAACCCGATGAATGCTACTGCATAGGAGAGGAAAAAAACATTCCAGACCTAGCTATAGAGGTAATTATCACCAGTGGCAGCATTGACAAGCTAGAAAATTACCGACGTTTGGGAGTTGTTGAGGTTTGGTTTTGGGAAAGAAATCGACTCAAACTATACCATTTACGGGAAGAAACACCCTCAGCATTTTTGGAAACTTACGGGGACGAACAGATTGCATCGAGTGAGTTATTGCCAGAACTTTCGATTTCCCTACTGGAACAATGCAGCCTAATTTCAGACCAAATTCAAGCTGACGCATTTGAACGAGGCATCAAATGAAAAAAATTAGAGCGATCGCCTAGTTTGTTACCGCTTAATTCTGTTCTTAGCTTGAAGTTGATGATTCATCAACCAATTGCCAGAACCCGAATTCTACCAACTGATATCATGTCCGCGAGAGATCGGTAGTGTATGGATGGCTAATTGCAAGCTTGCTAATTGCTAATATAGTATTTTTCCTGACATTAGCCATTAGCGATTAGCTATTAGCAGTTACACAACCGTTGCTATTGGACATGATATGACCCGCAATCGTTGGGTTATAGTTCCATTTTGGATAGACAATCATAGACTGGCGCGACTGTCATCCTATGTATGGCTTTAAGCGGCTCAATTCTTATCAAGGATTAATTGTGCCAAATGTGGTGAATGCGACGTTTATTTTTATGATGCGGCAATTTTTTATCAATTTTCCCAAGGAATTGGAAGAAGCAGCCGCATTAGATGGATTGAGTAGGTGGGAAACTTTTCTGCAAGTGGTGCTACCTTTAGCCAAACCAGCAGCCGCACAAGCCATATTTATCTTTATGGGTGCGTGGAACAATTTTATGATGCCTTTGATTATTTTGTCGGAGCGGGAACTGTTTACTTTACCCTTGGGCTTAAATACTTTTAAGGGTCAGTACATCAGTTATTGGAACTATATTATGGCAGCGTCGATGGTTTTTACCCTGCCTGCCTTGGCAATTTATGCGGTTTTTAACCCCTCCCTACTCTTTATTCGCGGGGTGACGTTTACGGGAGGTAAATGAATGAAAGAGTTGCTAATTGCTAATTGCTAATTGCTAATTGGCAAGATAGAGAGAAAGGTTTGAGCCATTAGCCATTAGCCATTAGCCATACCCTCGTGACCACGGATCTGCCTGGGAACGCCATTACCGCTTTTTGAGTTATGATATCTATTTTGTTTGAAGACAGAGTGTTAAGCATTCTCCGCTATGGCTGGACACAGTAAATGGGCTAATATCAAACGTCAGAAGGCGAGAGTAGATGCCGTCAAGGGCAAGGTATTTACGAAGATTTCTAGGGAGATTATAGTTGCGGCGCGCACGGGTATCCCAGACCCGGCGGGGAATTTTCAGTTGCGGACTGCAATTGAAAAAGCCAAGGCGGCGGGGATACCCAATGACAATATAGAACGCGCGATCGCAAAAGGTGCTGGTAAACTAGGCGCAGATGGCAATAGCCTGGAGGCTATTCGCTACGAAGGTTACGGTCCAGGCGGCGTTGCCGTTGTCATCGAAGCGCTGACAGATAATCGTAACCGCACCGCCGCTGACTTGCGCGCCGCTTTGAGCAAAAATGGCGGTAATCTGGGGGAAACAGGCTGCGTGTCGTGGATGTTCGAGCAAAAAGGCGTGGTGCTAATTGCTGGTGCAGTCGATGAAGATGAACTGTTGGAAGCTTCCCTGGAAGCGGGTGCCGAGTCTTACGAATTAATCCCAGATGAAGACGACGAAGATGAAGCGGCGGCTGAAGTTTTTACCTCGGTGGCAAATCTGGAAACCTTGGAGCGAAGTTTAAAACAAAAAGGCTTTGCCGTCAAGCAGTCGGAACTGCGCTGGATACCCAACAATACCGTCGAAGTCACCGATCCCTTGCAGGCGCGATCGCTCTTAAAATTAATCGATGCCCTCGAAGACCTCGACGACGTGCAAAACGTCACCGCTAACTTCGAGATGGCAGACGAGTTAATGTCTTTGAGCCTCATATAATCGATGGCAGATTTTAGATTTCAGATTTAAGATTTTCTTTAAAATCTGGAATCTAAAATGTTACAAATTCTCTCTTTCTACTATCCCTCTTGACTAAGAAAGCGCTAAGGTAGCGATGTTGTCAAAACCAAGTGCGAACAATGTCAGAATTTCAAGATTTTCTGCAACATAAATTTGCTTACGTCGCCATAGGAGAGTTCAAACCCGGTAAGTTTCAAGCAGCAGAGCAACTCTACGATAAAGCTGTTTCAACTTATACTCACGGTTTTAAGGGAGCGTACCTGATGCAAGAACCAGGAACTGATAGAGGAATTGCCGTCATTTTTTGGGACAGCGTAGAAGATATGGAAGCCAATCGCAGCGAGGCTTATCAAGCGATTGTGGAACAGATGACGCCGTTATTTGCTCACCCGCCAACCACAGCTTTGTATGAAGTCGTAAGCGAAATTCCGGCAAAAAATAAGGAAGAGTAACAAAATAATCAACGGGGGTAGGGAACATCAGTAAGTTTTGTCGCCAGCTCAAAGTTTTTCTTTAGCCTTAGCCTGCCCCTACAATGTGTCCCAACTTCACCCAGCAACAAGAAACCCGGTTTGTTTGCAAAATAATCAACGGGGCGTAGGGAACATCAGTAAGTTTTGTCGCCAGCTCAAAGTTTTTCTTTAGCCTTAGCCCCTACAATGTGTCCCAACTTCACCCAGCAACAAGAAACCCGGTTTGTTTGCAAAATAATCAACGGGGCGTAGGGAACATCAGTAAGTTTTGTCGCCAGCTCAAAGTTTTTCTTTAGCCTTAGCC
>NZ_BLAY01000153.1 GCF_020521235.1 Microseira wollei NIES-4236 | reverse complement strand
CGCTTCCTAGGGGCACGGCAGGATTCAAGTTATCTGTTATTGCTTGATACCTTTGACGCCGTGACGCTTCCTAGGGGCACGGCAGGATTCAAGTTATCTGTTATTGCTTGATACCTTTGACGCCGTGACGCTTCCTAGGGGCACGGCAGGATTCAAGTTATCTGTTATTGCTTGATACCTTTGACGCCGTGCCCCTACTGCAAACCCCCTTGTTCGCTCACACCCTGAAGCGCTTGCAGATCTCACGTTACCAATAAAACCCGCCCTGCAATTTATTGCAGGGCTAATAGCGAAAGTCCACTCAAGTGGACTGCTAGAAAATATTATTCCGTTAAAAGCAAAGATTTGCCGCGCCTTTAATCCGGCGAATAATAGTTTTCTCAGCCAACAAATTTCGCTCAATTTCCTCACCCATACTGTAACGGTTATGCACTACATAACGCTGGGGAACTCCGATTTTTTCTAAAGATTCCGATAACCGGAATTGTTCGGCAATTATTGCGGCTTCTGCTTGAATTACTCGAATAAATTCTGTGTGACTATAATCTTTCAATTTCTTCTGCGCTTTGACAACTTGTTGGCGCCAATTCCGCAGTCGCCCCATCAAATCTACTCTGGCTAAAACAGCTTGATACTTCATCCATAATTTAAATATAGCTAACCAATCTGCTAATGCAGATGGCATTGCCAAAAAGCGGAGAAGATCGCCTGTAGGGGCAGTATCAAGGATAATTAAGTCTTGCTGTTTGCTGTCTAATAAATCCATGACTGCAATCCAGGAGAGCATTTCATCAATACCGGGTAAAGCTGGGGCTACAATTTGTCGCCAAGCTGCGGGTGTGTAAGCAATTTTCACCGCGCCTGCTTCGCTGACTTCGCCGCTAATCATTTCGGCTAATTCCCAAAGATAATCATTGCGGAATTGTTCTAATAACGCAAGTTGCTAGTTATCTTTTTAGGGCTGAAGACAGGTTAATGGCTAATAGCTAATGGCTGGTAGACCCGAAAAATATTCCCATCAGCAATTAGCAAGCTTGCGATTAGCTTCTGCTGTGCAACCCACGATAGTTATAACTAGCAACTTGGGTTAAGCACATCTCCTAAAGAATCAGCTGTATCTGTCGATATTAAAAGTATTTGTTCCTGAGGAAATAATCTGGCCTAACGCCGCGCAAAACCACAAGCAAGAGTTGTTTTTCCGACTCCACCTTTACCGCTAAACATTGCTAAGTGAAGCGAGTCGTACAGCATCAGAGATTCATCGATAACCGAGCATGACATATAAAGTAATTTATCAGGTGTTAGGCTGTCTTGGCACGTTCATCCAACCATCGCTGGAATGACTTCTGACTTTCGCCCGATGGCTGACCAAGAATTATATTCTTGACACTTATGTCCTCATCAAGCTCGGGCCAATTTATTCCCTCATTCCCACCGATAAATCGCCAATTATTGCGATCGTTTTGCGTACCGTGTAACAGCCGAGGATACCAAGCTAAAGGAACAGAGATAGTGCGACCATCGGAAAGATCGACGGTAAGCGTGTCATCTGTAACTACTACTTGTAGTGCTTGAGGAATTTCCAGCAATTCAACCATTAAAGAATTCATTCCAACCTGCTAATAACTGCTCTTGATGTTCTTCAACAAGCTTCTGGATCTGATTGATTTCTGTGCGACTGAAGCCTCTATTATTTTGAAGCCGAACGGGACTAAGCCAAAATTTAGCCTCCTGTTGATCGCGCTCAATATGAACGCGCGGTGGTTCATCGCGGTCACCTGCATAGCAGAAGAAACGGTATGGACCAACTCTGAGTAATGTGGGCATTCAGACCCGTTAATCAAAAAGTTACATTTCCATTTTACCCGATGCGAACGCGAGTGCGTGCGGTCGGCATATCGCTTTTGTATCTTGTGCAATTGGTTTATTGGTACGGGCGATCGCAACCAGTCTGATATCTAGTACTGGTAGTGGGATCGCACCCGTCAAGCGGTCAAGAAACCCAATCCAATAAAAGTGTTATTCTACACTTTCTGTTGCTGTTTTCGCTGCAGCAGAGAACTGACGCCAAACGCACCAAATGCCAAGAAGCCGAACACAGAAGTGGGTTCGGGAACGGAAACGGGAACGACTCTGAGTTGGGTGATCTGCGTACCCCATATATCTTCATCGAAAACAAACTCTTGGAACGTCCAGAAGGTAAACGGATCGGTTGGATCGACGACGGTGGCGCTGTAGTCTCCCCAGCGGTTGCGACCAGTTCCGAAGTCTTGAAAGTAATCAGCAGCACCAGCTTGGAGCAACAAAGGATTGCCAAAAGTTGTGACACCCCCGACAGTTTGACCCAGCACTGCATAACTGCTGACAAATTGCGATTCACCCGAACCATTGAAACCAATTACAACATCGCCAAAATCGTTTACAGCAAGCGAACCATAGTAAAAATCCAGATTTGGATCGGCAATTAAACCTTCTTGCAAGCGTTGGTTGGTGGTGGCATCGATTTGGAACCAGCGAAGCGCTGCACGTCCTCCGTTATCAACAGTTTGTCCGCCCCAAAAAGAGCCATTTTGCAAAATTATATTTGAAGAAAAGTTGGCGCTGGGAAATATCTCCAGATTTGGTTTCGGCCCTGGCTGTTCGGCACTGCCTGGAGAAAAGTATGAGGTAACAGAAATCAATCCATTTGAAGTATCAAGTGTGGGTGAAGTTATATCCCCGACAATGTTTGAGCGCTTGAATTCGCCTGCCAATGTATTGAAGCTAGATAATAGAGCAGCTGGCAATCCCGTATTGTCTAGATTGACAACGGGCTGCAGGGTAAATCCAGTTTCGCTCTGAGATATATTCTCGAATTTTGTCGCATTAGCAACCGTCGGCGTTGCTGTCAGCAGATCGTTCTTTGGCAGCGCCACAATAGTCGTTCTTAAATCAGAAGCAGAGATGCGAAGCATATTCGCCGCCAGATAAACCCCGTCTCGATCGAAACCCAGGGTCGGATAATCTGCCCGGCGCTGGTTTGTTGAGTCGCTATCAATGGCAAAACCAGTCCATCCAGTTATTGGATCGGAAGACTTTGATACGGCAAACAAGAAGTTATTCTCGCCACGTTGGTTGTCCACAGAAACAGCATACCAGCGCTGACTGAAGGGGTCGTATACTACTCTTGGGTCAAAAGCAAAGCGACTGGGCGTTACTCCGGCGTCGTTCCAAAACTGGTTGAGCGAGCTGAATTGCAGCAGGGTACCAGTACCTTTATCGTAGACCGAGTACTTACCGTTAATTAGTTCAACAATGCGATCGCTACCAACTGCACCCATTGTGTCCGGCGGGATGAAGAAACTGTCCAACGACGGGATGAAGAAACTGTCAATCAACGTACTACTGGTGAAGTTGAGTCCGATGGCAAGTTGACAGGGGGTTGTAGAATTTGACAAGTTGGAATTGTCAATATTCCCACCGACTGTGCCGAGCTTGCTTGTTGGAATATCGAGAAAAAATGGAACGCAGGGCGAAGAATTTGATCGAATAGTAGCTGCCTCTACCCCCGCTGACAAGCTGATGGCAGCAGTCATAGCAACAGCTACTGAGGTCAAGGTCTGATAAAGAAGTTTCATATCAACACTCCCGAGCTGGATGAAAGTTAAAGGTTGCTTTACTCCAAAGAGCGCGATTGTACTGAACCTCACGCTCGCAGCAATTATAAAATCTCAATTTTTCGGCTAGCATCTGAGCCGAAAAATTGCCAAAACTCTTCTATCAGCAGTTGCTAAAAATCTCTTTCTTTATCTAGGGCAACTGCCTAGATATTTTCGAGATTATTTAGTTCCTTATCCTGCCATTAGATGGAATATCGGCTGGCAATTTACTTAATTTTTACCCATGGATTTTTTTTGTCTATTGTCTTTACTTAATCTTCATCAAAATTTTATTGAAAAAACAAGGAATTTATCCAGAAAACATCACAACATATTTTGGGAAAAAATCAATAAAGATCCCGTCAAGATTTTGTAAAATTTCATTGATTTTACCAAGACCTAATGACGCTTGTGGGCAACCAGGAGAGTGAATACCTAAAGCACGCCGACGATCTACTTGACGGGAAGACTGATGCCTGTAAGCGATCCCTCGATTACGCGGTCTTTCTGGCAACCTGTTTCCCCAATGGGTGCGAGCGCTCGCATCACCTAAATCCTTATATAATTTCAAACTTTAACTTCAGATAAAATGATAGGGAGGCAGCGCTTCTCCCAACTGTAATTGCCAGCAAGGACAATATTTTTGCCAAGCTAAAAATAGCTGGGATTTGACTCAAGCAATGCCTGGATTTCCGACTTGCTATTCCAAAGCACTTTGACGCTAAAAATCCTTGGCAGCATAATTCTGCTCTACATGGTCAATGCGGCAGGAAAAGGGAATCACAATTATATTTTCCCGATCAATTCCATAGCTGCACTTTGCCATCATTATGCGGCATTAGCCTGACAGGGCGACAAAACCGTTAGGCGATCCGCCTTTTCGCTATTGCCAACACATAACCGTCTGCTTGCCAGTTGATCGGCAAAAATGGAAACATGGGAAACATCATGGAAACATGGAAAAATTTTATTGACCCTCTAGCGATCGCGATGCCAGAATGATTCGCACACCTCAGATATAGGGGAGTGACCCATGAAAGTCACCAGACATCGAGAGAAAATCCTGGAGGCGCTACGGGAATGGTTTCGCATCCACAAACAGGCGCCGACTCTGGAAGAATTGTGCGTAGAACTGGGAATGCAACCGCGTCAGAAAGCAACAGTGCAACGTTGGTTGCAGACAATCCGAGGTATCGACGTGGAATGGGAAGATAATGCCGCCCGCAGTCTCCGCCTACTTTCCAATGACGCAGAAGTTGAACCAGGACTCCAGATATCCGTAACGGAAACCTTGCGATATCTGGCGACAGGACTGGGAGAGTGGGAAACGCGAAACCCCGAAAAAAGAATGCACATCCCAAAAGCTCTCCGCATCGGGATGTCTCGAATGTATCTAACATCTTTGTTGCAAGGAGATGAACAAATCCCCTCAAACCTCCCCGAATTTTTTGAGTGGGCGAAAAATCCTGTTGTAGATTGGAAACCGACAGCAGAGATTAAAAACCTTTCACCGGAAGTCACCCTGATTGAAGACGGGTTATTGTCCGATTTCGCCGCCCAATGGCAAGTTACGGGTTCTGATGTAGAAAAGCAGGTACAGGAGAAAATTCTGCAAGATGTTCTCGAATATTGCCGAGGACACCAACTAGAAGATTCCTATCGCGCTTTTCGCAAACTGATTATTGAACGTCCTGTCCTGCCCTATTCAGAATATCGCCGCCTCTTGTCTTCTTCTCAACTTAGACCTCTGCGCGATTTCTTAACACAAACTTACATTGATTTAGTTGATTTAGCAGAAGAAAACACTTATCATTTTTGCCCTCGTTGCCAGTATGTAATGCGCCGCCGTCGAGACGGAAGTCATAGCTGCCGAAACATGACTTGCGAACGACTAAATGCCAAACTTAATTTGCCACCAGTCGAGTCAATTTCCAAGGATAAAGCAGAAAAAGAAAGTTATAAAGCTGTTACTCCTGGCGTTCATCGATATGGAACAATTCCAGGAATTGCGGAAATAAAACTAGCAGAATCTCTCACGAAAATGGGAATTCGGGTGACTCTCTGGCCTCAGATTGACGAATTTGACTTACTTGTAAAATTTGGCAGGAAAGTTAGCTGGGCAATTGATGTCAAAGATTGGTCTTATTTGGATGAAGAGCGTTTGGGAACCGTGCAGTATCGTCCTGATGCAACTGAAACCTTTGTTGTCTTTCCAGATGAACGAGAAGAATCATTGCGAATTAAGGTGGTACGTCAACAAATAGAACCTGAATTAGGCGGCGTGCGCTTAATGTTGATGAGCGAAATTATTTCACTGGCTCAAAATAAGTTGGAGAAAAATAACCATGCGTGACACATCTCGCTGGGGTCAACAATTGCGTAAAGCTTTACGCGAATCAAATGACTTAAAGGATTACGTGGCAGAGAGTTTGCCTGATGTTGATGGAAAAGTAAGAAAACAAGAGGTTAAACGACTTGCACAACTCATTGCTGAAGTAGAATTAGGGCTAACCTTGTTGAAGGAAATAGCTCCAGAAGAACCAGCTATATCAGTCTCAGCAATACTTTCGGGTTATCGTTTTCCGGTGGCGGTACTTTCTGATGATAACTGGCAGCTTGTCCAAAAAGCTCGTTTTTATCTCCTGCGCCGCAAAGGCAATCAATGGGAGCGAAGTCTCTCGGAATACATTAACATTCCTCAAGTTGCTAGTTATTTCTCTCACAGCGGCTAATGGCTAATGGCTAATGGCGAGATTGCTAAAAATCCTAGATTAGCAATTAGCAATTAGCAAGCTTGCAATTAGCAACGCCAAAGTTTATAACTAGCAACTTGCGTTAACATTCCTGAAACTATAAGAATATTTAGCTTAACGGATATTAATGATGTTCCTCTATTAATTCCCACCAGTACCTATCCCCGTCGCCTTCCTCTTTATCAGCAAAATTTATCGACAACACCACCGCATAAAAAACGAAAAGTTAAACTAGCATCTGCTGGCTATTGGTATGCAAAAATCTATCACAAAAGTCATACTTTTGTCGAGGTTCCTATCAATATCCCTTGCCAATATTGCCAATTCGCCTCATATCATGTCCGGTAGCAACGGTTGTGTAACTGCTAATAGCTAATCGCTAATGGCTCAATCAGGAAAAATACTATATTAGCAATTAGCAATTAGCAATTAGCCATCCATACACTACCGATCTCTCGCGGACATGATATCAGTTGTGTATAGTTGATTGTGCGAAAAAGCGTTTTTTCTCCCCCATCCCCTTTGCTCCCCCAGCTCTCCAAACGCAACCGATGCAACCGGACACGATATCAAATATCTTTTCATCGCACCCGCACCAAGCATAATCCTTTTTATACCGTCACGTGGGAAGAATTGCTGCTCTCTGCCCAAGAAATGGATGAAAAACTAGCGCAAGCTGGGTATCAGCTAGAAAATTATTGCGAGCGGATTCAAGGAATTATTTGGCGCTTATACAATCCAGAAATTGATGACTTTTCTGCAAATAAAAAATTAGATATAGAGCAACTTATTCACATTGTAGGCTTGTTGAATGTCGGGAAATCAACATTTCTAGAAGTTCTAAATTATCAATTAGCAAAAAATAAATATCGGTGTGCCTTAATCGTTAATGATGTTGTGGCACAAGTGCTTCTTGCTTCCCTATTTTGGCATGGATTGGGGATTTCTGCGGCTCCTATTATGGGGAGCGATCGCTTCCAACAACTAGAAAAAGTCTACGAACCGATTCTAGCAACACAAGGAGAGGAAATTGCTCAAGGATCTACTCATCCAGCATGGCGCTGGTTTAGCCCTGTCTGCCCATTATTAGCTTTAGTTCAATCAGAAGAAAAGTGGGAATTTGGCTTTGAACCTTGTCACACCCTTTACCAAAAAGTGATTCTTGTTAATCAGAATGATGAAATAGATGACGAGGATATGGAGGATTGGGAGGAAGGTCAAACCGAAGATAAGTATACCTGTCCTTTTTATTACAAATGTCCGCGCCATCAATTAGAACGAGATATTGCACAAGCTTTAGTTTGGGTGTTAACTCCAGCTAGTTTTATTCATACTCGCACTTTCCCTGAACTATTTGAAGAAAAATTGACTTTCGCTGAAGCTGTTTACCGCGAATGTAGCTTTCTTTTTATTGACGAAGCTGACCGGGTACAAGTGCAGTTTGACCAAGCTTTTGCACCCGATGAAGTTTTAGTCGATGCTTCCGGAAACTCATTATTAAATCAGTTGGGAATCAAATTCGCTAATGCGATTTATAATTCTGACCGTCGCCCCCTGACTGCTGAACTGGTAGCAACAGCAAAAAAAGCGAATGATTACGCTCAAATTGCTACTGATATTATTCTTCCCAAACTGCACAACCAACCCCAACTGGTGGAATGGTTGGGTTTAACTCCCTTTACGGGTCGTTCGGTGTTTGCTCACATTATTCGCGATATTCTCGAACCTCCCTCTGAAACAGACAACGAGGAAACCCAACCCAAACTCAGCCGCACTGAACGCAGTCAGCAGCGACGAAATCGGATTGAAGCGGGTTTACCTCCGTTTGAGGAACGTCAGCGCCGCAAACAGCTAATGGAAACGATTGAGGGATTTTTGCAAGCTCCTTTTAATCGTCGCAAAGGAGGAGAACTTTCAGACATTGCCTTTACCTTATTAAGTAGCGAAAATGAGCGTGCAGCATTAGCTGAGGTGGCTGATTGGTTGCGGCGATGGCTGGAATCCCTTGGTATTTGTCTAACGGATAAAACGAAGTTTGACGAAGTTACGCGCCACTTACATTTTGCAATTCTGGTGGCAGTATTGAGCAATCGCTTGGGCTTTTTGGTTGACCATCTGAGTGCTTTAATGCGATCGCAAATTATAGATTTGCACGACACCAGCTTATCGCTGGTATATCGCCCACCCCGCGACTATTTGCCGATTGTACCATCTGCACCAGTTGGGAATATTTTGGGCTTTATAGCGGATTGCAGCCGTATGAGGTACACCTTCGTTTGTGTAGCGGCACAATTAATTGTGCCGCTACACAAACAAGCCAAAAGGCTGTACCTCACACGAAAAGCAATCCGCTGTAAATATACACGCGATCGCACCAGCAACTCTGGTGGCAAATTAGAGTATTTCCGCTACGTTGGCGTCGGTCGTTATTTACTCCTAAATTTTCCCACGCTGTTTGCCGTGGACGATTGGGATGGCCCCCATACGGTGCTGATTTCAGGAACTAGCTATGCGCCAGGAACTCCCGCTTATCACATCCAGAAAAATCCCACAGTATTGCTAGAACCAGCCCCTAATAATGATAAGGCTGGTGATGCTGGGATTGGCGAAAGTGAGTTTTTCTTCAAACCACAGCAAAGCGGAGGGAAATATATTGCCCTATCCGGACAGCCACCTGCTGTACGCAAAAAAGCAGCGGATGAGATGGTTAAGGCTATCTGTTACAGTCCAGGAAAAGCCAAAAACTTTCTCGATCTATTATTTGAGCAGGTAAAAGAGCTAGGACAAAAAGATCCAGAACGGTTACGCGATCGCCAACGCTTACTGCTGATCGCAAACAGCTACGATGAAGCAGCGCTGGTTGAGTCAATTTTAAAACCTCTCTATCCCATCGAACAAATCAATAGTATTGCCGTACTCCGCCGCGATAATGCTCCTGGTGATTTAAAAGGCATTCGCCGAGGTAAGATTCGCGATTTGAACAAACTTCCCACTCATACTAAATCCGCTTTCATTACCCCCTTTATGCCTAACGACTAAAGTCGCGGCTACACAAACTTTGACCGCCTGCGCGGTCTATAAGAATAAGGGGGGTTGTTAACCCGGATTTGGTATCAGATTGTAATTGCACCTTTGATGGCGCTGGAGCGAGGTCACAACATTCTCAACGATAACCGCATTGCCGCATTTGGAGCAGCAATTTTCTTAAGCCGACCTATGCTTCCGATGACTGGCAAACTACGGTTCAGCAACTCAACAGTTGGGCGATCCAGAATGCAGAAGATTCTACTTTGTACGAGGCAATAAATAGACGCAGTGAACCTTTAACCTTGACCAATGTTGAAAGCGAATTCTACAAATATGCAGTGGCGAAGATGCTTGACTTGAACTGTCGATCGATGTCCTTCAAACAATTGACCGATGATGAACGTTCTGTACTTTGTTGGACTCAGTTGGTGAGTATTTGGCAAATCATTGGACGTTTGGTCAGAGGTGGTGTTCCCTGCATCGTTCATTTTCTAGATGTCAAGTTTGCACCGAAATCAGCGACAGGCGAACTTGATAGCGAAGTGACATCACTGTTGGTCGGCATTATCAAAAAGCTTCAACTTGAGGTTGAGGGGGAAGGAAAACGACCCTATGAAAGAACACTAGCGCGATCGCTCTACGGAGCTTTCTTAAACGCACTTAAAGACACAAAGGAATTACGCTATGACATTTAAAAATATTCGCCTTGGCTCTTGGGAACTGATTCAGGATGTGGAGTACAAACTTTTCCAACTCCAAGTTCCAAAAAATTGGCAACAAGTTGCCCAATTCCTTGCGAATGCACGTTTCAAAATTGGACGTTCAAAATATCCATCTGTACCAGTCCGTTCTCTCGATTCCATCATAGCCGCTAGTTTCCCAAACATTATCCAGACAAGGCGTTATGGTTGGCAACGTCCCGGTCAGCCTTGGATACTAGCAACAGAAATTGCCGATCTTTATTACTTATCTGATTTAATTAAAGATTGGCTCAGGGAAGAATTTAGCGAGTGTTTAGCAGACGATGAAGTTGAGTCCAAACTCAACACACTTGACAATGAAGCTTGGCATTGGGAAAACGAGCCAACTAATTACTCAATCTGGCATCAACCAGAAAATAGAAACGTCCTCGATGTTCGTTTCCAAGCACTGCCAGATTACCTGACCAAGGAATTTCTCAAAAACCCAACCCTCTTGTTTGACGGAGATATTCAATACGAACTAACTTTCTATCCAGTTGTGAGGCTAGGCAAAGGATATGAAATAATGTCATGGCCTCCTCAGAGAGTTCCACTGATTGAATTTAATCGTAAGGAAAAGAGGACAGAGGAAGTAGGCGAGGCATACATCTCGTTTGTCATTAGTTTTAAACTGCAAACAGTTTCTTGGCGGAATCAACCGATTATTTACCATCAAATTTCTACTCGACAATGGATTACAAAATTTATTGATAAGATACCTTATCGAGGAGCCACTGCTTTTATTGGCGATAATCATCGGTGGTTAGATGGAGTTGACCAACCATTTTGCTTGATTCCTCTCTCAATAAAACAAAAGATAACGCCGGAAGGGAAAGAACCCAAATGGTCAAGAGCGATTAGCGAGTTACTTTTGCTCAATGACTCTCCACTTCCTGAACCTAATACCCTGGCTCTAAACCCAATGTATCAGTGGTCTACATTTAATGAACTTTCCAAGGAGATACAAGCAGCAATTGCCTATGACACTCGACATCCAGGCGAACGCCCCTGCCTCCCTGGTGTTAGTCCACGGGATTTAGCTAGCCTTGACCGGGCTATTCAAAATAAGATTGAACAAGAAGGTTTTCCTCTTCGCCGAGTGGGTAAGGCAGTTAAAATTTCAGGCAACTATATGCCTTTCTGGGAGCAAGGAGAACCGAAGAAAAAAGGTGATAGATCGCCAAAAAAACGTGAAGATTTATCTACTCCAATGCTACGACCTTCTCTGGCTGCATCATCTGTATTTAGAACACCTGAAAATTCACCACACACAATACTTATTCTCTGTAAAACGAAAGAATGCCGCGCTCAACTCATGGCTGAAATTTGTCAGTTACTTAACTTATTACCAAAAGGCGAACCTCAAATTTATAAAACTCTTCCCGAAGTCCAAGGAGAAGAAACTCTTTACGAAAGCCCATTAGGGACGTTACGAATCAAAACCCAGCACGTTCAAGATTTGACGCAAAAACTTGATATTGAGAATCGGTCTGTCAAAGGCAACACTCTTCAACAGCGACGCATTAATTTACTTGATGAACGCATTCGTCAAATTACTTCATCTCTACCCAAAACCGAGGGTAAACTTAGCGGTGCATTAATCGAAATTAGAGCGAAAAAATCATTCTTTCCACCAGAGTCAGACCCAAAACTAGCCTTGCGAATTGGAGCTATGCAGGCTGGCTATGTCAATCAGCACATCCACCCATTAACCGCTCAAAATAAAAAGGGTAAGGAATATAAAACTAAAGACGCTGCTAATCGAGTTCAAAAAGCTGTGTCGGATTTACTGCGACAATTTGGGATTTTGCCTGCTCCTTTAATTGACCCTCAAAAGGATGGTATCGATTCAAATCTATGGCTGACGTGCTTTTATGTCCTGCGTCGAACTCGAAAAACAACAGCTAGCAATACACCTTCCACTGTTGCCTTAATGGTACGAGTTAACCCAATAACAGGAACTGTACAAGTCACTACTCCTTCTTTATTCCTAACTCAAGGATGGGTGTCGTATCCAGTAGGACTTGGATACCTGATCGCTGAAAAATGGGATGAGGATTCTTATATTGATGAAACAACGGGTGATAGTAGCGAAGAAGAGTCGTCTAGCGACAAAAAACAGAACAGCTGCTTAATAAATTTGTTACTGACTGTTTGCGTGATTGCCTAATTAACCGAATTGAAAAGGAAGAACTTCCCCAAGTACTCTTCATGGCGGAAGCGCAAAATGCCCGAAAGATGCTGACGTGGCTGCAAAATCCTAAACTTCCAGCCAACACTTTACCTGATGAACTAAAGCGAGACATGACAGAATTGGAACAAAAACGTCTGTTAATGGTACGGTTACGAGTGGCAACAAATGACGAAGTACCTATTGGGATTGTCAAGGGTTCTCCTGGCAGCCGAATTAGTAAAGGTGGCGTTTTCCAATGGCAGGGGGTGTGTAATACTGAGGGAACTTCGCTGTATCTAAGTATTAGGAAGCTTCTCACTACTGAACAGGATATATTACGTCAGCCGCAGTCTCGGCTTGATAATGGTAGCAGACAAGCAGCGAATCCCAGGCTGTTAGAAATAGCTGTTGTTCACTCTCCAGAAATTGCTCCAGACAAACTGGCTTGCTTTGTTCATAATCTCAGAAACCGCTGGCCCTATTTTGCAGATGATGTTTCTCTGCCATTTCCCTTTCCGTTTGCTACTTTAGCTTATGAGTATGCGGTCAGCGCTAAGGATGCGGTGGAATTAAACGATTCTGATGATTCAGACGAATTAGAGGAATCTCTTGACTAAATCGCCTTTGGTAGAGGCATCCAACAATTGCGCGACAATCTGCTTCTACAGGACTTATATTATGTCCGGTGGATTACCCACAATCATCAGCCGGGACACGGCACGATTAAAGTTATCTGTTTGTCCGAGATATCTATGATGCCGTGTCCCTACGCAACGACTCTGTGAGGTTTTTTTATTATGGGCAATTCAACGGACATGATATTACGCAAACACCAAAGTTTCTACGAAAAATCCTTGGTTTGGCAACCAGAGATTTACAAAGAAACTTTGGTGATGGCCTCGACCTGCGTAAGTCCTGTTCTATTGCTGTGGCGAAACCGAGAAACGCGGACGTTGGGTGACCAGATGCTGCTGTGCTTGTGGGAGAATTTGGCGACAGTTTCCAGGACTGTTGCCTACAATCCCACCAATTACACAGAGGACACAAACGTGGCAATTTCAAACTCCAAATCGCCCAATCGGATTCTACTACCAACTGTCAGAAACACTGGATTTGAAGGTTGATTGGCAGACTTGGATATCAGTTGCTGTCCGTTGACAAATGTGCCATTGCGACTAGCAAGATCGATGATTTGAAGTCTTTGATTTACCCATTGGATGATGGCATGGTGCCGCGATACGGTGGCGAGCGCACCAATTTCATACCCAGTCAGATCGATATCAGCTATGATGTGAGGAGGATCGCTGCGTCCGATTAGCGATCGCCACCTCTCCAGTCGAAAATTATTACCTGCTTTAGCCCCATTTAAAACTACCAGATACGTCGTATCGGGTGTAATTTGAGCCAGTCCAGGAATCGGATCGCAACCAAAACCAACAGTCATTTATTAACCTCCCAATTGACGAGTTGCCCTCAGTAAACCTGTCGTTTGATGCGCCCTAAGTTGACCTGTTTTTTGCAGGATATCTAATTGTTGAGATGCTTCATTGGCGATAGTTGTCTGCCCAGATTTTACCGCTGCCGCATGAATTTGACTCAGCAATTCTCCCGTTAGCATCGGATCGTTGATTGATGTCAGCGCGGTGCTGTAGCGATTGATATCCCAACAGAGGCGATCGCGATCGACTTCTGGGTTAATTTGTTGCGCTTCTCGATAGGAAGGCGTGAATTGCAGCGCCGCTAGACTTGCGACAGGAGCAAATTCTAACATTTGTAATTGAACTTGCGCGAGCGCATAACTACCAGCAAGTTGACTGGCATTTAAACCAGGCACTTCCAATGCCAACAAAACATCAGTTGCAGTATCGGAACGCAAGTTTCGCAGATGAATTTCCTGGGGGTTAGTTTCTGTTAAAGGTAGATAATCAGGACGAAACTGACAGCAATTTTTCAGCCTTACTCCACCAGCCAAATCTAGTTTAATTGTTACATCTGTAAATGCGATCGCTTGTACCTTTTGTAAGCGCTCTTGCAATTGAGTTGCCAGCAGCGTAGGATTATCGGCATATAAAAACGCCCCTCGTCCGCGATCGCTTAAACTAACCAAAAGCGCTGAATTAAAATCTTCCGCATTCCCCAATCCCACTGCACAGAGGGAAATGCCATTAGATGCGATCGCTTCTGCTTGCACAATCAACGCTTTAGTATCATCTAAAACCTCACCCTGGTCAGTAGTAGGATGTCCGTCTGTAATCAGAATGCCTACCCTGGCTCTCCCTGGTTCTGGGGATAAAGTAGATTCAATCCATTTTAGGGCTAAGTCAGTCCGGGTTACTCCTTCGGCAACCAGAGCGTTGAGAATCGCTGGAAGGTCGCCGGATTGAGCGTTCTGAAGATTGTGTGCCCGGGGCGTTACCCAGTCGGCATAGCCTGCTAGAGAGATGCGATCGCCAAGTCGCAATCGTGCAACTAGCGCCTGACAAGCTGCTTTTGCCTTTTCCCACTTTTCGCCTTGCATGGAAGCGCTGGTATCTAAAGCTACTGCTAGTTGTAAGGGTAAGTGCGCTCGCGCGCCAGAAGGTTCGAGTCGCACACGTAAAATGTGTTCCGAGACTTGTGAACTAATTTTTGCCGGGCGATCCCAAGTAAGTTGCAAATTGAACATAGCTTTTGATAGCCGAACTAGGCTAATCCTCTGTTACCGATATTACACTGTTTCCAGAACAACAATTAACCGCCTCTCTCCCAGGATGCGTGGTTTATAATTATAAATAAGAAATACTCGCTTTAGAATTGTTCAAAATGGAGATCCGCTATGACAGCTAGCTCAATCAGAGACTCAAATTTAGTTAGCAAAGTGTTAGCAGGCGTTGTTGTACTTTTGTTGATAGTTGTGTTGTGGCTAGCCTATCAAATTAGTCACTTAACCAGCATCTCACAAGAGGTAGTCGATCCGGGTTCGCTGATAGTCCGTCAAGTTAGAGATGTCAGCGAATTGACTACAGCTATGTTTGAAATGGATACCGTGGTGCCTGTGAGCGAGAAGGGGCGAATAACCAAGAGTAAGTTGCTCTACATTGCTCACGGTAACGTCAGAGTTGGAGTTGACTTGAGAGAGTTTCAGGCTGATGACGTACAGGTTGAAGGAGACAAAATAACTGTAACTTTACCGCCGTTAAAAGTGCTTGACAGTAAGCTGAATCTGGAACATTCTAGCGTTTATTCCTATGACCGAGGTTTTTTAGGATGGGGGCCTGACGTAGTTAATTTGCAAGCCCAAGCACAACTGGAAGCGCTCAAAAAAGTTGAAGAGGCTGCTTGTCAAAGTTGGCTGATTAAGACAGCTAGCGCTCGCGTTCAAAAAACTGTTGAACAACTACTTAGCCAACTTCTTAAGGATAGAGGTTATCAAGAAATTATTGTCAACGCCCCGCTTCCCGCTGAAGGTTCATGTGCAACATCGCACGTTTAATATCAGTAGTTGCAAGTAGGGTGCGTTAGGTACTAGCCGTAACGCACCATATTAAACGCTTGTCGGTGCGTTACTGCGTTAACGCACCCTACAAAAACTATCTGCCACAGTTAAGGATGAGAATAGTCGCTAGATCGTATTAGCAAGTAGGGTGCGTTAGGCACTAGCCGTAACGCACCATATTAAACGCTTGTCGGTGCGTTAACGCAGTAACGCACCCTACAAAAACTATCCGCCACAGTTAAGGATGAGAACACTCTTTAAAATAAGAGGGAGATGCTCTCAATTGTCTTCCCCCTCTGCCATGCTAATCAGTAGCGAAGCGCTTAAACAAGACCTAGATCAACTCACCCAAGAGCAACTTCAGCAAGTAGCTGACTTGATCGCCTTCCTGAAATTTCGCCATAAACGTCGTCACCACATTGTTCTCGAACCGAGTCAACTTGCTGCCCTTGCCACTGAGTTTGCTGAGGAAGACCGTGCCCTTGCCGCAGCAGGCATAAGCGACTACGCAACCATGCTCAGTCAGGAACACCAGCGATGACGGAGCAACTTAAGCGCGGCGAAGTTTGGCTCGCTAACCTTAACCCCACCCAAGGGTCCCAACAAGCAGGCACTCGTCCCGCTATCTTCACACCATTGCCAAACTACGCCCCGCTGAATCAAACTCCTGTCAGTCCGTGGGACACAGAAAAAAGGTGATATGAAAAATCGTTGGTTTGGCAACCAGAGAGCAAGGTCTCACCTTTGTTTCTTTTCTCGTCGTGGGTAAGTCCTGGGACAGTTGGGACTTTCGCGGTCTGTGGAATCAGTCGGTGCTGGTGGAACAGAGTTTCCCGCCGAACAACTTGCCGCTGTCGTATCCTGTTCCTTGGCAAGTCTATCCCGGTAGTTAAACTACTGGGGATTCTGTAAAATGAGTGACAGCGTGCATCGGTAGCGATGCCGCATTTGAGGCCAGTCGCGCTTGTTAGTCGTTGCTGCTAGGAAACCTACTATGGTGATTGCACTGCTGTATCTGGTTTTGCTGGGAGCGTATCTCCTGGTTATTCCCTTGGCGTTGTATGTCTACATGCAACTACGCTGGTACGTCGCTAGCTCGTTTGAGCGCGGCTTTATGTATTTTCTCGTTTTCTTTTTCTTCCCAGGGTTGTTGCTGCTGGCTCCGTTTTTGAATTTTCGCCCCAAGCGGCGTCAAATCCAAGCCTAGCTATGATTTACCGCCAATCTGGCATGACTTGCCCGGTTGGCGCTTTTCTAGTCTCTCACTAATTGCAAATGCGAAGAATTGACGTTATAGGTATTGGCATCGGCATCTTTGCAGCCGGTGGTTTGGCTTTCTGGGTTTTGCAAGCTGCTGGACTCGATAGCCAACATGCAGGCATCTGGAGTCAGGTTTTGTTGGTTGGTGGGTTAATCGGTTGGTTGCTGACTTACCTGTATCGAGCTGGGACGAAGCAGATGACCTATACTCAGCAACTGAAGGACTATGAGGACGCGGTGTTACAGAAGCGTTTGGAAGAACTTACTCCCGAACAATTGGCGCAGCTGCAAGCCGAAATTGAACAAGAAAAAACTAATTAACGTAAGTTGCTAGTTACATCCAAGGATGCTGGTAATTGGTAATGGGTAATTGGTAATTGTCAAGAGTAGGGGCGGGTTTTACCAACCATTGTGTGTCACCACGAGATATTTCGTTAAACCCGCCCCTACAGGCAATAGACTTCTGCAAAAACTACCCTCAAAGGCAAACAGAATGCCCACCCCACAAGAGTTTTTGCAGAGGTCTAATCAATCCAATCACCAATGACCCATTACCAACGACCAAGAGAAAAGAACCTCAAGGGCAGGCAGAATGCCCACCCCACAAGAGTTTTTGCAGAGGTATAATGACCAATTACCCATTACCCATTACCCATTACCCATTACCCATTATCAAATGACTTTAATTTCCGATCGCTTCGCTGCTTTACGCTCTTCCTCTCACTGTGCTTTGATTCCTTTTATCACTGCTGGCGACCCAGATTTGGAGACTACCGCTCAAGCTTTACAAGTTTTGGATCAAAACGGTGCAGATATGATTGAACTGGGCGTTCCTTATTCTGACCCGTTAGCCGATGGCCCGGTAATTCAAGCGGCGGCAACTCGCGCTTTGCAAAAGGGTACGCATTTAGATGCGGTGCTGGAGATGGTTTCTGGAATTGCTCCTGGAATGCAATCGCCGATTATCCTCTTCACCTATTACAACCCCATCCTCAATCGTGGCATCGAAACTTTCCTCCACCAACTTTCCAAAGTCGGCGTCAGCGGGTTAGTCGTCCCCGATTTACCTTTGGAAGAATCTGAAGTTTTGCTTAAGCCAGCACAAGAATTGGGCATTGATGTGGTATTATTGGTAGCCCCGACGAGTTCGGCGGAACGGATAGAAGCGATCGCGCAAAAATCCCAAGGCTTTATTTATCTAGTCAGCGTTACCGGCGTGACGGGGATGCGTACCCAAATCGAAAGTCGCGTCCAAGATATCCTCAAACAAATACGCCGCGTGACGGATAAACCCATCGGAGTTGGTTTTGGTATTTCCCAACCAGAACAAGCGCAACAGGTGAAAGAATGGGGCGCAGATGCAGCAATTGTCGGCAGTGCGTTTGTCAAGAGATTAGCAGATGGAACGCCACAGGAAGGGTTGGATGCGATCGCGCAATTTTGTTCTAGTCTCAAAGCAGCGATTGTCTAGTAGACTTCTCCAGAAAATCAAGTCGAGGGCAGGCGGGACGCCCACCCCACAAGAGTTTTTGGAGAGGTTTAGCAATGGTAGTTTGGTTTTGTAAGTAGAAACCCGGTAACTCATGGGAAACCGCGTTTCTGACCATTGGGCTACTTCTTGAATTAAGATCGGTGCAGAAACTATTTTTGCATCAGTCTGTAGGTAAGCAATTGATTAGCTGCCTACAGATTTTTTGTCCAGTTATGCTTTGGAACCTTCTACTACTACCGTAGCTTTTCGACGGTTACGGCGCCGGAATGAAACCCCACCAATCGCACCAAAAGCTAACAAGCTTAATGCAGTATCAGACTCAGGAACTGACTTCAAAAGGTAAGCACGGGTGCCTGTGCGCGTAACTCCTTGGGCATCAACATAAGTGTAAGTACCGTAGGCGGAAATATCTCCCCGATTATTGATACCTGTTGCCCTAGTCAGCGATACATTGGAACCACCGACTAATAAACTATCGGTCAATAAACTATTGAGGTCAGCCATCATCCCATCGTTCCAAATAAAGGCAAGTTCTTGATTGCTACTATTAGTTGAAAAGCCAACAACTTGACCTTGATTGTTGATACCGACGGCATTGCGTACTGTGCCACCTAAGCTACCCAAGAGAGTAAAAGCGTTGTTTTGCCATAAGAATGCAGAACTGGTAGCAGTGGCGCCCGAACCATTCGTTAGTTGACCAATCACTTGACCGAGATCGTTAATGTCTCTGGCAACGCTTTGTTGCGAGCCATTTGTACCTAAATTTGTCAGCACATAATTGCCACTGTCATCCTTTTGCCAGAGTGCTGCACTATTGACCGTTGTATTATTTTGCACGCCATCGCCGTCTATTGAACCGACAACCTGACCCTTGTCGTTGAGTGCTAAGGCTTGATTGCGATCGCCTCCAATTCCAGCCAAGATTGTGTTGGTGTTGCTGCCATTTTCCCGGTAGATGGCATTTTGTTGTCCTGGCGCAAAAATGTGATACCCTGCGATTTGGTCAACGTTGTTGATATCGGTGAAATAGCTTTCAACGCCACCAAATTCTTCGACCGTCAAGCTATAACCACCGCTACCATTGGGTGTCCAAGTCATCGCGCGATCTGTAGCACCGGGCAATTCATCACCCGTACCAATAATTATTCCATTGTTGTTGAGCGATCGCGCTAACGAACCCCGACCAGGCATTGTTACACTTTGTCCGTCATTAGGGCCGCCAATTTTGACTCCGGTTAAGGGCAATGCCGTCATCGTGCCGTTTTCCCAAATATAACTAACGTTCGACGAAACACCAGCGGCATTGACGACATTATACCGACCCACAATTTGTCCCAAATCGTTGATCGAAGTGGCATTAATTGTTGTGCTGCTGGGATCGAGACTACCGAGGTCAATCGCAGCGTACTTGCTAAATGAGGCTGCGATCGCACTCGTTGATTGAGCGATTCCAACCGTAGCTGCAACTGTCAGCATTACACCAATGCGACCTAGTAAAAATTGGATCTTTGTCAACTTTTCCCCTTTTGCACTCTCTCTAAGTGCTTTTTCTGACTTTTACTCAGGGTTTTCACCAGATATCCGCAAATTATCTACAAATCTGTACCGGGTCATCTGCGTATTTCTCTGTACTTACCCATGCATCTAAGACTAGAGTTAATTAAAACTATTTGCAATAAGCTTAATGATTATTTCATCAAAAATACATACAACTAACCCGGCTTTTACCCAAATGGTGATAATTAAAACTTATAAATTATATATGGCTTACAGGGTGAGACTTTCAGATCTATTTTTTCCGGAAGCTATCGCCGAAGCAGGGGTTTTCCACCATGTACGCGAGAGCCACTAACCCAGCCGCTTCACCAAAACTTCATAAACTAACTTAATGGCGAACAGATCGTCATTGCTGTTTTGTCAATACCTATAACTATCTATTGGCAAGGGTTTCAGCCCAATGGCCATCGGGGCAATTGCCTCAAATCTTCACCCACGAGGGGCTTTTGAGTTTATTAAAATTTACTAAAAAATTTTATGGCTGACTGGGATTTATTGCGAATAAAAGCAACTACTTATTGAAACTGCGGTCAGTTGCTCGAGACGGGTATAGCTGGTGGGTTAGGTATGTGACTTTGTAGAAATTACGCAGACCTGTAGCAATCTTAATGAAAACTTTATACTGACCTAGCGCCAGCGCTTTTATGATAATGATTATCATTATAAAATAGAAGGACAAAGAATAATGGTGAGGAACAGCCCTATATTGGGTGTAATTTGTGCTGGCTTTGAACGGCAGAAAAGTGGGAAAGAAAATGCACCAGCATTGATAGGAATTGGTTTATTGCTGTCTGTTCCCTTGGCTTTGGGTATTGCAGTTGCGCAAGCATTAGCTGAAGACATAGGTTCCGGATACGAGTTTGACCCTGGGCAAGAGTTTGCAGAGCTTTACATTGGGGTAGATGGGGAGGAGACGCTGACACGCGGGGTTTATGCGGGATTGCCGAATCCTAACTACAATCGTCTGACTTTTTTATTTGCTCACCGGGAAGAAGATCCGCTGACAAATCACTTTCACGGGATTGGTACATACAGCTACTCAGGTCCGTTTAGCAGTCCTACAATCAACCCAACCAATACGAATAATAGAATCCCCGAAACTTACACGGGATTACCGCCGCTGAAATTGGTTCCGGGGGAAGGAATTTACCAAGGTCGGTTAATTACCATTCCTTCTGGGGAGGAGTACAGCAATTTGCGGATGAAACCTGTTGCCACGATCAATAAATCCTCTGATATCGGCGAACAAACGCTGTTTAATAGTTCTCTTGGTCGTTGGAAAGGATCTTTGGGGGATGCCGAGATCGCACTCCAGTTAGTTGCGATTACCGAGGGTCTAAATATTGCCAACCCATTGGGGGTCGATATTCTCAAAAATGTCGGCGACACTTATACGATTGGCAGGGGGGATGACTTTTCTTTCCTACCAACTTTTTGGTTAGGGGCTGGGGCTAAACCGGGTAAGTATTCCGCCACCTTTAAATTATTAGATGTTGGTACGACAGAGGGTGGCACAGCTTTTCAAGAGTCCGGTACGTTCAATTTGGATTTTGAGAAAGTCCCGGAACCTTCAACGGTTTTGGGGTTGGGGTTATTAGGTTTGATGGCAGTGATGCGTTCGCTTGCCCAAAAAGCCAGCTAAAAACAATCTCCCCTAAGTTGTGAGATTGGTAATAGGTAATTGGTAATAACTCAAGTTGCTAGTTATCTCTCTGGGAGCGGCTAATGGCTAATGGCTAATGGCGAAATTGGTAAAAATCCAAGATTAGCAATTAGCAATTAGCAATTAGCCATTAGCAATTAGCAATTAGCAACGCCCTTGTTTATAACTAGCAACTTGCGTTATTACCATTGTTACGTTTAAATCGCTTTAACAAAATCGGCATTGCAGATAATATTGCCAATGCTGCTAAAGCACCTACCAATTGCCAAGGCGGGCCACCATTTAATGCTTGGATTCCGCCTTGTCCCAGCCAATTATAAGCAAAACTTCCGGGTATAATTCCAATCGCGGTTGCCAGGATATAAGTCGGTAACTTAATTGGCGTTAAACCTAATAAATAGTTAACCGCGTTGAAGGGAAACACGGGTGCGAGACGGATAGAAAGCGCGAACCAAAAGCCTTCTTGTTCGATTCCTTGACTTAATTGTCGCAAGCGATCGCCTTTCTCAAATTGCCTTCTAGCCCAATCAAAAGCCACAAATCTCGCGACTAAAAAAGCACCCGTCGCCCCCAAAGTTGCACCTATAACCGTCCACAACGTGCCTAAAAATGGCCCAAATAATGCCCCCGAAGATAGGGTTAAAATCGTCCCCGGAATGCCGAATACAGTGGCAATAAAATAGATGCCGATATATCCCAAAGGCGCAAAGATGCCTAACTGAGTTTTGAGTAATTGCAGATTTTCCGGTCGAATCCAGGAACCAGCGGGCGTGACTTTAAATAAGATAATGGCATCGACGAGGATAAATAGCCCCAAAGCCAAACGCACCCAGGAATATTTGTTTTTGGGCTTTGGCTGATTTTCGGTTGGTAGGTTTGGGTTGTTCATATTTGATTATTTGGCTGCGATCGCGCGACTGACTCAATTATGGCGGTTTCAGATTTGAGAGAGCGATCGCACCCCCTTCCCGTAATTTTCCGGATACCGCTTGTATTTATTGGGTATAACTAAAAAACAGCCTCAACGGTAATCTATGGAACCACTGACAGCTGGTGCGATCGCTCTCCTCACCCTCTTATTAAACAAAACCTTCGAGAAAAGCGGCGAACTGATTGTCGCCAAAGCATTCGAGCAAGTTAGCAAAGTCTACGAACTGCTGATGCACAAACATCCAGATTTGTCAAGACGCCTTGCAGCGGCGAAAGAAAATCCTGCCTTGCCCTCGCAACAGCCGGAAGATTACGGCGAAGCGGTATTAATTGAAGACATCAAATCGGCAGCCGCAGACCCAAAAATTAAAGCAGCGATTGAAGAATTGGCGGCGCAGGTAGAAGAAGCACCGAAAAATTCCCAATGGGAGAAGGCTTTTACAGCATTGGCAGAAGTGGTGCAAGCGCAAAAGCAAAACAGCCCAAATCCGGCGAAAATAGCTGAGAAAATCGGCATTTACCAGCAAATTAATAAAGACAAAGTTTATCAAACTATTGAAGGTAACATCATTATCCATGAAACCACTTGACTCCCGTCGCCCGACCGGGAACGGGTAAAGTCAAATCCCCCAAAATCCATCCCCTACCAAGGCACACCCCACTTCATCGGACGACAGCGGGAACTCGCTTCGCTGCATCAAACCTGGCAAAACTCCCATCGCGTCGCCATCTCAGCCGTTGCCGGGATGGGGGGAGTTGGCAAAACCGAACTGGCGATTAGATATGCGCGGGAACATCAAGACGATTACCCTGGTGGGATTTGCTGGCTTTCCGCGAGAGAGGCGAATCTGGCTGCACAGATTTTGCAGTTTGCCCTGCTATCCCTGAAACTGGAAGTACCGCAGCAGGATTGGCGCGGAAATCCGCTGACTCTCGCCCAACAGGTAGCCTGGTGCTGGCAACAGTGGCAACCCCCACAAGGGCGGGTGTTGGTGGTGTTGGATGATGTGACCGATTGGAAACAATGTCGCGGCATGTTGCCAACGGATAACCGCTTCTGCGTCTTGATGACGACGCGGCTGCGACGGCTAGATACTAATTTTGTCGAACTTCCCCTGGATGTGCTGTCGGAAGCAGAGGCTTTGCAATTGTTGACGGCGATTTTGGGGGAAAATGACAGGCGGGTGCAACGGGAACCTGAAACGGCGAAACAGTTGTGCAAGTGGCTGGGATATCTGCCCTTGGGTTTGGAATTGGTGGCGCGGTATTTGGTGGAAGACCCCGATTTGTCCTTGGCAGAAATGTTGCAGCGGTTGCAAGCGCAGTCATTGCAAGATGAGGCAATCGACGTTTCCGAAGCGGATTTGGATGCGACTGAAATGACTGCAAGGCGAGGGGTAAAAACGGCTTTTGAATTAAGCTGGCAAGAACTCGAAAAGCAGACGCAGCGGGTGGGTGAGTTGTTGAGTTTGTTTGCACCGGCTGTGTTTGCTTGGGAATGGGTAGAGTCGGCAAGTGAGTCGCTAAATTGGGCAAAGTCAGAGGTGAATGCGGCGAAAAAGCAACTGCATAAGCGACATTTAATTGAGCGAGTAGAAGAGAGAGAAGCTTGCTACCAAATTCATCCTCTAATTCGGGAGTTTCTGCAATTAAATTTGGATGAGTTAGAACAGGCAGATAATGTTAGACAAGCTTTTGTCCCAGTGTTCGTGGAAATTGCTAAGACAATTCCCGATTCTCCCACCATTGATTTAATCGAATCGCTGAAATTCGCGATTCCCCATCTGGAAGAAGTTGCCGAAAATCTGACCAATGCGTTGAGCAATGAAGATTTAGCTTGGGCTTTTGTTGGGTTAGGCAGATTCTATCAAGGTCAGGGTTCATATTCGCTAGCAGAACCTTGGTATCGGCAGTGTTTATCAGCAGTGAAAACCCGCTTGGGAGAAGACCATCCCAATGTTGCCACCAGTTTAAATAATCTGGCATCACTCTACAAATCTCAAGGACGCTACAGCGAAGCGGAACCCTTGTATTTGCAAGCTTTAGAATTGATAAAAAGACTGCTGGGAGAAGACCATCCCAATGTTGCCACCAGTTTAAATAATCTGGCATCACTCTACAAATCTCAAGGACGCTACAGCGAAGCGGAACCCTTGTATTTGCAAGCTTTAGAATTGATAAAAAGACTGCT
>NZ_BLAY01000152.1 GCF_020521235.1 Microseira wollei NIES-4236 | reverse complement strand
TCGGTTTGAGGTTGATGATTGCTGATGCCGTGCCCCTACAGTGTGATATCACAGATGCGCGTCGGGGCACGGCAATATCGATATTTCGGTTTGAGGTTGATGATTGCTGATGCCGTGCCCCTACAGTTTGGTATCACAGATGCGCGTCGGGGCACGGCAATATCGATATTTCGGTTTGAGGTTGATGATTGCTGATGCCGTGCCCCTACAGTTTGGTATCAGCAGATGCGCGTCGGGGCACGGCAATATCGATATTTCGGTTTGAGGTTGATGATTGCTGATGCCGTGCCCCTACAGTTTGGTATCAGCAGATTGATATTTTGCGCCTGCGTCCTCGCCCGCCAGGGAATGAATTGCCCATAATAAAAAAACCTCACAGAGTTGTTGCGTAGGGACACGGCATCAGAGATATATCGGATAAACAGATAACGTCGATCTTGCCGTGTCCCGGCTGCTAATTATGGGTAATCGACCGGACATGATATGATGGGTGTGCGGAAAGGTGCAAGCTCTTAATAAATAAGATCGTTAATTCCTAGATTGACTTGGTATCTCCACAGGTGTTGCGCCGGGAGGAGGTGAGGCAGGAGGTTTCAGATAAGCAACCAAAGCCACAATTGCCGCTAATAATCCCGCTGCTGCCAATGCCGTCCAAACAGTCATCGCATCCGACTGAGGAAAAGGAATAGAAATTTGTTTTTTCAATCCCAATAAACCTAACCATTCCTGCATCGTCTGGGGACGATTTTTCCCTTCTAATTGCATCCCTTCAAGAATGGCATGATTTACCCGATCCGAAATTTGAGGATTCAACTCTTTAGGCGGAATTAATTGCACTTTACCATCATTCAAATCCTGAGCATCCGGCGGCACTTCCCCGGTTAAAATTGCATACAATGTGGCTGCTAAGGCATAAACATCGGTATAAGCGCCCTTGTCTCTTTTATCGCTATACAATTCTAGCGGGGTAAATCCTTTGGCAATGACGTGACGCGATAAAGGATAATTAAATCCCCGCACTAAGTCAAAATCAATCAACACGGCTTCATACTTTCCCGCCCGAATCATAATATTTTCTGGCTTCACATCTCGATGCACCCAATTTAATTGATGCACTTCGATTAAAACTTCTCCAATTTGCTGAATGTAGCGCAATGCTTCTTTTTCTGGCAAAACTCGCTTGACTAAACGATTGAGGGTATCCCCTGGAATATATTCCATAACGATACACCCTTGTTGCCCTTCTCTAAAAGTATCGATGACTTTGACAATATGGGGATGTTTGTGTAAGAGTCGGATTTTTTCTGCTTCTTCTAGAAACTTCGCTTCTAATTTAATTCGTTCTTCTGGCGTGAGTTGATTGGTTTGGATTTGTAAGTTCAGTTCGTCATCATTTAGGGTTTTGATAACAACATCTTTACCATTTTTATCTTTAGCAAGGTAGGTGATACAATAGCGACCTTGCCCTAATTTTTGTTTAATGATATAATCGTCGCTCTGTAATGAATGATTGTTGAGCCAAACCATAAAGCAATTCTCAGATACCCGTATTGATTGCAGATTCAATCAGAGAGATTTATTTTCCGGATATTGGTGATCCCCCCAAACCCCCCTTGATAAGGGGGGTTTGGGGGGATCTAATGATATTAGATATAAATGAGAGATCGCACACAAAATGCGATCAAGTTAAATCCAATTGCCTCAGATAGCCACCTTTTCTAGCATTAACTTAGACCGTTTCACCATCTCTGGCACGGGAATGGGATAATCGCCAGTAAAGCAGGCAGAACAGAAGCTGTTTGGATCTTCCCCAGTAGCTTTGAGCATTCCTTCCCAACTGAGATAAGCTAGGCTATCAACGTCAATTTGTTTGGCTATTTCTTCCACCGATTTCGTAGCAGCAATTAACTGGTCTTGACTATCGGTGTCGATGCCGTAGAAGCAGGGGTGCGTCACTGGCGGCGAGGAAATTCGCATGTGAACTTCAGTTGCACCTGCATCCCGCAACGCCTTGACGAGTTTGCGACTGGTGGTTCCCCGCACAATCGAGTCATCTACAATCACGATGCGCTTGCCTGCTAAAACATCTTTGAGGGGATTGAGTTTCATGCGAATCCCCGCTTCGCGCATTTTTTGCGTTGGCTGAATGAAGGTACGACCGACGTAGCGATTTTTAATCAATCCTTCTGC
This sequence comes from Microseira wollei NIES-4236, assembly GCF_020521235.1. Classification (GTDB taxonomy): domain Bacteria; phylum Cyanobacteriota; class Cyanobacteriia; order Cyanobacteriales; family Aerosakkonemataceae; genus Microseira; species Microseira wollei. The sequence goes on along the minus strand of NZ_BLAY01000152.1, from coordinate 23,137 downwards.
GTATGGGATGCCAGATTCCTGGGAAAATCCGATCGCAGCAGGTATGCCAGAGTCTGGAACTCCTATTACTATATCGGCTTCGACGGGTGCTTCTTCCGCTAACCGACGACCCAACCGCAGGCGATAGGTGTATAAACTTTCACCTTCCATGATGCTATCTGGACGGGCAAAGTAAATCATTTCAAATATACACAGCTTGCGCTGGGGCTTTTGCGTCCAGTGGAACGATGCTAAACCTTCTTCGGTAATCCAGACTAATTCTCCGGGTTCCACATCCCGCAGGTATTCCGCACCGATGATGTCTAAACCGCAGGTTTCGGAAGCGAGGACGTAGCGGACTGGATTGCTGCCAAAGGTGCCAATTACTAAGGGACGGATGCCGTTGGGGTCGCGGACGCCCATTATACCCTCTGGGGTGGCGATCGTTAAACTAAATGCACCAAGACATTTGTGAAACGCACGAATCGACCCTTCTAACCAATCTTGGCCTTCGTTGATTTCCAGGGCGATCGCATGGGCTATCATTTCCGAATCCGTCGTAGTTATTAGGTTACAGTCCCGCCGCAGCAATTCTGATCGTAACTCTTCTGTATTGACAAGATTGCCATTATGTGCTAAAGCAAGCGAACCTAAGCGAGTTGCGACGACGGCGGGTTGGGCGTTGACAACGCGGCTAGAACCTGTAGTCGAGTAGCGGGTGTGACCTACCGCCAACTGACCCACGAGATGCTGCAAGATGGATTCGTTGAATACTTGGGAAACCAACCCCATCTCTTTGTGCAGGTGTACCTGCTTGCCGTCAAAGGTGGCAATTCCTGCTGATTCCTGTCCCCGGTGCTGCAAGGCGTACAAACCAAAGTAAGTTAATTTGGCGACATCTTCTTCTGGTGCGTAGATGCCAAAAACGCCGCACGCTTCTTCTGGTTTATCGGGTCGCGCCTCGCTAGCATTGGCAGAATGTTCGTCAGCAGAGAAGGGATGATTGGGGATCATTGCTACGGCTTCGCTCCTAATTAAGATCTTGAGTCAGGGGAATTGCTTGAGGACGGAAAAAGTTAGAAAAGTTGACCTATCTTAATAATGTCTTAACGATACCACCATTAAGCACAAATACTGCGGGGGTAGCACCAGATCGTGGTGGCGAAGCGAGTAGGTCAACTTGGCAGAGGGTACTAAATCTTTAAGCGCCGTCCGATGGCGTTGTAATAGCGATCGCTCATATCTGACATGCTAGCGTCGATTAGGGGAATGCGATCGTCGGTAAATATCCGTAAATTACTATCGGTATTTCCGACTTGACCGATTTTTTCCCAAGCTGAGGGTAGATTTTCCTGTAAGTAAGATTCCCAGGGACAGGCGGACTCAGGCGATACAGAGACGATAATTCTGGCACCGCCTTCACCGAAGAGGAAGCCTTCCCAACGCACAGACGTATCCTGCTTTACATTCAAATTCAGTTCTGCACCCAGACGATTGCCGAGACAAGCTTCTGCCAAAGCAACTGCCAGACCTCCCTCTGCACAGTCATGTGCCGAATTTATCCAACCATTACGAATTCCCTCGCGAGTAACTGCTTGCACGCGTCGTTCTAAATCAAAATCGACGATTGGGGGTTTTCCGGCAACGGTATCGTGAATCGTTGCCAAATATTCAGAAGCACCCAAGGTGACGCCATCCTGCTTGCCTAACAGATAAATCAAATCGCCTGCTTTGTGCCAACTTTGACCGCAAATGCGCGCCAGATCTGGAATTAAGCCTACCATACCGACAACGGGGGTCGGATAAATAGGTTGAGGGTTACCTTGCCGATCGAGGGTTTCATTGTACAGAGAAACATTCCCACCCGTGACGGGGGTTTTAAATTCGCGACAAGCATCGGCAATACCGCGACAAGCAGAGGCGAGTTGCCAATATCCAATCGGTTTTTCTGGACTGCCAAAATTAAGATTATCTGTCACAGCTAAAGGTTCTGCACCAACGCAGCTAAGATTGCGTGCAGCTTCAGCAACGACTGCTTTTGCACCTTCATAAGGGTCGAGATAGACGTAACGGGAATTGCAATCGACGGTAGCAGCTACAGCTGATTTTGGATTTTGAACTCCCCCCCGATCAAGGGGAGACAGGGGGGGATCGGAGTTTAGATTGTTATCTGCAACATCTCTTGTGGGGTGGGCATCTTGCCCGCCCACTGCGACTGCAACATCTCTTGTGGGGTGGGCATCTTGCCCGCCTCTTGTGGGGTGGGCATCTTGCCCGCCTCTTGTGGGGTGGGCATCTTGCCCCCCCATGTCCAAAGGCAGGCGAGACGCCTGCCCCACAAGAGGATGATCTTCCAAGGGACGCAAGCGGATAACGGCTGCATCTGCACCGCCTGGTAACATGACAGTATTGTTTTGAACTTGATGGTCGTATTGGCGATAAACCCAACGTTTGGATGCAATAGTCGGAGTATCCAACAGGGTCAGTAAGATATCCGTCCAAGATAGCAACTTGCCTTGGATTTCAATTCCATTTGTTGTGGAAGGGGGTAAAGAATCTGGAGTCCATTCCCAAGCTTTGCGGGCATATTCTGGCGGTTCGGCTAATAACTCGCGATGGTAAATTGGGGTATTATCAGCCAAAGCAGTTGCTGGAACTTCTGCGGCGACTTGCCCTTGAAATAAAATCCGCACAATCGGTTCTTCGATGACAGTTCCTGCGACAACGGCATGGAGTCCCCAGCGATGGAAGATATCAATTAATTCCTGTTCGCGACCTTTGTGCGCCACAAAGAGCATCCGTTCTTGGGATTCTGATAACAAGTATTCGTAGGGAACCATGCCTGTTTCGCGATGGGGAACTTTATCTAAATCGAATTCAATTCCCACGCCGCCTTTTGCTGCCATTTCAGAAGTAGAACAGGTAATTCCTGCTGCACCCATATCTTGTGCGGCGACGACTGCACCTGTTTTGAACGCTTCCAGACAAGCTTCTATTAAAGACTTCTCTAAAAATGGGTCGCCGACTTGCACTGCTGGACGGTCATCCATGGAAGCATCGCTGAGTTCTGCACTGGCGAAACTTGCGCCTCCCATGCCGTCTCGTCCCGTCGTAGAACCAACGTATAAAACGGGATTTCCGATTCCGGATGCACCTGCTTTAACTATTTCTTTTGTTTCCATTAATCCGAGTGCCATTACATTCACTAACGGATTGTCAGAATAGGCAGGATTGAAATAAACTTCACCGCCTACTGTGGGGACGCCGACGCAATTATGGGTAACGATGCCAGAAGTTGTAGCGAAAAGATGGGTATTGTCTACCTCGATATCATACACATCACATGCGTCTACATTGTTAATTTCTATGCTCTTAATCTTGACAAATGCCAACTCATTCGAGACTGAGAAACTCGGCACAGAATATTTTTTCCCGTTATAGCGAGTAAGATCCTCACCTAATTCGGCGTTTCTTTCTGCACCAAATACATTGACTAATTCTGTCAATCCAGAAGTAACTTCCAATTGCCACATTGGTAAGCGCTGATGCAAGCGACCTTTAATTTTTCCTTCAGCAGCAGGTCTATAATAGATATACGGGATGGCTCCCTGGCTTTGAATTAGCATTACAGTTTGCTCAAATAGTTGGCGGCTAGTTGTCGCAAAGGCGATTTTGGCATCGCCTCGGATTAAACCTTTCAATGCTTCATATTGCAAATAGCGAGGCCATTGGAAAACCAAAGCGGGAAAAGCCTTATCACTCGCAGCAATACCGCATTTCCAAACGTTTTTCAAAGCGTGTCCTAACAGCCATGAAGTTGCATAAACGGCAATTGTGGAATCGCGTTTTTCGATACAGGGGTTTATTCCTAAATTCTTTAATCCCTGCACAACATCATCGACGTATTCGCTTTCGTGGACTGCGAATGTAAAAATGATTTTATAGGTGTTCCCCTTTGGAGAAACACATCCTTCTGAGAGATAGTAGCCGAGTAAACGTGCAAAGGTTTCATCAGGTTGGATAACTGCATTTGCGTAGCTTGCTTTACCTTGTCGGAGACGAATATCCGAGGGCGAAATATTCAGTAGTGGTTCTAGAACCAAGAAATGTGAAAGCGGCAGTCTGCGATATTTCAAGTAGCGACAACGCCTGGTTGCAGAAGGTTCGATTTCGCGCAAAGCTTTGCGGATGATATCTGTAGGTTGCCAATTGGGTGGCAAGTCTACATAAACATCTTTATCACCGTCCTGTTCGTCCAAAGTACCGATCAAATTGATTGGCGATACATTTTCTTGGCCATTTTCTCCTACTGGAAATGGCATATTAATTAATATGGGAATTTGGTCGCCGACTTTTAACAAGTGTGCTTCGCGGATGCACCATTTGCCGTCTGAGAGTATCAATGTTGGATGCTCTGGCGTTACCGTAATCCTGCGACGTAAAGCTGTACGAATCGTTACCAGTTTTTCAGCGCGTCGCTTAAATATCCGCCGCACGGGTTGCCAACAACTTTGCAACGTATCGGCGTCTAGGGAAAGGGTTTCAACTGAAGTAGAGGGTGTTAGCTCAACGGTGGTATCGCCTGGTTGCAAACGCGACTCTACAAAGTTGCCGATGGTATCGAAATGTACACCACGGTCATCGCGCCAGATAATTGTCTCGCTGCCAATCAAGCAATTACCATAATGGGAAATTCCCTCAACTACGCCAGTAAATAATCTGCGAGTTTTGGCATCATCTAAAGAACCGAAGCGGAGGGAATTTAAAACAGCAATGGGACGCGCACCCATTGTAAAGATATCTCGTAAGATACCGCCGACTCCGGTGGCTGCACCTTGGAAGGGTTCGACGGCGGAGGGGTGATTGTGGGATTCTATTTTAAAGGCGAGGCGGAGGCCATTGTCTAAGTCTACCACTCCGGCGTTTTCTCCGGGGCCGACTAGGATGCGATCGCCCTCGGTGGGAAACTGTTTCAATAAAGGTCGGGAGTTCTTGTAACAGCAGTGTTCCGACCACATGACGCCGAACATTCCCAACTCAGCTTTGTTGGGATGACGCCCCAGTCGCTTAACAATTTCTTCGTATTCTTCGGGTTTAATACCAAGAGCGGCAATTTCGTCGGGGGAGAAAGGGGAAGTAGTAGACATGGAACCTTTGCACAGATGGCACAGCCTTTTATTTTATCGGGAATTGCGGCAATCAATACGTTATTGTAAGTTTTTTATTAGTTTGCGATCGCCAGCGCTTCTCGATCAAGTTGCTGACTAACGCTTGTTGCTAGTTATCTTTTTAGGGCCCAAGACAGGCTAATGGCTAATAGCTAATGGCTGGTAGAACCGAAAAATATTCCCATCAGCCATTAGCAAGCTTGCTAATCGCTAATTGCTAATTGCTCAGGACTTACGCAAAGAAACTTTGGTCATAGGAGAAATCGTTGGTTTGGCAACCATAGATCGACGGTCGAAACCGGGTTTCTAGCAACGCCCTTGCGTCAGTCCTGTTGCTTATGCGAATATTTTTCGGTTCTACCATTAGCCATTAGCCATTAGCTATTAGCCTCGTGACCACGGCAGATCCGTGGTCACGAGGCTAATGGATCGATTGGTAAAAATCCTATATTAGCAAGCTGGCAATTAGCAATTAGCAATGCCCTTGTTTATAACTAGCAACTTGCGTTAATAGGTAATGGTAATAGCAATTACCAATTACCCATTACCTACCACATTGATAATTTTCTCATCGGCATTGAGTTGGACAATGCGATCGCCCATCCCATCTTTGCCATAAAACTGTACCGACTTCACCCCGACGCGCACGACTCGCCGATCGGTGACTAAAGTTACCTCCGCTGATTCTTTTGCCGCTACCATTCCAACTAAATTATCGATTCTGCCGATAAATTGCATCATTTGAGTGCCAATTTCGCCGATATTAACCAGTCGTAGGGCACTAACTGGCATCCGTTTGGCATACCCTAATGAAGAGACTAGCAAGATATTTTCATTGGGAGAAAGGGTTATAGCGCCGACTAATTTTTCTTGAGAGCGCAACCTCACCGCCTGTATCCCCTGGGCGGTTCTACCCATTATCGGCAATTGTTGCTCGTTAATTTGAAACCGCAACACGCGCCCCCCAGAAGTTGCCAAAATAACTTCTTGACGCTGGTTAGTTAGGCTAGCATAGCTGACTTTATCGTTATCTTTTAGCTTGATTAAAGTGATGCCCCGCGCGCTCAAACTGGCAATTTCTGTTGCGGCTAGTCGCTTAATCCGCCCCTGAGAAGTGAGAATTACTAAATCGGCATTGTCTAGTTTTTCGGGCAATAAAAAGTAGGTGGCAATTGTTTCGTTAGCCGCTTGCGCCCCATTGGGAAGTAACAAAGGTAACGGAGTCCCCCGACTTTGTCCAGAAGTTTGGGGAATGTCCTTTACTTTAACCGGATAAGCTTTACCGCTATCGGTTATTATTACTAATTCTGCACCCGTATTAGACACCTGAGTTTTAACTGCAAAATCATCGCCCGCTTTTAAAGCAGTAGATTTTCCATTCTTCGACAGTCGCCGCACATACCCTTTTTGAGTAAATTCTAAAACGACTTCTTCTTCTGGTAATGGGTCATTGGTAATTGGTAATTGGGGGGTGGCATTTTTCGCTCCCCTGCTCCTCTGCTCCTCTGCTCGCTTGCTCCCCTGCTCCTCTACTCCCTTGCTCCCCTGCTCCGCTACTTTTGCAGCTTTATGAATGCGAGTCCGACGCGCATCGCCGTATTTGCGTTTGAGGGCGCGCAAGTCTTTCTTTAAGGCTTTGAGGAGTTCGTGGCGATCGCCCAACAACCGCTGCAACTCCTCAATTTTGGCAGATAATTCGTCAAACTCTGTCTGCAACTGCTGTCTTTCTAACCCCGTCAATCGTCGCAACGGCATCGATAAAATCGCATCGCACTGGCGATCGCTAAAATTAAATCTACTTTGCAGCGTCACTTTCGCCGTACTGCCATCGGGAGCATTTCTGAGAATATCAATCACCGCGTCTAACTGAGAAAGCGATGTGAGCAAACCTTCTACCAGATGGCGGCGTCTCTCTGCTTGTTCTAACTCGTGGGTATATTGGCGAGTCAGGGTTTGCTCGCGGAAACTCAGAAATTGTTGCAATAGTTGCTGCAAGCTTAACTGACGCGGCTGTCCGTCTACCAACGCCAACATAATAGTGCCAAAGTTGCTAGAAAGTGCAGTTTGCTTGTAAAGCTGTTCTAGGACATCTTGGGGATTGACCTCGCGTTTGAGTTCGATAACGACGCGCATCCCGTCGCGATCGCTCTCATCCCGCAAATCGGCAATGCCCTCGACTCGCCCCTGGTTAACTAATTCTGCTACCTTTTCGATCCAGCCAGCTTTATTCACCTGGAAAGGCAACTCAGTCACTACAATAGCCTGTCTGCGATGCCGTCCCCGACTTCCCTGAATTTCCTCAATTTTGACCACACCCCGCACCGTAATGCTGCCTTTACCCGTCGAGTAAGCTTCCCGGATGCCTTCAATTCCCACAATTTCGCCCCCAGTGGGGAAATCTGGTCCTGGAATCAGTTCTAGCAGCTTCTCGAACGGCAATTCTGGGTTATCGATCAAGGCAATTAAACCATCCACCAGTTCCCCTAAATTGTGCGGCGGTACGTTAGTTGCCATTCCCACAGCAATTCCCGCACATCCATTGAGTAACAAAAACGGTAATTGCGCGGGTAGCACGCTTGGCTCTTGCTGGGAATTATCGAAGTTGCTGATAAAATCAACCGTAGCCTCGCCAATCTCCGACAGCATCGCCTCGTGACTGATGGGAGCAAGGCGCGTTTCCGTATACCGCATTGCTGCCGGAGGGTCATCATCTACCGAACCAAAATTACCATGTCCCCCCAGGAGGGGGTAGCGACAGGAAAAGTCTTGTACCATCCGTACCAGGGCGTCATAAACCGCCTGATCGCCGTGGGGGTGATATTTCCCCAGCACGTCCCCCACCACGCGGGCGCACTTGCGGTAGGGGCGATCCGGTGTTAATCCCAACTCGTGCATCGCATATAAAATGCGACGATGGACGGGTTTCAACCCATCGCGGACATCCGGTAATGCTCTCCCAACGATGACACTCATGGCATATTCAAGATATGACCGTTGCATCTCGGTGTGCAGGGCAGTAGTGATGACTTGTCCCGAGATCAGGTTTAGTTGTTTAGCCATGAGTCTAATTCCTTATGAATACAAAAAAATAACAAAATCGGTCATGAGTCGTGGGTCATCGGTCATGGAGAGCGGTCGCCCTTGAACAACTGACTGCTCTAACGGCGCATCTACTGACCACTGATATCATGTCCGGTTAAACACCCATAGTTAGGAATGACTTGGGAGAACGGTGACACGGTGACGCTCTGAGATTTTTATTAAGGGTAATCGACCGGACATGATATGACAAAGGACAAAGGACAATTTTCACAGTAGTATCAAACGGCAGAAGCAAGGGTGTCTTACTCTGAATTAAGTAAAAAGGAAAAGCCATGAAGACTGTTCTGATTGTCGAAGACGATCCGATAAATTATCGCGTTTTCTCCAAGATTCTCACCAAGCGGGGAGGCTTATCGGTTCAGGGAACCGAGGACGTGGAAGAGGTGATACAAATTGCCCAGTCCGGGAAAGCCGACTTGATTTTGATGGATGTTTCGCTAGCTCGCAGTGTATACCAAGGTCAGGCAGTTGACGGCATTAAGATCACCCAGATACTCAAAAATAACCCCCAGACTGCCAACCTTCCTATTATCCTGGTCACGGCTCACGCGATGGAGGGCGATCGCGAAAACTTTCTCAAGCAAAGCGGTGCGGATGGATACATCTCTAAACCCGTGGTCGATCATCAACTGTTTGTGGATCAGATTATGGCACTGCTGCCCAAAGATTAAGTAGCTTGTGCCTCACGCATCCCCCCAACCCCCTTAACCAGGTAGTGGCAAGAAGGCTCGCTTGTTGCCCCAAGCCAGCTTGCCCTTGTTATTAAGTACTTATGTACTATATTTAGCTGTTTGGGGCAAATACCGAGGGCGTTCTGGAGAAAAACCCTTTCTGCCAGGGTCGGTAGCCAAATTTTGCTACTGGGTTTTTGGCATCGGATAAATTACCATTTTTGCTGCTGCCGTGCAAGAGTGCAGATGGCTTTTGCCGTGGCTAGCAACGCTGCCAGCCTCCTATAGACAAGGGAGTTATTTCTGCCACGCTGCACTGACCGTATATTTGATACTTTCTCCCGTGTAGCACGGCAGGTGCTTTTCTGGCCATTATTTTTAGCTTATTTTAAGATTTTTGCGGCGGTTTTTAGCCGCAATCTTACTAATTAACTCAAGTTGGTAGTTATAAACTTTGGCGTTGCTAATGGCTAATTGCTAATTGCTAATATAGGATTTTTACCAATCGAACCATTAGCCATTAGCCGCTCCCAGAGAGATAACTAGCAACTTGAGTTAATTAACTGAAGTTGGTAGTGAATAGTTGTGAGGGCGGTAATTGGTAATTGGTAATTGGTAATTGGAGTAACAGGCTTTTGCCCTCAGTACAATTACCCATTACGCTCGTGACCACGGCAGAGCCTAGTAACGCCATTACCAGTAACCCTGCCAAACGTTAATTATTGAAACCAGAACGGAGAAATTAATCTTATATCTGATATCATGTCCGGTCGATTACCCTTAATAAAAATATCTCCGCGTCACCGTGTCACCGTTCTCCCAAGTCATTCCTAACTATGGGTGAAGAACCGGACATGATATGACCGAACCTTTTGCCACCTTCTTTCCCTCATTGATATTCTGCACAAGCGGGAAAAATATGTATTAACCCAAGTTGCTAGTTATAACTATCGTGGGTTGCACAGCAGAAGCTAATCGCTAATTGCTAATTGCTGATGGGAATATTTTTCGGTTCTACCATTAGCCATTAGCTATTAGCCATTAGCCTGTCTTGGGCCCTAAAAAGATAACTAGCAACAAGCGTTAGTATTAAAGATAATCGGCTTTTCTGCCCTGGAGAAGGTGCAGAGTTGCAGATGGAACAGCAAAATTGTCAGCAGCAAGAGGAGCGGGTGAGGGGGTGAGCAGGGGAGATGGGGAGATGGGGAGATGGGGAGATATACATTCAAATTCCCCTGGAGCACCTGGGCGCCTGGACCCCTGGAGTACACCTGCCCACTTACACACCTGCCCAACTTACCGGGGAGGACGTTGCTGTTGTTGCGATCGCTGTTCTTGCGCTTGAGCAATTGTCGCTTGAATTCTGGGGGTAGCGAGGAGTTTTTGGGCATCTTGAATCAAGCGATCGCCCCAAAGATTTTCCTTTAAAAAGTCTACATTGGCGTAACGATCGTCGGAGCGCAGCGCGGCTTCTCCCAACGCGATGCCTTGTTCGCGATCGCCTTTAGCATACAGCGCTACGGCGAGTGCCAGTTGGGGTTCTGCGGCTTCCTTGTCAAGTTCCACCGACTTGCGCCACATAGTTATTGCCCCGTCTATATCGCCCTGTTCGTATTTAATCAAGCCGATATTGGTCAGTGCAGGCCAAAATTTTGCTTCCGCCGCGATCGCTTTTTCATAAGATGCGATCGCTTCGGGAAACTTCCTTAATTTATAGTAGGCGTTGCCCAAATCAAATAACGCTTCCGGTACATTGGGTTTAATTTTTAACCCAGCTTGGATTTCTGCGATCGCTTGTTCGTATAGCTGCTTTTGAAAGTAAGCCGACCCCAATGCAAACAAAATCGTCGATTCATTGGCATTCAAACTCTTCGCCTGCTGCAACGCGGCAATTCCTTTATCTATCTCATCGGATTGTAAATACAAGCCCCCCAACAAAAACCAAGCTTGAAAGTTCTTCGGTGCCAGCTGCGTTGCCAGCCTTGCTCGCGGCAGGGCCAATTCGTATTGTTGAAATTGAGCCAACTGTGCTGCTTCCTGTGCCAAACTCAACCCCTGTTGCTCTAGCTGAGCCGAGTTGAGTTGCAGCGTGTGGGGTATTAATGCCTGCGCGGATGCAGGCTTGGTCATATTTAACACACCAAACAGGAGGATAACAGAAAGCCAAGAATTGCGATTGGGCATATAGCCATTAAGACAAAAGGGTGTTTTCCAGCTTAAATCATAGTTGATTCACCAGGGCGAGGGAGAAAGTGAGCAGGTGTGCTCTTGTGCAGGTGTGCAGGGGAGATTGGGCAGGTGATGCAGGTGATGCAAGCGATCAAGATGGGGACGAAATTACTTCTACTTCAAGAGTCTTCCCGATCTTCCCATCTGCTCTGCCTCCCCGCCGTCGTGCCCAAGATCCCAAGAGCCCAAGAGCCCAAGAGCCCAAGAGCCGCAGGTTTAGCCGATCGGGCGAAGCCGGATTCCCACCCCTAACCGTACCATGAGAATGGAAGCGGAAACCGTTATCAAATCGTTAAGATTAAGAAAGATTAAGCAAAAAACGTCACGGTTTTCATCCCGATTGGCTCGAAGAAGTCTGGATTATATAAACATAAGGCTGGAAAACGGACGCTTAGGGCAACTCGGCATTTAACTTGTTCCTTACTCCCTGCTCGGAAAACCAAGCCCATGCAACTCCCTTTAATTGGTAAAAAAGTTGACCAGCGGACACCTTGGGTGGTCGGGTTAGTCGCCGCAGGTCTGTTGGCTGCTTCTGGTGGCACTTATGTGGCGCTGAATCGAGCAACGCCTAAGACCGATGTGACGGCTTTAACCGTGCCGGTGGAATCGAAAAACCTCACCGTCAGGATTACTGCCAGCGGTACAATCGTGCCAATTCAAAGCGTCAACATCAGTCCCAAAACTTCTGGGATTTTGCGAGAGTTGCTGGTAGAGCAAGGGGATAAGGTGCAGGCGGGACAAATCATTGCCCGGATGGATAATTCCCAACTGCAAGCGCAATTACTCCAAGCCAAAGCCAGCTTAGAGCAAGCCCAAGCCCAGTTGGCTAAAGTGCGAGCCGGGAGTCGTCCAGAAGAAATTGCCCAAGGGAGAGCGCGTCTAGCCGCAGCACAAGCGCAGTTAGCCGACGCGCAAGCGGGGAGTCGTCCGGAAGAAATAGCCCAAGCGCGCAGTCGTTTAGCCGCAGCCCAAGCGCAGTTAGCCCAAGCGCGTGCGGGGAGTCGTCCAGAAGAAATTGCCCAAGCTAGAGCGCGTCTAGCCGCAGCACAAGCGCAGCTAGCCGCAGCACAAGCGGGGAGTCGTCCAGAAGAAATTGCCCAAGCGCGCAGTCGTTTAGCCCAAGCCCAAGCCCAGCTAGCCGAAGCACAAGCGGGGAGTCGTCCGGAAGAAATAGCCCAAGCTAGAGCGCGTCTAGCCCAAGCTCAAGCCCAATTAACGGCGGCGAGAACTGCTAATCCCGAACAAATTGCCCAAGCTCAATCTCAAATACAAGCAGCCCAAGCACGAGTAGACTTAGCAAGCGAGCGTTTGAGTGCCAATCAATCTTTGGCACAGCAAGGAGCGATTTCCCGCGATCGCTTGCAAGAGGTAATCTCAGAATACCGCACCGCACAAGCTAATTTGGAAGAAGCTAATCGCCGTCTGGCACAAGTCCAGAATGGCACCTCGCCAGGGGAAATTGCCCAGCGAGAAGCAGCGGTAAGAGAAGCGCAACAAGCTGTAAATTTGTTGCTCTCCGGGACAAGACGCGAGGAAATTGCCCGACGGGAAGCGGCGGTAAGAGAAGCGCAGCAAGCTGTAAATTTGTTGCTTTCCGGGACAAGACGCGAGGAAATTGCCCAACGAGAAGCGGCGGTAAGAGAAGCGCAGCAAGCTGTAAATTTGTTGCTTTCCGGGACAAGACGCGAGGAAATTGCCCAACGAGAAGCGGCGGTAAGAGAAGCGCAACAAGCTGTAGATTTGTTGCTTTCTGGCACTCGTCCGGAAATAATTGCTCAGCGACAAGCGGCGGTAAAAGAAGCACAGCAAGCGTTAGATCAGCTGCAAAACGGTAGCCGCAGAGAAGATATTGCCCAAGCCGAAGCAACGGTAGCAGAAGCGAGGGGACGCTTGCAAGCAATTCAAGTGCAAATCGAAGATACGATTATCCGCGCGCCTTTCGCTGGCACCGTGACGCAGAAATATGCCAACGTCGGTGCTTTCGTGACGCCGACTACCTCCGGTTCCAGTTCTGCTTCTGCAACTTCTACTTCTATTGTGGCGATCGCTCGCGGTTTAGAAGTCCTCGCCAGAGTCCCAGAAGTCAATATCGGACAAATTAAACTCAACCAACCAGTTGAAATTATCGCCGATGCCTATCCCGACCAAACCTTTAAAGGTAGCGTCCGCTTAATTGCCCCCGAAGCAGTACTCGAGCAAAACGTTACTGCTTTCCAAGTACGAGCATCCCTTGATACTGGGCAAGAAGCGCTCAAATCGGGAATGAATATCGATTTAACGTTCTTGGGGCAAGAATTACCCAATGCCCTCGTCGTCCCTACGGTATCAATTGTGACTCAAAAAGGCAAGCAGGGCGTGATGGTACCGGGCAAGGATAACAAACCCGAGTTTCGTCCCGTAACGATTGGGCCAACAATCGGCGACCAAACCCAGATTTTACAGGGAGTTAATCCAGGCGATCGCGTATTCATCGACATGCCGAAAGATAGAAGGCCAAAACCAGATGAAAATGGCTAATGGCTAATGGCTAATGGCTAATGGCTAATAGAAAATAGCAATTAGCAATGAGCAATTAGCAATGAGCAATGAGCAATTAGCAATCAGCAATTAGCAATCAGCAATTAGCAATTAGCAATGGACATTCTAGAAAGCGTAAAAATGGCGGTGACTACCCTAACAGCAAATAAGCTGCGTAGTAGTCTGACAATGTTAGGAATTATCATCGGCAACGCTTCGGTGATTGCGATGGTGGGAATTGGACAAGGGGCGCAGCGGTTGGCATCCGAGCAATTTGAATCGCTTGGACCTAACGTTTTGTTTATCCTTCCAGGTAATCAAAATGCCCAACGAAACCGAGACTTACCTAGAACTTTGGTACTCGAAGATGCAAAAGCGATCGCGCGCCAAGTTCCCTCAATCAGGGAAGTTGCACCGCAAATTCAAAGCCAACAGACAGTAGTTTACCGCAACAAAAATACCAGTACCCAAATCTTTGGCGTCACGCCAGAATTCCTGACAGTACGCAGCTTTGATGTTGCCAAAGGAAGATTTATTAGCAACGAAGATATCAAAAGCAATAACGAAGTAGTCCTTCTAGGTTCGGATGTTGTTAATAAAATGTTTGGTAATAGCGATCCGATTGGGGAACGCATCCGGATTAGAAATCTCAGCTTTACAGTGATTGGGGTGATGCAACCCAAAGGTTCGTTTTTGGGAAGTAACCAAGACGATGCCGTGTATATTCCCCTGACCACAATGGCTAACCGTCTGCGGGGTAGAACTTCTCCCTATGGCCTTTTGGTAGATTTTATTGCCGTTTCGGCTAAAGATACTAATAGTATCGGTGCGGCACAATTTCAAATTAGCAATTTGTTGCGACTGCGGCATAAAATTAGTAACCAAGATGATTTTACAATTAGAACTCAACGCGACGTCCTGACAATTGTTGGTACAATTACCAATGGGTTGACCTTGATGTTGGCAGCGATCGCAGGCATTTCCCTATTAGTCGGCGGGATTGGCGTCATGAATATTATGCTCGTTTCCGTTACCGAACGCACCCACGAAATTGGACTGCGTAAAGCCATCGGTGCCACCGAACAAGATATCTTGATTCAATTTATGATCGAAGCAATTATTCTTTCCGCCGTCGGTGGTGCAATCGGTACTTTAATCGGCGTTGGCGGCGTCACCTTGGTGAGTGTCGTCTCTCCCTTAAAAGCAGGAATTTCACCCGCAGCAATTCTGGTTGCGACTGGCGTTTCTGGCGGAATTGGTTTATTCTTCGGCGTCGTTCCTGCGAGGCGCGCTGCTAAACTAGATCCGATTGTGGCCTTAAGAAGCGCGTAAAAATATATAGCAATCCTAATTGATACGTAAAAACTTCTCTCTACATTCTTCTCTTCGCGTTCTTCGTGTCTTCGCGGTTTATTCAAAATTAATCTAAAATATGAAAAATCAATTTTCAGATAGCTCACTTACAACTCAACATGCGACGGTTACAACGGTTCCCAAACCAGTTATAATTCGCCTGGAAAATATCTATAAAATCTACGGGAGCGGCGAAACTCAGGTGCAGGCGCTGCGGGATATTAATTTAATTATCGAAGAAGGGGAATATTGCTCGATCATGGGTGCGTCTGGATCGGGTAAATCTACCGCGATGAATATTATCGGTTGTCTCGACCGTCCTTCATCGGGTCACTATTATTTAGATCGGGTGGATGTGTCTTCTTTAGGAGATGCGGAATTAGCCAAAATTCGCAATAAAAAATTGGGGTTTGTCTTCCAACAATTCCACCTATTACAGCAGTTATCTGCGGTGGAAAACGTGATGTTACCGATGGTGTATGCGGGGGTTCCGAGTCAAGAACGACGCGATCGCGCTGTGGAGGCTCTCACCAAGGTAGGATTAGCAAACAGGCTCAATAATAAACCAAATCAACTTTCTGGGGGACAACAACAAAGGGTGGCGATCGCGCGCGCCATTGTCAACCGTCCTGTGGTACTTTTAGCAGACGAACCAACGGGTGCGTTAGACTCCAAAACCACCCAGGAAGTGATGGATATCTTTACCGAACTCAACGCCAGCGGTATCACAGTTGTAATGGTTACCCACGAACCCGATGTGGCGCGTCAAACCAAACGCATTGTCTGGTTTCGCGATGGTGAGGTATTGCATTCCCATCTCACACCCGACGAAATCGGTCACGTTGCAGTATAGCGCTTGAAGAGGACGCGGTGACGCACCGGAGACGGTGACGCGGGTACACCCCATGTCTAAACTCAGGGGATTCCAGCTTTGAAGAGGACGGGTGGAAGGGGAGACAAGGGAGAGGTTCGAGAGTTGTTAAAGAACTCCCCGCTTCCCCGCGTCCCCGTTTCTGCTTGGTCAAGGCTTTATATCGGTAAAATTGTGCTATTTCTTCTGGATTTTGGCCTTTTTCGCTTTTTAGAGCCAGCGCAAACTTTTTTGTTCTATTGAGTCTAGTCTTTACTTGCCGAGTCAGTTGTATTATACTACCTACTCCACAATAAAAAATCTGCCAAAAAAATGATGCCTAGTCTCTTGACAAATACAGTCAAATGTGTAATTGACATAATTCCAGATCAAAAGCTGCAAGATGCTTTAACCCAAGCTTTTGAATAATCTTCTGAGTCAGTACGCAAGTGCGAAAACTTTTTTGAACTACTACCCAGTCAGCGTTGGTCTGACAAATTCCTCGCCACATTTTTTGCTACCTGGAAAGCTACTCACCTGAAAATGTTGGCTATCTATGGCTTATCCTGTCGCCTGCAACGTCTGGCTTTAGCTGCTGATGTTCCAGCCAGGGATTAACCAATAATCAACCAAAGCAACAATACATGTTTGTAGTCGGGACTTGAGTCCGAAGATGGCGATCAATCCCTGACTACAAACGACATGAACTGGTTTGTAGTCGGGACTTGAGTCCGAAGCATGGCGATCAATCCCTGACTACAAACGACATGAACCCGTTTGTAGTCGGGACTTGAGTCCGAAGCATGGCGATCAATCCCTGACTACAAACGACGCCAACTTTGTTTGGTAGACTGTTAGCATTTTGTGGATAATTCATCGAAGGGTGCATTTTGATCGGCTTTCACCAAAAAAGTGTTAGCTGTGTTGATTTACCTTTAAAGGAAATAGTCATGGAAGCTGGATATAAACAAGTTCAAACTGAACCCAACAATCAATCGACGAAGGAGTTTATTTCCTTCCCAAAAGAAGCTGTAGAACAGTCAATCCCCGAACGTTTTTTACAACAGGTAAAGTCTCAAGGCGATCGCCTTGCCATCAAAACTGATAAATATCAACTGACTTACCATCAACTTAATCAATTATCAAACCGCATTACCAGGGGAATTCTAGCGCAATCTAACCCCGAACCAGAACCGATTGCGTTACTCTTAGCCAGCGATGCGCCCTTAATTGCAGCGATGCTAGGAGTGTTAAAAACGGGTAAGTTTTATGTTCCCCTTGACCCGTCCCAACCTGAATCTAGAATTGGTTATATTTTAGCTGATTCTCAAAGTCGGTTAATTATTACTAACAATCAATATTTAAACTTAGCAAATCAGCTTCTGATGGTGTATCCATCCTTAATTTAGACGAATTAGATAGTAATTTATCATCAGAAGAACTGAATCTATCTCTATCGCCGGATAGCCTTGCATACATTATATATACCTCCGGTTCTACAGGAAAACCCAAAGGTGTGATGCAAGCTCATAACTATGTCTTGCATTTAACCAAAAGCTACACCAACAGCGGTGAAATTACAGAAGAAGACCGCTTGGCGTTGTTATATTCTCCCAGTTTTGCTGGCGCTGTGAGAGATATCTATTGCGCCCTCCTAAATGGAGCAAGTCTGCATTTCTTTGATGTGCAACAACTCGGACTGAATCATTTAGCTGCTTGGCTAAGAGAAGCAGAAATTACAGTATTTTTTGCTGTAGCGACGATGTTTCGTCACTTTGCTATGACGTTAAGGGGAGATGAACAATTCCCCAATTTACGCTTAATATTCTTGGGAAGCGAGACAGTTTACGAACGGGATGTCCAACTGTATCAGAAACATTTTAGCGCTCGCTGTCAACTGATAGTCAATTTGGGCGGTACGGAAGTTAGCCCCATTCGTCAATTCAAAGTCGATCGCGATACGCAGATTACCACAAGTAATGTACCCGCAGGATATGCCGTAGAAGACCATGAAATTTTACTCCTTGATGAAGAAGGGCGTGAAGTTGGTGTGGGAGAAGTTGGGGAAATTGTGGTCAGGAGTCGTTATCTTGCTGTAGGTTATTGGCAACAACCAGAATTAACTGCGGCTGTTTTCAGTTTTGACAGCCAAAACCGCCAACAAAGACGCTATAAAACAGGCGATTTAGGTCGCTTATTACCCGATGGTTGTCTCCTGCATTTGGGGAGAAAAGATTTTCAGGTCAAAATTAGAGGTTATCGGGTTGAACTGAGCGAAATTGAGATGGCTTTATGCCGTTTGGATGGAATCAAAGAAGCTGTTGTCACCACTCAGGGCGACTCTCTGGGTGAACCAGTTTTAGTTGCTTACATTGTCCCTTCCGAGTCGAATTTAACTCTCGATACCCAACAGTTGCGAGATGTACTCAAGGAACAATTACCAGCGTATATGTTACCGACGGCTTTTGTTAGTTTGTCAGAGTTACCTTTAACCGCGACTGGTAAAATCGATCGTCGTTCCTTACCCGCCCCAACAGAAGTTAATCATCAATTATTCAAGGATTATCTGGCGCCGCGTACCGATACAGAGAAGAAAATTGCAGAGATTTATGCAGAAGTTTTAAAGATTAACCAGATTGGAGTTAACGATAACTTTTTTGAGTTAGGCGGACATTCCCTATTAGCCTTACAAGCGATTGTCAGAATCAACAAAATTTTTGGCATCAACCTCTATGTCAAAGACTTTTTTACCTTAGCCACAGTAGAGAAACTGGCTGAGTATATCGACAGTCAAAAATCCCAGAGTTTCCATGTTAGGGAAACGATTCCCCAAATCGCCCGGACAGAGAATTTACCCTTATCCTTCGACCAACAACGCCTCTGGTTTATTGACCAACTTGAAGGCGCAAATTCACTCTATAACATTACTCGCGCCTTTAAGTTACAGGGACAATTAAACCTCAAAGTATTAGAGCAAGCAATTCAAACAATTATTAACCGCCAGGAAAGCTTACGCACTAGCTTCAAGACAGTGAATGGTGTTCCCGTAGAACACATTGTAGATGAGATTTGTTTCAGCTTGCCAGTGATTGATTTACAATCATTTCCCAAAGCAACGCGCCTAGCAGAAGCCGAAAAACAACTTACCCAAGAATGGCGAAAAACCTTTGATTTAACGCAGTCACCTCTATTCCGATGCGTTGTGCTAAAAATAGAGCCAGATAGCTACCTCTTCATGTTTTCTCTGCACCACATTATCGGGGATGACTGGTCAGTTCAAGTCTTTTTACGGGAACTCTCAACCCTATATGATGCCCATTTAAACAAGATTCCCGCTAATTTACCTTCTTTATCAATTCAATATGCCGATTATGCTTATTGGCAGCGTCAATATTTACAGGGAGAGGCATTAACCAACCTCCTAGACTATTGGCGGCAACAACTCGCGGATGCACCGGAGATTTTAGAATTACCCTGCACTCGCGCACGCACAATTAACCAGTCTTTTGTCAGCAAAAAAATTCCGTTTCGCCTGGGTGAAGATTTAACTCAAAAGTTAAAACAGTTAAGTCTGCAAAAAGGAACAACCTTATTTGTCACCATACTCACAGCATTTTATACCTTACTCTATCGCTATACCGAACGGCAGGATTTGGTTGTCGGAACCGGATTAAGCAATCGGAATTTTTTAGAAACAGAATCATTGATTGGCTTTTTTGTCAATCTTTTGCCTTTGCGCTGTCAACTGACACCCGAACAAACATTTCAGGAACTTTTGCTCAAAGTTCATCAAACAGCTTTAGAGGGTTATGCTCATGGGCAATTACCGTTTGATTTGCTAGTCGAAAATCTTCACCCAGAACGTCATCCCGGTTACACTCCGGTGTTCCAAATTCTCTTTCTCTGGCAAAATGTGACACAAGAAGTGTTACATCTACCGGGTTTAACAACCGAACCTTGGGAATTAGATAAACCAACCGCCGGAGCAACTTTTGATTTGACATTCTCGGTGCAAGAAACAAACGCTGAACTACAAGGATACTGGGAATACAATACAAATATTTTGGATGCAGATATCGTTGAAGGATTAACAGGACATTTTCAAACCCTGCTCAACGCTATTGTTGCCGATTCTCAACTGCCTCTTTGCAAATATCCTTTACTCACCGCTACGCAAAAACATCAACTGCTCGAAGAATGGAATCATACTGATACTATTTACGAGAATCGCTTGTGCGTGCATCAGTGGTTTGAAACCCAAGTAGAACAAACTCCTGATGCGGTGGCGGTAGTGTATGGAGAACAAACACTCACCTATAGTGAGTTAAATCAAAAAGCCAATCAACTCGCCCACTACCTGCAAAGTTTAGGGGTAAAACCAGAGCAATTAGTCGGAATTTGTGTCGAACGTTCCCTAGAAATGGTGATTGGGGTATTGGGGATTCTGAAAGCGGGTGCAGCTTACGTTCCCTTGGATGCACAAAACCCCTTGGAACGTTTGGAATACATTATTAATGATGCTCAACTGTCAGTATTACTGACGAATCAAGCATTAGTTACTACCCTTCCTTCTGCTGATTCAATCATTGTTTATTTAGACAAAGAAGAGACGTTTAGTAACTATAGTTCTCAGAACCCAATTAGTGAGGTGAAACCGGATTCTCTAGTTTATGTAATTTATACTTCCGGTTCAACAGGTAAACCAAAAGGAGTTTTGGTTGAACATCGAAATGTAGTGCGTCTTTTTCACGCCACCCAAGAGTGGTATGAATTTAATTCGTCAGATGTGTGGACGCTGTTTCACTCCTATGCTTTTGATTTTTCTGTATGGGAAATGTGGGGGGCACTACTGTATGGAGGGCGTTTAGTTATAGTGCCCTATTTGGTAAGTCGTTCTCCTGAAGATTTTTACCATCTTTTGGCAAAGGAGAAAGTAACGGTTCTTAACCAAACTCCATCAGCTTTTCGTCAATTAATTCAAATCGAAGAGTTGTTAACATCTCCACCAGAATTAAGTCTGCGTTTAGTTATCTTCGGTGGGGAAGCGTTAGATTTACAGAGTCTCCGCCCTTGGTTTAAGCGACATGGCGATGCCAAACCACAATTGGTAAATATGTATGGTATTACTGAAACTACCGTTCATGTTACCTATCGCCCGTTAACTGAAGCAGACTTGAATAGCAAAGGAAGTGTTATTGGTCGAGCAATTCCTGACTTACAACTGTATATTTTAGACTCATACTTGCAACCCGTTCCCATCGGGATTCCCGGAGAAATTTATGTGGGCGGTGCTGGAGTGACGCGGGGTTACTTAAACCGCGAACAATTGAGTGCAGAGCGATTTATTGCCAATCCATTTAATCCAAATCCCGCTGCTCGTCTGTATAAAACTGGCGATTTAGCGCGTTATTTGCCGAATCGAGAAATTGAATATTTGGGACGAATTGACCATCAAGTAAAAATCCGAGGGTTCCGCATTGAATTAGGAGAAATTGAAGCCGCTTTAGGGCAGCATTCCAGCGTTCGAGAAAATCTTGTAATTCAAAAGTCAGATAGCGACGGGAATAAGCAATTAGTTGCTTATTTTGTTCCCCAATTCAACACAGCTTTCCCAGTGGTGCAAATGTTAAAGTTGCAACGGCAGGGTATTCTTCAGCCAGAATCCTGCTATGAATTAGCCAATGGGATGACAATTGTTCATCAAAACAAAAGTGAAACTGACTTTGTTTATCAAGAAATTTTTCAAGAGCGATGCTATTTGAAACATGGCATTACTCTAAATGATGGCGATTCTGTAATTGATGTGGGAGCAAATATTGGCTTATTTACTTTATTTGTGGCTCATCAATGTAAAAATGCCAAGATTTATGCTTTTGAACCTCTGCCGCCTCTGTATGAAAAGTTGCGTTTGAATGTCGAGCTTTATGGGGTTAATGCTCAAGTTTTTCAACTGGGAATTTCTCAAGAATCGAGACAAGCAACGTTTACTTATTATCCTCATAATACCGTTGTGTCTGGACAGTACGCCGATGCTGAACAAGAGCGAGAAACTGTCAAAACTTTCTTGTTAAATCAGGAACAAGAATTTGTCACAGGGGAGAATATTGACCAATGGTTAGAAGAGCGATTAAAGGGAGAACAATTTACCTGTGAGTTGACCAGTCTCTCTGAAATGATTCGGAAGTTGCAGATTGAGCGGATTGACTTACTAAAAATTGATGCTGAGAAAAGCGAAGGCGATGTTTTAGCAGGAATTGCAGCAGAAGATTGGAAAAAAATCAAGCAGTTGGTGATAGAAGTTCACGATATTGAAGGACGATTGCAGTCAATTCAACAAATGCTTATCGAGCGGGGCTATACATTGGTTATCGAACAAGACAAACTGCTAGAAAACACCAATTTGTATAGCGTGTATGCTCGGTTAGTCACCGATGAAAACCAAGCTTTAAGTCGAGAGAATCAAGCAGATGTGGAGTTAAATTGGCAGTGGAGCAGTCAAAATAAACTACTAGCAGACCTGCGGCATTTCCTGCAAGCTCAACTGCCAGAGTATATGATTCCTTCTGCATTTGTGCTGTTGGATGCTTTCCCGCTGACTGTTAATGGGAAAATTGATACTCGCAGTCTTCCCGAACCCAATACCAACCATGCTATCCGTAAAACATCAGAAAATCCTCAAACTGAAATCGAACAAAAGATTGCAGCAGTTTGGCAGGAAGTTCTCAAATTAAATTCGGTGGGGCGCGATGATAATTTCTTTGAAGTGGGCGGTCATTCTCTACTTTTGATCCAAGTCAATCAAAAGTTAAAAGCGGCTTTAAATGCGGAATTGTCGATGTTAGAAATGTTCCAATATCCGACGATTCGGGCTTTAGGGGAACGTTTGAGCGAAACTAAACCGGAATTTTCTCCAACAACGACAGATAATAAAGGTCGTCGTCCAGAACGTCAAAATTTGCTGCAACAACAACGAAAAGCTAGACAACAAAAACGCCAAAGTTAATAGTGACTTCTAAATTGTTAGTTCGTAGTAAGCACTTCAGTGCTTAACCTAAGCGCTAAAGCGCTTACTACAAACACTTGATAGAAGCGTAAGTCCTAGAGACAAAAACACCATATTTAAGGAGAGGAATGAAAGATGGTTCGTAGTAAGCACTTCAGTGCTTAACCTAAGCGCTAAAGCGCTTACTACAAACACTTGATAGAAGCGTAAGTCCTAGAGACAAAAACACCATATTTAAGGAGAGGAATGAAAGATGGTTCGTAGT
>NZ_BLAY01000151.1 GCF_020521235.1 Microseira wollei NIES-4236 | reverse complement strand
TGGTAACGCAGATCGAGTCGCCTCGTTACCAGGCAAGAGCCTGGTAACGCAGATCGAGTCGCCTCGTTACCAGGCAAGAGCCTGGTAACGCAGATCGAGTCGCCTCGTTACCAGGCAAGAGCCTGGTAACGCAGATCGAGTCGCCTCGTTACCAGGCAAGAGCCTGGTAACGCAGATCCAGAGGCTCTTGCCTCTGAATCTATGGGGAGGCCAGAGCCTCCCAAACTGCATTTCCAGGCCGGAGCCTGGAAACGAGGTATAAACGAGGTATAACGAGGTATATAAGTTTAACGAACATGGCATTCAATTGGTATTATTCCAGAACGATGGGGGGTAACATTCGGTGGGTTAGCAACAAGAACAACCTGTCCTTTATCGTTAATTATCCACCCTTGCGCTTCCACTATTTCAGTAATTTGTGGTGATTCTTTCCTGCTCGCTTGCTCACCTGCTCTCCTACTTTCCTGTCTCCCAGAATTAATATCAACTAAATCCACTAAATATGCATTATCGTTCAAAGGTTCGGTTGGACTGGGAGGTAACCCGCCGCGCCCCGTAGCAATAAATGAATTTTCCTGTGCTTCAGGAGAACACCTGCGATCGATCAATCCAGTAATATCAACCACAGTTTGGGGTAATTCTATTAAACCGGAACTGGGGTCAACATCGGGAGTGTTTAGTTCTACGGTTCCGCTCAACTCTGGCCCGCCAATTTGGGAAATAGCAGTAATATCGCTGTTTGAAGTTTCTTCTGTGCGAGATTGAGTGCCAAAGATACCTTGTGCTGTAATGGAAACTCGACCTCCCCTTCCTTCAAAAGCATTGGCGGTGATGTCGCTATTTTCTAATGCGACTAAGTTGGGGGTGTTAATTGTAATATTGCCTCCATCTCCGCCTGCACCTTTGCTACCAGCAGTGGTGGAAATATTACTATTGCGGCGCAATACGATTAAGTCTCTAGCTCTTAATCCGATATTCCCACCATTTCCGGATGCGGTTTGGGCGGTAATAGCTGCACCATTGTCAAGCCGAATAGAACGGGCAAAAACATTAATATCGCCGCCTTCTCCTGCGCCTCTATTATTGACAAATAAACCGCTATCTGGGCCATCCTGGTCGATAATTAAATTGGCTAATGTTGGATTAAATTTCTGGGCAATGGTATCAAATCGCTGTTGATAGGTGGTATCGCTTCCAGAAATTGTTACCCGGTCTTGGGCAATTACTGTAACGCTACCAGCACTGCCGCTATTGAAGGCACTGGCGAGAATTTGTCCGCCTCCAGTTAGTTGTAAATTATTAACTTCGACTGCGATATTGCCACCTCTTTCAATACTGCGCGTGGTGGCAGCAATAACCGCTCCATCAGTAATTTGTAAGTTGTTAGTATTGACGACAATATTACCACCTGCACCGCTGCTGGCTTTATTAGTATCGGCAAATAATCCGCTGGAATTGCCACCTAATATGTTACCTTTCTCTTCAAAGGATAAGGGTTCGACACCGGAAAGAGTGATAGATTCTAAGGCATTGACCGCAATATTACCTGCATTTCCAATGCCATAGGTGACTGCTTCTATCCTAGAGCCACCTGCTACGAATAAGCTTTGGGTCTGAATATTAATATTCCCTCCGGCACTGACACCATAAGTGCTGGTACTCAATCTAGATTGCTCGGATAAGGAAATTCCTTTTGCTTCTACATAAATAAATCCCAATCCCGAAGGATTATCACTAAATTTTATTGCCGCTTTTGCCAAACTTTCAGCGGTAATTTGACTGGATTTATCCAGCAATAAAAAGTTTCCAGCCTTGATAAATATATTGCCGGCAAAACCGCCTGATTCATCTTGTAGGTCGTTAACAGTATCGCTAAACATATTGCTATTGGAGAGCGATATATTTTCTTTTGCTTCTACTCTAATGTTGCCAGCATTGCCGCCAAAAAAGTTGCTGCTTTCGAGGGATGCACCGTTGGTTAATTGAATGGATTGCGCTGCGATCGCCAGATTCCCCGCGTCTCCTTCCAAGCTGGCTGCGTTAGTGATAACCTTGCTATTATCAATCGTAACAATTCCTGTGGCATTAATGGTAACATTGCCTGAATCTCCGGTTCCAAAGCTTGAAGAACCCACAGTCGATGCATTGATTATTGAGAGGGAATCAGCTTTAATATTAATACTGCCTGCCACACTGGCTCCCTTGGTACTGGTACTGAGTTCGGAGCGCTCAAGGGTAACATCTTTGCCATTAATCTCGATAATTCCTAATCCAGAATTATTAGCATTTCCGTCAACGCCGCCAAAGCTTTCCGCCGTAATTTGGCTATTAACAACATAAACACCATTTCCCGCAGTAAAACTTATGATTCCAGCCAATCCTCCGCCAAAGCTTATTTCGTCGTTAAAGGTATCGCTAAAAATTTTACTGTTAATAATTGAAAGCCGATCGCTGGCGTCTAGAACAACACTTCCAGCATTACCACCGACAAAGTTGCTACTTTCCAGAAAAGTGTTGTCGCTGATAGAAATTGAACCCCCGGATTTGATGCGGATATTGCCTGCATCGCCCTTTGCTCCACTTGTGGCACTGCTTGCGATGTCGCTGCGGGTAATGGTAACGGTATCGCTGGCATTAATCGAGATAATTCCAGCGTTTCCCTTGCCATTTTCGGTGCTGGTTTGTACTCGCGTCAGATCGGTGAGGGAAACTGACTTCCCGTCGATAGAAATGATGCCGCCATTGCCAGTCGAGTTGGCTTTGACTTGACTGTTTATATCAGTCTTGTTGATGGCGATCGCACCCCCAGCCTTTATCTCTACAATTCCAGCATCTCCAGCACTAAATGTATCGCTGGAGATCGCGCTGCTGGCAATATCAATTCCATCTTTGGCTGTCAGTATAATGTTCCCAGCATCGCCATCACCGCTAGTTGTGGTTCCCAAACCTGTGGGAGTATTTTGCATCAGCGAAATCGCACCCGCTTCAATGGTGATAGTACCGCCATTTCCCTCAGCTTTTTCAGGTACTGTGCTGGTAATTTCGCTATTAAATATATTCACCAAACCGTTAGCATGCACCAAGATATTTCCAGCATTTCCCCTGCCTAGGGGAGCTTTGAAAATATCGCTTTGGAGTTGGCTCTCTACAATGACAACATTGTCTTTAGAATAAATCGCAATGTTCCCGGCGTTGCCAAGTCCGCTGGTAAAGCTGTCTACAAGAGTACCGTTGGTTAAAGAAACGGAATTGGCTGTAATAATCAGGTTTCCCCCATTTCCTTGTCCAAAGGTTCCCGTACTCAAAGAAGCCGTATCTGTTGTTAAAGTTGACCCAGCTTGAATAATAATATCGCCGCCGTCCCCAATTGCTGCTGGTTGAGCGTCACTTGCTGGATTGATATTATTTTCAATCCGGCTGGCAGTAATAGCTATTGCTCCCGTAGCATCAATCAAAATATTACCTGCTTGCGCCCCCTGCGTTCCCAAACCCGTGGCAATTCCAGTTGTCAGCAGACTGCCGGAAATTTCTAAATTCTGAGCATTAATGGCAATATGACCGCCACCGCCAGCGAGTACGTTTATTCCGGCTTTATTAATAATAGATACATCTGCTCTTTGCCCGCCAGATGGAAAACTTAAACTCCCATCTTTATTGATGGCAATTGTTCCCTCGCCTGCCAAACCTCCCAGCTCGATTCGACCTCCAGGCGCTTGCAAAATGCCGCCATCAATTATTACATTGCCACCCAAAATTGCTAATGTATTTCCTGTTTTAAATTGCCAGATATTTAAGTTACTATCGAAGCCTTTCGTTGCGGTTACCGTATCTATTTGCTTAGAACCTTGCACGCGAATCGGTGCGGCTTTACTGCCATATTGCAAGCCAACGGGTAGGTTAATTGTTAATAAAGGTGGAGTTTGAGTATTGGTAGCGCTAAACTGCGTTCCGTCGGAAAATATTAGACTCCTCGCCGTACTCGCTAAAAACGATCCGCCGATATTTAACCTGGCATTTGGGCCAAAAATAATGCCACTCGGATTGAGTAAAAATAAATTAGCCCCCCCATTGGCTCGAATTAAGCCGTCAATATTAGAAACTGACCCCCCGGTGACGCGACTAAAAATATTTTGAATATCCGGAGCGTTGTTAAAGAAAGCCTCGCCGCCAGTAGGGACGGAAAATTCCCGAAAGCTGTGAAATAGGTTGTTTCCCGCGAACTTGCCGTCATTAATTGTAAAATTAAGATTATTCTGGGTTGTGACGTTGGTAGATAAGGTTCCATCTGGGGCGATTTGGGCTTGGGCTGGACTCCAATTATTTACAATTAAACAGTAACAAGGTAAAGTAAATAATAATTTGGTTTTTTTCATTTCTATCTGCTCAATTACATAGCTTTTATCTTCTATATTTTAATATAATTGCTGCTGAATTTATACTAAATAACTCAAGTTGCTAGTTAATAGTTGTGACCGCGGTAATGGGTAATGGGTAATTGGTAATTGGATTAACAGACTTTTGCCGTCAGCAGTCAGAAACCCGGTTGATTCATAGTTCTCTCCGTCTCAAACCCACGATTTTTGAGAGAAACCGGGTTGATTTGGCGTCATCAACCCGGTTTCTTCTTCAGAGAAACCGGGTTGATTTGGGGTGAGAAACCCGGTTGATTCATAGATTTCTCGCTCTCAAACCCACGATTTTTGAGAGAAACCGGGTTGATTTGGCGTCATCAACCCGGTTTCTTCTTCAGAGAAACCGGGTTGATTTGGGGTGAGAAACCCGGTTGATTCATAGATTTCTCGGTCTCAAACCCTGGATTTTTCAGAGAAACCGGGTTGATTTGGATCCTGACGTTAAATAAATATTTTTATGAAATTATTGAAATGACCGCGCTCTTATTTAAGTTACATAGCGCCGCCTAAGATTTGAAATGTAGATGCACGCTGGATAAAAAGATCTATTAGTTGCTGCTTGCCGGGTAATTTTATCTTTGGGTTTCAACGGGATTGGAGACTGTGGAACTTTGAATAGTACAGCAATCAATTAACGGTTTGTCTGCGATTTCTTTAAGTCCGGCAGACTCTAAAAGCTGTTTCCAATCAGCGGTGAGGGTGGCATTGTTAGAAGGAGAACGTCGCATTTGAGCCAGAGCCATTAAGGTATCGTACCACAGACCGTTTTGGGCGTATACATCTGGGCGATCGCGCTCTTTTGCTTGCTGTAATTGTCTCTGCAAAGCCTGACTCGGTTCAACTCTCTCAACCATCAATCGATCCAGGAAAATTCGCTTCCCGGAATTGCATACCAAATCAAAGTACCAGCGATAAGTTTTGCCAGTTTCTAGAGGGTTGGCGTTGGCAGGAAGGCTAATGCTAACAATCCCAGACTCTCGAGTCAGGTCAATTTTTGTCGTGAAAACATTATCGTCGTTTTCATCCTTTAAAACAAACTCCGCCATTTTTGCAGAAGTTGCGGGAACGTAGACAAAAAATGTCGGACGATCTGCCACTGTTAAGGCCAAACTATTAATTGGCATTAAAGCTGTTAGGGGCGGATTTGGTGTTGTTTCACCCGCGGCACAAGTGCCTTGATCGCGGGTTCCTGCGCCTTCTGTTTGAGCGGGTGTGCCTCGATTGGGTGGAGTCCAATTAATCGCAACCTCTGGGAATTGCGATCGCATACTCTGCGCCCAAGTTGCCAAGGGTGACCCGATAAATAATTCTAAGGTTATGGCTATCGAAAGCGTTGCCAAATTGCGGTAGGAATGCATTGCCATACTCAAACTCGGATAACCCAATGGTGAACTGTTGTGTGTAAACTAGCTACGTTCTACAATAGCCAGATTCCAGAAAAGTGGCGAACAGCCAATTACAAGAACGCAAAGTTATGACAAAAGGTTTTTTGGCTGCATTCAAACTGAGTCCAGTTATTGCCGGAACCATCATATTGATGGGTAGTAACGCTCTGGCTAGTTTGCCAATCTCAAGTTTAGATGATGACCCCTGTTGTGAAGAACAAGGAATTGACGGAGAATTCAAGCTAATTTGTTCCCCATCTTCCTCAATGGTCTATGCCCAAGTTACCTCAGTTTCTCAATTATCGGATGTGCAGTCAACAGACTGGGCGTTTCAAGCGTTACAATCTCTGATCGAGCGCTACGGGGTGATTACGGGTTATCCGGATGGCATGTTTCGCGGCAACCGCGCCATGACGCGCTACGAATTCGCCGCCGCGTTGAATGCAGCCTTAGTTCGCATCAACGAGTTAATCGCAGCAGGATTTAAAGATCGGGTGTCCGAGGAGGATTTAGCGACGCTGCAACGGTTGCGAGCTGATTTCGCCCCCGAATTGGCAACTTTGACCGGAAGGATCGATAGGTTAGAAGTACAAATTGCCCAATTGGAGGCCAACCAATTTTCCACGACGACCAAGTTAACTGGATTTATTAATTTTAATTTGGATGGGGCGAACGCACCTGGTAATGTCCGAATTGAAAGAATCGATCCAACAGATAGTTCCAGTGTCCCACGGCGAGGCAGCGGCAACCGCCCCATCGTCACAAAAGTAGAAGATGACCCCAATATCACCTTCAGTTACCTAGCTGGTTTATTTCTCACCACTTCCTTCACGGGGAGGGATACCCTAGCAACAAGTTTATTTGCGGGGAATGGCGACTCGTCTACCAATGCTTACACCTCCGCAGGTTTATTTAACACCTTTGGAGTGCCGCTGTTAGATTTAACTCCCAGCACTACTCCCAGCGATTTGGTTTTGGCAGAGGTGTTTTACTCGTTTCCTGTCAGTAATTCCTTGCAATTAACCGTAGCACCGCTATTTTTTTGGCTGCGTTACTTTGATACTAACGCTTTCACTTCTGCATTTGGTCGGGGTGCGGGTGGTTTCAACACTTATGGCAGCACGCTGATTCAAAATTTGGGACGAAGTACTGGCGCTGTTATGCTTTGGAGAATTAACGAACAATTTGACTTTCGCGTCGGCTATGCTACCAACACCGATGGGGCAAACCCCACGAGAGGGTTATTTGATAGCACCCGCGCCGTCACTGCACAGTTAACTTACTCGCCGATGCGGAATATTAATTTGCGGTTTCTTTACGACTACTCAATTATTAAACCAGTAGATGGGCAAATTAAAACTAAACCTATTATTGGTATAGCTGATGACGGGTTTGGTGGGGCGCTGGATGATGCGACGGCTAATTCTTTTGGATTTAATTTCGATTGGTTGGTTACGTCTAAATTTGGCATTTTCGGGCGCTATACTTACTCGACTACTAACTTAAACCCGGTGGCGGATGGCTTGCCTGACGGGAATCTCAGGGCGCAGTCTTTTCAAGTGGGGGTTGCTTTCCCCGATTTGGGTAAAAGGGGCGCTTTAGCAACTTTGACTTACGTCTGGCCGTTTGATGTTTTGCAGGGGCGTAAGTTTCTCGTATCTGGTGGAGGTGATGGGGGGACTCAGTTTGATATCGAAGCGACTTACTACTATCCGGTGACGAATAATATTGCGATCGTTCCTTACTTTTACATTACTGGGAATGCCAATAATTTTGACGATAACCCGCTAATTTATTCCGGAACCGTCCAGGTGCAGTTTTCCTTCTGAGTTGTGGCTAATTTGGCGGCAGAAGTTGGTAGTGAGGACTTGCGTCCTCTTACCTTTCCTGCATCGGGACTGTTGTCCTGACTAGGGAGAGCGATCGCATTCATATCCAGCCTCTATTAACGCAAGTTGCTAGTTATAAACTTGGGCTTTGCTAATAGCTAATTGCTAATTGCCAGATGTGAAGCTCACAACAATAATATCCTGACATTAGCCATTAGCCATTAGCCATGAGCATAACTAGCAACTTGAGTTATTAGACCTCTCGAGAAAATAAACTCAAGCGCAGGCAGGATGCCTACCCCACAAGAGTTATTGTCGAGGTCTATTGTACGTAGATTCTCCTAAAGACTAGGTAGAAGAAATACTTGTACGGGGTTTATACTGGTATGATTAGCCAAATGGCAAAGATTGATTAAAGAACACTCCCAGTTGAGGGCATAGAAAAATGAACCTTAAAATTATAGCCACCACATTATTGTTAGCCGCTACGCTGGGTTTGGTAGTTCCAGTCAAAGCTGACATACCAACTCCCGTGCAACAGTTGCTGGAAACGAGACAAGGTGCGGGTTTAAACCTGCAAGGCGTTAATCTCAGCGGTGCTGACTTGTCAAAGGTGGATCTCAGAGGCGCTAATTTAAGCGGTGCTAACTTGAGCGGTGCTAACTTGAGCAATGCTAACTTAAATGGTGCTAACTTAAGCGGGGCTAATTTAAACAGTGCTAACCTCAGCGGTGCGAATCTGAATGTGGCGAATTTAGCCAATGCCAATTTAAGCAAAGCGACGCTAACAAACGCTAAATTGAATGCCGCAAACCTCAGCGGTGCTGAAGTAGTTGAAGCTAATTTAAGGGATGCTGACTTGTTTAGAGCCAATCTCAATCGTGCTAACCTGCGCGGAGCAGATTTGCTCAATGCCAATCTCAATGCAGCCAATTTGTTTGGTGCTAATTTGCTCGGCGTTAGAGGTGCAAATTTAACCAATGCTGCTGGATTTCCTCGTTAGCTGAAATCTCAGACCAGAAACCGGGTTTCTTAAAGAAACCCGGTTTCTTTTTTGGGGGTGATAGTGGGAGGCGTTTGGTGGGAAGACTAAACCCAAGGGTTGTATAAGGAAAAAGATATGAAACTCGCAACGTTAGCTGCTGTGGTATTACCGCTGTTCATGGGTATCGTAACTCCCGCTAAAGCTGAATATCTCAGTCCGATTCAGCGTTTGCTGGAAACTAAACAGTGTCAGGGATGTGACTTAAGCGGGGCAAATCTTGCCGGTGCTGATTTGAGTCATGCTGACTTGCGCGGGGCAAATTTAAAGCAAGCTAATTTGTCAGGTGCTAATCTGTTTGGGGCTAATTTATCTAATACTAATCTGAATAACGCCAATTTAATCAACTCTAATTTATTCGAGGCTAATTTATCAAATTGCCACCTGGATCGGGCCAATCTGGCTAATGCAAATCTGAGTTTAATTAATTTAAGTGGTGCTAATTTAAACCGGGCAAATTTAAGTAACGCTAATTTGGGAATAGCAAATTTGACCGAGGCTAATTTACGCCAAGCTAATCTGAACGGGGCTAATTTAATCGGTGCTAATCTCAAGGGCGCTAGCATGGATGGCGCAAATATGCAAGGCGCGAATGTGGATTACGCTAGTTTGAATCAAGAGAATCTAGTCGGAAAAAAAGGGGATTGACCTAGAAACCCGGTTTTTTAGAAAAACCGGGTTTCTCAGCCAGGTTTGTCGAAAAATTACGCTTCGGTGTACCCAAAATCATCCGGATTTCCCCAGCTGCCGGATATCTGTTTTAGAACGTTATTCAATCAGGTCTTAACTATGGAAACCGCTCAAGTTAACCAACCTACTTTAAGATTGGGTGCCACTGGTCCAGCCGTAAAAGAGTTACAAAAATTATTAAAGCAAAGAGTTCCAATTATCTCTAATCTTGAGGTTGATGGCATTTTCGGTGAAGTCACGAAACTGGCGGTGGAAGTTTTTGAGTACCGAGTTTTCCTCAAGCGCGATGGTATTGTTGACTCGAAAACCTGGAAAGCACTCTACTCCGGTAAGCGGGATGACCTTCCCCTGTTGCGTAGGGGTAGTCGCGGTGATGATGTGGCAAGGGTTCAAGATGTTCTAAAATTTTCCCTCATTACTGCCGAATATATGGGTTTTGATGGCTACTATTTTGGAGTTATTGACGCCGACTTTGGCGCGAAAACCGAAGCGGCAGTGAAAGCGTTTCAGAAGGAGCGTGACTTGGTGGTAGATGGAGTTATTGGCGCTAAAACTTGGCAAGGGTTGATGGAACTAGCTGCTATCATCAGTCATATCGGTTTGTAGGTGTATACAGAAACCGGGTTTCGTAGCAAGAAACCCGGTTTCTAGACCGATCCTAGAGACGTTACATGTAACGTTTTTGGGGAAAATGATATGAAAGTTTACGCTCTAAACCGGGTTTGGAGCGTAATTTTATTTCATTAGGTAGAGTTGTCGCGACTGGCTTGGCGCTAGCTTAGAAAGTAGATGACCGTTATTAGGCATCCCAAGGGTAGCTGGTCACCCAGCTAGATAGGAATAAACCATGCAAGAACTGATTCAAGCTGTGTATAACAACAGCGATGAAAAAACGGCGCTGGGTCAGTTGGTCGGCGCGTTAAGCGTTTCAGGGAAGCGGTACTTCTTGCGAAATGAGATTGTCCAAGCTTTTGCCGACTACTGCCAGCAATATCAAAAACCTGCCTATTTTTACCACTCTTCGGCTTTAGGTAAACTGCTCCAACGCACCCACGAGATTTTGCTGTTGGATGACAGTATCTGGTTGCTTGTCCGTCCTTGGATCGCATCGCAACAAGTCTGGCGATTGACTGGGGATTTGAGCAGTTTTGAACAACAGACGGTAAAAGCATGGTTGGATGCGCGCGATATGCCGACCGCACGCTGGCGCGAACGCACTGTCAACCGCTACCAACCCCAAATTTTAGAAATCGACTTCCACCCCTTCTATAAAGATTCCCCCGTTATCGACGATCCTAGAAATATCGGTCAAGGTTTGACCTTCCTCAATCGCTACTTTTGTGACAAATTGTTAACGGAACGTCAGTTTTGGCTAGAGGCGTTGTATAGAGTTTTGCAGCGACACCAGTATGATGGCGTGGATTTGATGATCGGATCGAGCATCCACTCTGGTAACGAATTATCCCAACAAGTTAAAGTGGCGCTAAAATTCCTCACCACTCTACCCGCAGACGAACCCTACGAAAAGTTTCATACCCAATTGCAACAACTTGGTTTTGAACCGGGATGGGGTAATAATGCTTCTGGCGCGCTGGAAACTTTCCAATTGCTTAACCGACTTGCAGATAACCCAGAACCTGCTATTTTAGAAGCTTTTGTTTCTCGCATTCCGGCATATTTCCGCATCGTTCTAGTTTCGATCCACGGTTGGGTTGGTCAAGATGATGTTGTTGGACGATCTGAAACGATGGGTCAAGTTGTTTATGTCCTCAACCAAGCACGCAGTTTAGAAAATAAACTACGCGAAGATATTAAACTTTATGGGTTGGAATTTTTTGGGATTAAACCGCAAGTTGTGATTCTCACACGCCTGATTCCCAACTGCGAAGGAACCCAGTGCAACTTACGCCTAGAAAAAATCGAGGATACGGAAAACGGCTGGATTTTGCGCGTGCCTTTCCGCGAATTTAATCCTAAAGTTACCGGGAATTGGATTTCTAAGTTTGAAATTTGGCCTTATTTAGAAACTTTCGCCTTAGATGCGGAAACCGAATTAATCAAACAACTGGGAGGACGCCCAAATTTAATTATTGGCAACTACACCGATGGCAATTTAGTCGCGTTTCTGCTGGCGCGCCGTCTGAAAGCGATTCAGTGCAATATTGCCCACGGTTTGGAAAAAACGAAATACTTATTTAGCGACCTTTACTGGCAAGAGATGGAGGAAATGTATCACTTTTCCGCCCAATTTAGTGCCGATCTGATCGGGATGAATGCAGCGGATTTTATCGTTACTTCTTCTTATCAGGAAATTATGGGGACGCCGGATACTATCGGGCAGTATGAATCTTATAAATCTTTTACGATGCCGCAGTTGTTTCATGCAATTGATGGGATTGATTTGTTTAGTCCTAAGTTTAACGTTGTACCGCCTGGGGTGAATGAAAGTGTTTTCTTTCCTTATACGGAAAGGCGAGATGCAAATTTGCGATCGCAAGTCGAGGAGTTGCTGTTTACTCGTTCGGATGCTCGCATTCTCGGTTATTTGGATAATCCGAAAAAACGAGCTATATTAGCGATCGCTCCCGTTACTTCGGTTAAAAACCTGACGGGGTTGGTTGAATGTTTCGCTCAAAACCAGAAGTTACGCGAGCTTTGTAATTTAATCTTGATTACGGGCAAGTTGCATCTATCGGAAGCTGCTAATTCGGAAGAATCTGGGGAATTGGAAAAACTCCATTATATAATCGAGCGGTATCGCCTTCACGGTCGCATCCGCTGGTTGGGAATGCGCTTCAGCAATGCCGAACTGGGGGAAGCTTATCGTACTATTGCAGATTCTCGGGGTATTTTTGTTAACTTTGCCCGGTTTGAAGCGTTCGGATTGACGATTTTAGAGGCGATGTTTTCTGGGTTGCCTACTTTTGCCACTCAGTTTGGCGGGAGTTTGGAAATTATTCAGGATGGGGAGAATGGGTTTCACATCAATCCTACGGATTTGGAGGGGACTGGGGATAAGTTGGTGAATTTTATCAGCAAGTGCGATGTTGATCCGGAATATTGGGAAGATATTTCTAAACGGGGGATTAAACGGGTTCGCGAGGGATATAATTGGCGGTTGCACGCTGGGAAAATGCTTTTGTTGGCTAAGATTTATGGGTTTTGGAATTATGTTTCGCAGGAGAATCGGGAGGCTTTATTGCGCTATTTGGAGGCTTTGTTTTTTTTGCTCTATAAGCCGAGGGGGGAGAAGATATTGGATATGCACTGGCGTCGTTGATGGTTGGTTTTATTGAACCGCGTTCGCGAAGCGTGCGCGCCAGCGCTTAGACACGAAGAACGCGAAGGAAGAGTGGGGAGAGATGGTGGGTTATGTGTTGTTTATTGTTGGTTTTATTGAACCAGAGAGAAGATTAGGGAGAGTTTATAGGTGATGGATGTTATGGGTGGTTTTCAGGGGTTTGGTTATGGGGAATGGATGTTAGTTGAAGAGCTGTTTGATGCTGCTAGGCTGCATTCGTTGGAAACTGTTTTTACTATTGGGAATGGGTATGTGGGGACGCGGGGTGGTTTTGAGGAGGGTTTTCCCCGTGGGTGGTCGGCAACTTTGATTCACGGTGTGTATGATGATGTGCCGGTTGTTTATACTGAGTTGGCTAATTGTCCGGATTGGTTGCCGCTTTTGGTTGTTGTTGATGGGGAACGTTTTGGTTTGGATAAAGGGGAGGTTTTGAGTTATCGGCGTCAGCTTGATTTGCGCTGCGGTGTTCTGAGTCGTTATGTGCGTTGGCGCAGTCCTGGTGGGAAAACGATCGATATTCTGTTTGAACGGTTTGCTAGTTTGGCGGATCGACAGGTTCTTTGTGTGCGGTGTCAAGTTACTCCTGTTGGTTGCGATGCTGGGATTGAGGTTCAGGGGAGTATTAATGGATACAGTGAGAATCTGGGTTTTAATCATTGGGAGTTGTTGAATCAAGGCAAAACCGATAAGGGGATTTGGTTGCAAGTTCGCACGCGCAGTTCTCGGATTGAACTCGGTATGGCTTGTGAAATGAGGGTTTCGGGGGCGGAGTTCTCTTTGGAAACGAGTATGGTTCCGGGTTATCCTACTTTGTCGGCTCAGTTTCCGGCGGTGTCGGGACAAACGGTGACGGTTGAGAAGTTAGTGACGGTTTTTACTTCAAGGCATGTGGAAAATCCTGTGAATGAAGCGCGCGGGAAATTGGGGGAATTATTGGGATGGTCGGTGATTTTGGAGACTCATGAAAAAGCTTGGAATGATGTTTGGGAAAAAAGCGATATTGCGATTGAAGGGGATATTAAAGCGCAAGTTGCGGTTCGGTACAATTTGTTTCAATTGTTGATTGCTGGTTCTAGGTATGACGATAGGGTTAGTATTCCGGCGAAAACTTTGTCGGGGTTTGGTTATCGGGGGCATGTTTTTTGGGATAC
Organism: Microseira wollei NIES-4236; assembly: GCF_020521235.1. GTDB lineage: Bacteria > Cyanobacteriota > Cyanobacteriia > Cyanobacteriales > Aerosakkonemataceae > Microseira > Microseira wollei. The sequence continues at coordinate 11,522 of NZ_BLAY01000151.1, read as the reverse complement.
TGAGATTTTTATTCTCCCTTTCTTTATTTATACGCAACCGGCGATCGCTCGCAATTTACTAACTTACCGATATCATACGTTACCGGGGGCGAGGCGCAAGGCTTTGCATTATGGGTATAAGGGGGCAATGTATGCTTGGGAAAGTGCGGATACGGGGGATGAAGTGACGCCGCGATGGGCGATGCCTAACGATCCTTATGCGGAGGATATCAGGATTTGGTGCCGCGATCGCGAGATTCACATTAGTGCGGATATTGCCTACGGATCTTGGTATTATTGGCAAGCAACTAAGGATGATGAATGGATGCGCGATTGTGGCGCTGAAATTATTCTGGATACGGCTATTTTTTGGATGAGTCGCGTTGAGTGGAATACTCAGCAAGAACGTTACGAACTGCGCGAGGTGATTGGCGCGGATGAATATCACGAACAGGTTAGTAATAATGCTTTTACTAATAGAATGGTGCAGTGGCATTTGCAGCGAGCGATTTTTGTTTATGAGTGGTTGGGTCAAGAATTTCCGGAAAAAGCAGCGGAACTTGCACAAAAATTGCAACTGACGCCGGAAAGGAGAACTCGCTGGCAAGATATTGTGCAAAATATATGGATTCCCTACGATGCATCGACGAAACTGATCGAGCAATACGAGGGGTTTTTCCAATTAGAAGATATTAATTTAACTGACTACGAACCCCGAACCAAATCGATGCAAGCTATTTTGGGAATTGCGGGGGCGAATCAGCGGCAGGTATTAAAGCAACCAGATGTTTTGATGTTGCTTTATTTAATGCGGCAATCGCAAGAGTTTCCTTATGACGCAGACACTTTGCAGAAAAATTGGGACTATTATGCACCCCGTACAGATATTACCTATGGTTCGTCTCTGGGACCAGCAATTCATGCCATTTTAGCTTCCGATTTAGGTAAAACCGCAGAAGCTTACGAACGGTTTATGCAAGCAGCAATGGTGGATCTCGAAGATGTGCGAGGTAATGCTGCCGATGGCATTCACGGCGCGAGTGCGGGAGGCATTTGGCAAGCGGTTGTTTTCGGATTTGGCGGGATTCAATTCCTAGGAGATGAACCCATCGCTAATCCACATTTACCCCCCGGATGGACGCGCTTAAAATTTAAGTTGCACTGGCGCGGTAAATGGCATGAATTCGATTTGCATCCCTTTGTAGAAGATGGGGAAGATGGGGAAGAAATTACTTCTACTTCGTTATCTCCCTTATCTCCATCATCCTAGTGAACCTGCTATCTTTCTTCTCTTCCTCTGCGTCCTGGATCGTCTTTTGCGGTTTACTTCCTTCCCGATAGAAGATTATCTCCTTCTTCCTTCTTCTTCCTTCGCGCCCTTCGCGTCTAAGCGCTGGCGCGCACGCTTCGCGAACGCGGTTAAATAAAAACAAACCTACCCAATAAGCGAAAAGATGAACATAAAACAACCCGAAAACCAATCCGTTACAAATAATTACTCCGAAATCCGAGGGGTTATTTTCGACTTAGATGGCGTTCTTACAGATACAGCAGAATATCACTATCGCACATGGCAAAAACTCGCGGATGAAGAAGGAATTCCATTTAATCGAGAAGCAAATGAAGCGCTGCGGGGTGTTGCCAGACGCGAGACGCTGATGTACATTATTGGCAATCGCCAGTATCCGGAATCAAAAATTCAGGAGATGATGGATCGCAAGAATCGCTATTATGTGGAATCGATTGAAGATATTACCCCCAAGGATTTGTTTCCAGGTGTTTTGCAACTGTTTGACGATCTGAAACAAGCGGGGATTAAAATTGCAATTGGATCGGCGAGTAAAAATGCCCGCACCGTTGTGCAGAAACTGGGAATTGCAGATAAAGTGGATGCGATCGCCGATGGTTACAGTGTAAATCGTCCTAAACCCGCCCCCGATTTATTTTTATTTGCAGCAAACTTATTAGGATTGCAACCTTCGCAATGTGTGGTGGTAGAAGATGCCGCAGCAGGCATCGAAGCTGCTTTAGCAGCGGGGATGTTTGCGGTGGGGATTGGTCCAGAGTCGCGGGTAGGCGCGGCGCATGTCGTGTTACCCGGTTTCTCAGGTGTGCGTTGGGTTGATTTAGCAGCTAAATTAAGTCGCGCCAAGTGAGGTCAAGCAAGAGGGTCGTGGGAGAATTAAGAACTCATTAAGGAAGAATTTCAGTCCATTTTAATCGACTTTCGCTATTAGCCCGGAAATTAATTTCCGGGCGGGTTTTCGGTTTGGCGCAAAATCTTACTTGGCGCTATATATCAGTCTTTCTCTCTCTCTATTCGGTAAAATTGCCTACATCTCAAAGTTCCCAAAAACGGTTATTCTATCTTTAGATAGATGCGGTTTGCCGCGACACCGCTGCACAGGGAAACTAGAGAATGAACGATTGGATCGCACACTTAACAACCCATGCCTTGTTACTGTATAACTTTTTATTCGCCAGTCCTTACTTAGGAGTCAGCGGCGAAACCAGTTTTTACGCACAGTCACTCAACGCACAACCAGCCGTTGAAAGTATAGCCAGTGCAGATAGTTTCTTCATGGAGCGGAAAAATGAAGATTTTCGGCGATTTTACGAGGTAATTAAAGATAGCAGCAAGTTAGATGGGTTGTTTACGCTTTATCGCAGCGAGGTAGATGGCAAAATATATCTGGAAATTAAACCGGAACAACTGAATAAAAATTACCTGGCTACGGTTACTTTAGAATCGGGGATTGGGGAAAGCGGGATTTATAGCGGACTTTCTTTGCAAGATTTCCTGTTCTATTTCCGGCGCGTGAATAACAATTTGCACTTGGCGATTCGGAATGTCAAGTTTAGGACAGAAGCGGGGGAACCGGAGATGCGATCGCTCTCTCGTTCGTTTAGCGATTCTGTCCTTTATGCGCTTAAAATAGTCAGCATCAATCCCCATACTAAAGGTATTCTCGTCAACCTAGATGACTTGCTGTTGGAAGATTTTCCCGGGTTAACTTCTTTACTGAAATATGCTTTGCAAGCGGATTACCGACTCGACTACAACAAATCCTATTTTGGCGAGGTACAAAGCTTTCCTGTGAATTTAGAAATTGACTCGATTTACGGTTTTGATTCGGAAGATGGAGCCAATTTAGTTACCTTACCCGATAGCAGGGCGCTGAGTTTAAAAGTGCATTACAGTTTTTCCCAATTGCCGGAAAATAACGGTTATACTCCCAGATTGGCAGACGATCGCATTGGCTATTTTATTACAGCATACCAGCAATTTTCTACCGAGAATCGTTCGGAACCTTTTGTCCGTTATATCAATCGCTGGCATCTCGAACCTTCAGATCCAGACGCGCCTTTATCTCCCCCGAAAAAGCCGATTGTATTTTGGATTGAAAATGCCGTTCCGATTGAATACCGCCCCGCGATTCGCGCGGGTGTTTTGATGTGGAATAAAGCGTTTGAGAAAGCTGGATTTCAAAATGCAATTGAAGTACGGCAAATGCCAGATAATGCGGATTGGCATCCGGCGGACGTGCGTTACAATACCATCCGCTGGTTCAATTCGATGGATGCCAATTTTGCCAGAGGCATGTCTCGCGTCAACCCGCTAACCGGGGAAATTTTGGATGCAGATATTATCGTCGATAGCAACATGGTGCGGATAATTCAGCAAGAATATCACGCGCTCATGGAAACGAATAATCCTCTGTGCAAAAATAATTTGAAGGTGCAGGAATCAGGTATCGCATCCCGGTTTCAGCAACTTTTGGAATCTAATCATTACTGCTATGGAATAGAATCTGCTAAACAAGCAGCGATGGGGGCGCTGGCGCTGTCGCTTTTGCCAAATGCGACGCCAAATAATGAACTGAAAAAGGAGTATTTGGAGCAATATTTACGTTCTCTGATCGCCCACGAAGTCGGGCATGTGTTGGGGTTGCGTCACAACTTCCACGGCAGCACGATGTTAGCACCAGAAGAATTAAACGACACAGAAATAACTCACAGCAAAGGGTTAGTCAGTTCGGTGATGGATTATCTTCCCGTCAACCTCGCGCCACCGGGAATCGAACAAGGAGATTATTTCCCAGCAATAGTTGGACCTTATGATGAATTGGCAATAAAATACGGTTACAAACCTCACCCGGATGCGATTGAAACCATCGTTCCTCAACCCCAGAAACAGGAGGTAGAAGAAACGGCGCTGGGGTTACCCCAACCAGAATTTGCCTATGCGACTGATGAAGATATTAGGGATATTAATCCCGATGCCAATGTCTGGGATTTGAGTAGCGATGTGCTGGTTTATTCCCAGTGGCAAATGGATAATGCGCGCTTGATGTTGCAGCGTTTGGAAAAAAATTATCCATTCAAAGGGAATTACGGCGAACGAAGAGTTTTATTTGACCAAATTCTTAACTACTATTTCCTCAACGCTAACTTGCTGACGCAATATGTTGGCGGACAATCTTTTAAGAGGAATTATGCGGATGAGGAATTTGCTTTTGTCCCGGTTACTGTAGAAAAACAACGCCACGCCTTGACGAATTTGCAGGATTATGTATTTGCGAAAGAGGCGTTTACTTTCTCACCCTCATTGCTGAATCAGTTAGCCCCCTCGCGCTGGTATCATTGGGGAAATCCGATACCTGTATTCCGCCTAGATTATCCGATTCACTCGCGGATTTTGATGTTTCAAAGTGGCGTGTTGCGATCGCTTCTAGACGGCGCACGTTTATATCGTATGCTCGATATAGAATTAAAAACGCCGCCTGGACAGTCGCTGACTATTCCAGAGTTGTTTGAAACGCTGCAAAATAGTATTTGGACAGAGGTTTTAAACAATCGAGAATTAGGGCAAATTTCTAGTATCCGCCGTTCGTTGCAACGGGAACATTTGAATATTTTGCTAGCGATGGTCTTGCGGAATAAGCATGTCCCCGAAGATGGTCGAACTCTCGCGTGGTATCAATTGCGCCAACTGCAAAAAACCCTGCAAGTTAGCTTGAAAAAACAAGGAGAAAACCTCGATATTTACACCAAAGCACACTTGGAAGAAACATGCGATCGCATCGCCAAAGCATTGAATGCACAATTGCAATCTAATTAACTTAAGTTGCTAGTTATCTCATACATAGCAGCTAATGGCTAATGGCTAATGGCTAGATCGGTAAAAATCATAGCTTAGCAAGCTGGCAATTAGCAATTAGCAACACCGAAGTTTATAATATCATGTCCGTTGAATTGCCCATAATAAAAAAACCTCACAGAGTCGTTGCGTAGGGACACGGCATCATAGATATCTCGGACAAACAGATAACGTTAATTATGCCGTGTCCCGGTTTCTGATTATTAGTCGAATTAACAGGGGGTAGGGGCACGGCAACCGAAAAACTTTGATTTGGCGGCAAAACTTACAGACGCCGTGCCCCTACAATGTTGCGTTGCACCCAATTGAAAATTGCTGTAAACCCGCCCCGCAAAGGTGGACAGTATCAAAGAAACCGGGTTTCTCCACAGAAATTCGGTTTCTTTATCGTCCCAAACCCATTTATAAAGGAAATATCCCTGTTCTCACTCCTACGTTTCTATGTCTCAAATGTTACCCCAGTGTCAGAACTTGCAAGCGCAGGTTGAAACTATATTGCAATTGTTGCACCAGGAACCATCTTTGCGATCGCAACAAGATATCACCCCAGTCCAAGCATCCCTCAGAAAAGCAATTTCCCCCAAATTTGAAATAGTCTTTGCAGGTGCGTTTAGTGCGGGGAAATCGATGTTAATTAACGCATTATTAGAACGAGAATTGCTTTACAGCGCCGAAGGACACGCCACGGGTACGGAATGTTACATCGCTTATGCCGAACCGGACAAAGAGCAAGTGGTGCTGACGTTTTTAAGTGAAACGGAAATACAAGAACAAGCGCAAGCATTATGCAAGCGACTGGGATTTTCCGCAGCAAATATCAACCAAGCTGAAGTAATAGATTTACTGTGTCAGGGATGCGACGCAATTATCCAGCAGGAAGGCGGGGAAAGTAAATCAGATCGTGGGAAACAAGCAAAGGCGTTATTGTTGTTATTGGAAGGGTATTTGGGAAATAGCGATCGCATCCACACCATCAATAATTCTACCTATTCGATGGAACAATTTAACTTTTCCAATCTCAAAGAAGCAGCGAGTTATGCGCGGCGGGGTAGCAATAGCGCGGTGTTAAAGCGAATTGAATATTACTGTCACCATCCTTTATTGCAAGATGGTAACGTGCTAATAGATATGCCGGGAATTGATGCGCCGGTAAAGAAAGATGCGGAATTAACTTATCGCAAAATTGAAGATTCGGAAACTTCGGCGGTGGTGTGCGTCTTAAAACCTGCCTCGGCGGGGGACATGACGACAGAAGAAACCGAATTGTTAGAGAAAATTCGCGCAAATTTGGGAATACGCGATCGCGTGTTTTACATCTTCAATCGGATTGACGAAACTTGGTACAACAGTCAGTTGCGCCAGCGGTTAGACGATTTGATTTTATCTCAGTTTCGGGATACGCCGAGGGTTTATAAAACCAGCGGGTTGTTGGGATTTTATGGGAGTCAGATTAAAGCGACATCCGGATGCGATCGCTTTGGTTTAGATACGATTTTCGCATCCAGCGTCAAAGGTTTAGACGGAGAAGAAGAAACTCCCCAATTCGTCTATGCTTTTAATAACTATTGCGGCACTTCCCGCAAGCTTCCCAGCAATTTTCGGATTTCGATTAACGGTTTCGAGACTCCCAATGAAAATTATGTCCGCATTCTATCTGAATGGGGAATTCCCCTGATTAAACAACTTATTAGCGATAGCGGTATTGAAGAATTTCGCGATGGAATTACCCGCTATCTGACGCAAGAAAAGCGTCCCCAACTGTTTGCGACTTTGGCGGATGACTTGGAACCTTTATGCATCAGCTTGCAGAAACATTATCTTTCCCTCCAGCGGGAGTTGGATAGTCAACCCCGCGAAATTGAAGCGATGAAAGCGCAGGAATTGGGAAGACTAAATCAGGAGTTACAGCAAGTCGGAAAAGAATTTCGCCAACACATGGCGGAAGAAGTAAACATGGTAGTAACGAATGGTTGTCAAGCGTTTGAAACAGATTTTCAAATGCTGCAATCCAGGATGATTCGCCGCTTGGATGAATTGTTAGATAATTTTTCTGTCCGCGCCGCTTATCAACGCGCCATCCAGAGTCATCCCCGCAATGCTACCGCGCCTTTACTAGCAGTTTTGGTCGAAGCACTTTATTCTTTAGCGAATCAATTGGAAGATATTTTAGTCGAGTCTTCCCAAGAATTGTCGGCGAACTTTTTCCAATACTTGATTCACCGAATTCGCAAGTCGGAATACTACCGTCATTTGTATCGCTTGTTAGGGAATGATGGGGGGATTGAACAGGAGTTGAAGTTATTAGAAAAACGGGTAAGTCAGGCGTTGGTGAATCAGGCGCGGGTGGAATGCGATCGCTATGTCAGAGAAAGTCCCCGTTTCTACGATGAAGGCACGTTTTCGATCTATCAATTCCGCCAAACATTGCAGCAAACATCCCAAGGTTACGACTGCGAAAGCATGGTAGAAGCAGAACCAGCAATCAGGCAATTATTGAAGTTAGATTTTGAGCCAAAAGTCTCTGCAACTATTAAGCGAACCTTCCGCCAAACGATTAATCAAACGATTAATACTGAGTTATTACCGATGGCGGAAAACCAGGCGGATGATATATTGCAGCAATACAATCAAGCGCGTGCTTATCTAGAGCAAACCTTGGAAAAGGAAGCCGAGGAAAAGATTAGTCGCAATCGCAGGTTGTTGAGTGAGGTTGAACAAAAGATTGCTGTTTATAATGAAGCGGTTGCAGGGATTAATAATTGTTTGGAGGCGATGCAATTGTATGAACGTCAATTGCCTGTAATTGGTGCTAATTTAGCAGATTCAAATGCTTACGAATCATCTGGCATGGCAGATGTTGTAGAATTATAGCAAGACACAAAACTTGCCCGCAAACCCGCCCGGAAATTCGCCGCCACACCCGCCCGGAAATAAATTTCCGGGCTAATAGCGAAAGTCCACTTAAGTGGACTAAATTTGCTTGCGTTTCCAGTCCTCTTTAGAGGACTTCAGCTATTAGCCAGGGAATTTATTCCCTGGCGGGTGCGTTAACTATTGCGAAATCTAGATGCAAGGATTTCGTTGATGTAACAATAAATTACGAGAGCTAGATATATTGGCAAAAATAAAAATAATTGATAAAATATCTATAGTTACATCATTATAAATTTGATGGCGGTATGGAATTAAACTCATATTGGCAAAAATGCAATGGAAATGATGTTTTATCAGTTGGCAATCATATGATAAAGTTTGGGGAATTTAAGCATGTACTAGAAAAGTCTCTTTCTCCATCCGAACCGAGACACTCAAAAGTTACAACTGCAATAAATGAACATTTTAAATCGCCATTCCATAATATAGATTATGCAGGAAATGTAATCGCTCCGAATGGCCTACATTGTGAAATCCTCAGAATTGGTTCCAAAGGTTGGCAAAAAGGAAGAATTAGAGTCAAGGTCACTCTAGAGTTTATTCCTGATGAACCTGAAGTGGAAGAAACACCCGCAATCAACAACTTAGAAATAGAACCACCAGAATCACCAGACGATCTGCGGCAACTAATCAACCAAAACAACCATAAAATTAATGAGTAAAAAAACTCTAATTTCCATGACTCCAGAAGCGGGTTTAAAATATTATTATTCCGCGCCGGCGGACGCAAGTTTGTGTAGCCGCGAATTCCATTCGTTAGGCTATTGGCAATCGCAGCTTGGCAAAATCACCGTTTTAAATGATAATATTGTTAGACAATAATATTTAATAACGAACATGGCTCAGCAATTTAAGCCACTGGAAGACAGTGCAGTCGTTACGATTACACCGAAATATCAATTTGGCTTATCGCATTATACATTTAAAGTATATGAATTTATAGCTCCTGCAATCGTACTATTTCGCAATGGCATAATTAGAAGTCTGTCAAGTTATCCATTAGATATTGGAGATAAGTGGTTTGACGATGGATTAGATTGTGAAATTCTGAGGCCAGGTGCTAAAGGCTGGCAAAAAGGTAGAGTCAGAATCAAAGTTACTTTAGAATTTTGCCCCGATGAACCTGAAATCCAAGAAACACCCTCAAACGAACAGCCAAAAATCAGCGAACCAGAATCACCAGACGATCTGCGTCAGCTAATTAACCAAAACAACCCATGAGTAAAACACCCCGAATTTCCATTCCTTACGAAGTGAGGAAATATGTATTTAACCGCGACAATTACCAGTGCAAAAGTTGCGGCAAAACACAGCAAGAAACAGAACTCACCGTCGATCATATTATCGCGCTTGCCCGTGGTGGTAGCAACGATATCAGCAATTTACAAACCCTCTGTTACCTTTGCAACCAGCAGAAAAAACACCATTTTGACCCGCGATTTAGGAGGCATTTTAGTTAAAATAATTTTGATAATAATTTGTTTCAATCAAAGTTACAAAAATAGGAAATAAAAATGGAAGATAAATACAATTTTCATGATTGCAACGATGATGATGTTTTGTCGTTTGGAGATGCCATTTTCAAAATTGGAAAATTCAGACAAGCTTTAAACCAGTCGTTGAACAACGATCTAGGAAATCAAATAACCCATCAATTAAGTTCTAAAGGAGTTAAAATTCCTGATTCCATATTATATTCTCCCGGTGAAAAGGAGCCTCATGTAAAGTGGTTTGATAAAGGCAGGGATTGTGAAATCCTAAACCTTGGGGCTAAAAAATGGAAAAAAGGAAGAGTAAAAATTAAAATAAGCGTTGAATTTTATGTTGAAGAGGAAACAGATAGTAGCAATACAGAGGTAAGCGAATCAGAATCGCCACTCGACGATCTGCGTCAAATGCTAAACCAGGAAAATCAGCATTGAAACTCACAAATCATGCCAAATTCGCATTCATTACCACCCACCCTGCCTAACGACTGAAGTCGCGGCTATACAAACAAAGCCTGCCTACGCAGGCTTGTAGAATAAATGTATTAAGGATATCCGATCGCATCCCCCATATCTGCTATATTAATAATCTCCAAATCAGTAAATGAAAAACATGGCAAGCAACGTCGTCGAAAGAATATATCAATTCAACCAAAACCGCGACGCAGACCTCGTGAAACTAAAATACGAGAAAATGCGCGCGGATGTTTTTACGTTCTTTCGCGGTACTTGCCATTTATTTTACCAAGACTGGCCTCAAGATTCACCGCTAAATCAAGCGCCGCCCGTCTGGAATTGCGGCGACTTGCACCTACAAAACTTTGGCACTTACAAAGGCGATAACCGATTAGTTTACTTTGATATCAACGATTTTGATGAAGGAGTCCTCGCGCCTTGTACTTGGGATGTGACTCGCCTTGTCACTAGCATTATCGTCGCTTCTCATAGTTTAAAATTAGAAGAAGAACAAGCCTTGTCTTTGTGCAATGAATTCTTAGATACTTACGCCAAAACCTTGGCAAAAGGTCAAGCGCGCACCGTGCAGGAAGACACTGCTAAGGGCATGGTTAAAGAACATTTTGAAACTATAGAAAAAAGAAATCGGAAAGATTTTTTAGATAAACGCACGGAAGTAAAAGCAGGGAAGCGGCGGTTTATTACAAATGGCGATCGCGCAGCGTCCCCCCAGGGGAATCGCTTCCGCAAGTGTCCCGACGAACAGCAGGAAAAAATCACCGTTTTATTAAATGATTGGGCAGCTAAGCAAGGAAAAATAGAGTTTTTTTACGTGTTAGATGTAGCACAGAGAATTGCTGGCACGGGTAGCTTGGGAATCCCTCGTTATGCGGTGTTAATCGAAGGGAAAGGTTCTCCAGACAATAACTATATTTTAGATATCAAACAATCCCGTTCATCTTCTTTAGAACCTTATGCAATACCCCAACCCCAGTGGGAAAGCGAAGCGCACAGAATCGTCACAATTGAAGAGCGAATGCAAGGAACTCCAGCAGCTTTGTTAACAGCAGTATTGCTGGAAGATAAATACTATGTGATGCGAGAATTGCAGCCAACTCAAGATAAGATAAATCTAGCTGAGTGGAATGGGAAATTAAAGCGCTTGCAGAAGGTGCTGACAACAATGGCAGAGGTGACAGCTTGGGATCAGTTACGCAGCGGGGGGAGACAGGGATCTGCCATCGCTGACGATTTAATCGCCTTTGCTGGCGCACCCCCTTTCGATTGGAAAAACGCCATTCTCGACTATGCCAAGCGCTATGCTGACCAAGTAGAAGCAGATTATGCAGCATTTTGTGCCAGTGCATAATATTGTGCTGGACGGGCAAGATGCCCATCCCACAAGCAAAATCCAGTTTTTGCTCTTGTGGGGTGGGCGTCCTCGCCCGCCCCATCTACGATCAATGCCAACCTGTGGGACGGGCAAGATGCCCATCCCACAAGCA
>NZ_BLAY01000150.1 GCF_020521235.1 Microseira wollei NIES-4236 | reverse complement strand
AGAAAACCTTCGAGTCAGGGGCAAAGCTGATTGATGCCGTGCCCCGACGATCAATCTTGACATCATGATGGGGCGATCGCGACCCAGTAGGGGCACGGCGGCAGAAAACCTTCGAGTCAGGGGCAAAGCTGATTGATGCCGTGCCCCGACGATCAATCTTGACATCATGATGGGGCGATCGCGACCCAGTAGGGGCACGGCGGCAGAAAACCTTCGAGTCAGGGGCAAAACTGATTGATGCCGTGCCCGTTTTTGGGGCACGGCAGCAGAAAACCTTAGAGTCAGGGGCAAAGTTGATCGATGTTCCCTACAAGAATCTTGAATATATTACCGTGGCGATGGTAGCGAGACTTCGATGCCCAATTTGTTGCCCAGATCGATCGCATTGTTGGCAAAATCGGTCATGCCTGCGATCGCCACTCCGGTGGCTGTAGCGGCTGCTAAGATTGCGGCTAGGCGTTTCTTTAAGCGGGTTTTGCTGCGATCGCTTTCGGGTTTTTGGATTTCGGCTTCGACATCTTCAATATCGATAATTATCTCATCGCGCACGTCTGGAGGAAATTGTGCGGCGGTTTGACGCATTGATGCGATTAGTTGTAAAAGTTCGGCTGTGTTGGCGTTATTGTTTTGGATAAATGAGTTAATTTGGGCGTTGTCGCTGCCGATAACGCCATACATCGGGCCGTTGAAGTTGTTGGTTTTGGAAGAATCTTGAGTCATGACTTGAGCTTCTGCTTTATTAATGATGGGTCTACTAACAGCGAGTTTGGTAATCTCTACAAGGTCATCGTATTCTTTTTCAGAAAACTTATCGCCCATTTGCCTTTTGCGGCGAACTTCGATCGCTTCGTACCCATCTAGCAGTTGCCGCAGATCGAGTTTGAGTTTGAGTTTGCCAAGGCGCACTGTATTTTCGCCCATTTCCTCCAGTCCTAGAAGTTCTTCGTAGTCCAATGGATCAGCATCGGGATGACCGGGAACGGGAACCCATTGACCGACTTCTAAATTGGCGAAGGAGTTGTGAATTTTGTTAAAAGTATCGCGAATTAGACTCAGGAAAGAACGCCGCGTCGATTCGCGTCCGCTGACGGCAATAAAGATTTTCTTGTCTTCAGGATCGGATTTAATTCGGGCGATGTTATAAACTTCTGTGCCTTCGCGATACTCCAACATTACCCCAGTCCGCCAGTATGTCGCGTTGTGGATTTTCTCGTGGGTGAGGACGATGAAGCGAGAGAGGATGCTATCGGGGAGGATGCGGTAGTGGTATTGGAATTCCAGCGTGTCGCCTTTGAGTTGGGTGTTTTTCGGTTCTTCTTTGGGCAAGATACCGGGAATGAGGAACTTCCGTTTGCAGTCAGGGAGGGGAAAGCAGAGTTGAAATTCGCCCATCAACTCGGAGAGGCAGTTGTAGCGGTGGGCAGGATAGCGCTTGCAGTCGAGGATACGGCTGAAATCGGCGTGGGTGAGGATGCCTTTGGTTTTGGTTTTGAGATCGTCGTCGCTGAGAAGGGCGTAGATGCCTTCCGTCACCCAGTGGGGGTTGAGGATGTTGGTGGATTGCAGGATGGGGTGATCGCGGAAGTTGAGGACGATGCCCAAGTTGTGCAAAAGTCCGATTAGTTGGATTTGATCGGTTTCTTTGAGGATGTTTTCTGTAGCGCAGAGGGTGGCGTATTCGCTGATGGTGATGAAGTCTTTATCGAGGTTTTCTAGGTTTTGTTTAACGTTGAACCAGGTTAGAGGTAGGAGATCGTAGACTTCTTTGAGTTGGGCAATTTCGGTGTGGATGGCGCTGCGGAGTTCGTCGATTCCGGTGTCGCTTTGGCAGGAGGTTTCGATAATGGCTTTGATGTTGGGATATTTGTCGCGCAACGCTTTGCGGTTGATGTCGAGGGGTTGTTCGTCGCATTTGTTGCCGACGATGAGGACGGGGGATGCGTCGCCGAAGCTTTCGATCAGTTTCAGCCAGTATTCCAGGCGGTTTTCGTCTTCGCTGGTGCGGCAGTTGCACACCAAAATGTAGAGGCTGCGTTTGGTGAGGAAAAATTGGTGGGTGGCATGGTAGATTTCTTGTCCGCCAAAGTCCCAGACGTTGAGTTTGACGGTTTTGGTGTTGACTGTAATCTTCCAGTTGGTGATGTTGAGTCCGTCGGTTTGGGGTTCGTTGGGGTTGTATTTGTTGTCGATGAGGCGGTTAATAAGCGAGGTTTTGCCGACGCTACCTTGTCCGACAAGGAGAACTTTGGCTTCGTTGAGGGGGAGAACTTCGCCGCTGCGGAGTTGGCGGAGATAGTTAAAAATCGCTGCGGGAGTACCGGGGTCTTCTCTCCGGTTGGCTGGTCCTAGTACTTCTGGCGAAATTGGCAAGGGATTGCCACGGAGATCGAGTATTTCAAGTTTTGGCAGTGTTTCCAAGAATTCAGGAATCTTTTCAATTTTATTGTTCTCAAGATAGAGTTTGGTGAGATTCGTTAATTGGGCGATCGCCGCCGGGATTTCTCTGATCTGATTGCCACCGAGGTGAAGTTTTGTCAGATTGGATAACGATGCGATCGCCGCCGGGATTTCTCTGATCTGATTGTCAAAGAGGTTAAGTTCTGTCAGATTGGATAACGAAGCGATCGCCGCCGGGATTTCTGTTATCTGATTGCCACCGAGGTTAAGTTCTGTCAGATTGGATAACGAGGCGATCGCCGCCGGGATTTCTCTGATCTGATTGTCAAAGAGGTTAAGTTCTGTCAGATTGGATAACGAGGCGATCGCCGCCGGGATTTCTCTGATCTGATTGTCAAAGAGGTGAAGTTTTGTCAGATTGGATAGTTTCGCGATCGCATCCGGCAACTCTTCCAATCCCAAACCCGCCAAACTCAATTCTGTCCAGCCTTCATCTGCTGCTTGGTCGATTAACCGCAGCAACTCCTCTCGCGTCATGCTCTTTGTATCTCGGTTGTCTTGTGTCTATTGTGACAGAGAAAAACGGCTGATGGACAAATAGTTATTCTTGGGCAATCTGTAAAATACGTTGGTAAAGATTGTTGGTCATCCAGAAACCTGCATCATTAACTAAAGAATCCAACAAAGGACGCACCAATGGAATCATTCCCTGAGCTTTTGCACGGAGTAAAACACCCAAAACACCTTGCACCCGTAAGCCATAGCGTGTAGCCACTTGGACACCCCTACGTTCATCCAGCATCAGTAATGTTGCCTGTCGTTCAATAGCAAGCGCAATAGCAGATGCTTCACCTGGATCGAGTTCCAATTCTAATTGAACTACTAATTCTGTATTCACTACCGCTACAGTTTCTATCCAACTGAGGGTTTGCACTTCCACAGATCCAGGCACACTAAATGTTGTTAGTTCTTCATACACTGCCTCTGGAATCAAAATTGTGCCGTACAGTTGGTGCAGTAAATCTAGCTGCGCGATCGCTGCTAAATTCGTAATCGGTGAAGTATCGCTAACAAATGTCACAAATAGCCTATCTCCTGCATCATTGCCACCTCTGCCTCTAATTCTGGCACATCATAATGCACGGGAATCTGACGACTTGCTAGCAATTTTTGAAACTGCAACCGTGGCATATTTGCCAATCGACTTGCTTGTGCTAGCGTCAACCTTTCCTGCTGAAACAGCATAATTGCGATCTCTTGCAACATCTCCACATCCGAGAGTTTTGCAGCGTTCAGCACTTCATCTGGAATTAAAACAGCCATTTCGACACCATATGACTCGTTTAGTTTAATTTTAACGATTCTTCCTGTACAACTACAACAGCTTACCCTTCCCGTATCGCAAAATTTTCATTATAATACAGCCTTACAGTTTCAATCTTCATCGGTTTGATGAGAAGCGATCGCCAGATCAATTTCTTGGCGATGGCGATCGTAATAACTCCAAGCATTCTCTAGATCTTCACGAGACAAACCTGGAAAATTTCTCAGTAACTCAGCCTCATCAGCCCCCTGTTGGCGAAAAGAAACCAACGTCCACACAGGAATGCGGGTGTTGCGAATCCGCGCATTTCCTCCACATACTCCGGGGGTAATCTGAATCGCCCTAGCCGCGAGTTTTTCTTGCAGTTTTTCTTGAAACAGCAAACTCTCTTCAGGAGTTAGCGACTCAATGACTTGAATTAAGGAGTCAACCAACTGAACGTTCATAACCAGTAATTTACAGAAGATAAAATAGCGATCGCTCTTTTAAACTATCATAGCTCCAACAAAAAGCTACCGCCGCTCAAAATCTACCTGACCGCAATCGTTTTCAATCGCTTGTCGCATCTCGCTCGCGTCTTCTGATGGTAGGCTACCTGCGATATCTAGTAATAATTTTCCTGGAATGCCTTGCCGAGGAGGTAACCGACTGACCACAGCTTGGTTTTCCCGTTCTGCTTTCAGTTTTCGCAATCTTTCTGTTGCGGGGTGAGGATTTGCTGCTTGCATCTTTCGTTGTTGATGCGACCACTCCAACCAATCTTCTAAATATTGACTGACTGATGCTTGATTTTGCAAATAATACAAAATTGTGGCGTAGACTTCTGCCAAAGTTAAAGAGGGATAGAGTTGCTGAATTTCTTCGGCAGTGCGTTCTCGATAAATATATTCATACAGCACTGTTTCAATCCCAATCCGATGCCCTTTAATCCGAATATCATCGGGTGCTAGAAAATCAAAAAAATCGTTCAGTAGCATATTGATTATATCTCTTTGTTACTGGTTACACTTAAATACCAAGCTACCAATCGTCTCAGGAAGTTGAGGGAGGTTTTGTAGGATGCGATCGCGTGTTGATTGCATAACCTCTCCAGAATCATTTGTTTTGGCTAAAGTCTAGCGCAAATAGCCTATCTCCTGCATCATTGCCACCTCTGCCTCTAATTCCGGCACATCATAATGCACGGGAATCTGACGACCTGCTAGCAATTTTTGAAAGTGCAACCGTGGCATATTCGCCAATCGACTTGCTTGTGCTAGCGTCAATCGTTCCTGCTGAAACAGCATAATTGCGATCTCTTGCAACATCTCCACATCGGAAAGTTTTGCAGCGTTTATCACTTCATCTGGAATTAAAACAGCCATCTCGACACCATATTACTTGTTTAGTTTAATTTTAACAAAGTAGAGTGGGAAATACCCAATACTGAAAGCATCCAACTCCGTACTACCTGGGAAATCACCCCAGACACCAATTGTCCGCGTCTCATTACCGCATTTATCAAACGCTCATGAACCCAGCCAAACTATTCGATCAGATCGCCCTTCTTAAACCCATTTCCACCGAGCAACTAAAGTTAATTGAAGCTGATTTCGTTACCGTTGATGCTTTACCAATTGGTCTAGTTGGGACGAGCGTGGAAATTTATTCATCAGATGAGCAACTCTCCTATCTGATTGAGTTTTCTGATTCTGAAGGTTGTGAATATGCAATGGCAATCTTAAAAATAGAAGATTTTATAGTGCTGCATCACGAGCTAACTAATCCTTTTACAAAACTGGCGATCGCTTAAACCTTCTTGCCACCAACAACATTCCAAGCTGTAAAGCTATAATCGGAAAGCAGTTGGAAGAAAAAAGCCAATGGTAACTAGCCTGAATGTGGATACGGCACTACTGCAAGAGGCGCTCGAACTAGATCGAGAAGTACCGATACAAACATTAGTTGAAATCGCATTACGCGAATACATTCAGCATCGCAAACAGATGAAAAAATCGGAAATCAGTTTTGGAGAATCTCTCTCTGCATTCCGACAAAAATATCAACTCGATGAACTAGGTTTAAATCCTGATGAAATTTGGGGAGAGGTGCGCGATCGCATCTTTGAATGACCCTGGGTGATTTTAGCGATCGCTGGCAACACCAGTATGTCAAGATGTCAATAGAGAGATTGAGGTTGAGCAAGCGCCGTGCAGATAACGTTTTTAGGCACAAGCTCCGGTGTACCGACGCGATCGCGCAATGTTTCCGCCGTCGGTTTGCGCCTACCCCAGCGCGCAGAATTTTGGCTGTTTGATTGCGGCGAAGGCACTCAGCATCAAATCCTCCGCAGCGAACTCAAAATTAGCCAGCTACGTCGCATTTTTATCACTCACCTGCATGGCGACCATATTTTTGGTTTGATGGGATTGTTGGCAAGCTACGGTTTAGCTGGCAATCCCAACCGCATCGATATTTACGGCCCACCAGGTCTAAACGAATACCTGCAAGCTTGTCAGCGCTACTCTTATACCCATCTTTCCTACCCGCTTAAGGTCTATACGGTTCGACCTGGGGTAGTTTACGAAGATGAGGAATATACGGTCATCTGCGGTAACCTAAAACACCGCGTCACCGCCTTCGGGTATCGCATCGTAGAAAAAGACCGACCCGGACGGTTTAATGTGGAAAAAGCCGCCCAGATGGGAATTCCTCCCGGCCCAATGTACGGTCAACTCAAACGCGGGGAAAAAGTCACTTTACCCGATGGTCGTACAATTAACGGCGCCGATCTATGCGGCCCAACGGAAATCGGTCGCAAAATTGCCTATTGTACCGACACGATCTATTGCGATGGTGCTGTAGATCTGGCGCAAGATGCGGATGTATTGATTCACGAAGCCACCTTTGCCCACCAAGATGCCGATCTTGCCTTCGAGAGGTTGCACTCGACTTCGACAATGGCGGCACAGGTGGCTTTGGCTGCGGGTGTCAAGCAGTTAATCATGACCCATTTTAGCCCGCGCTACGCCCCTGGAAACGACCTCCAGCTTGATGATTTGCTCAAAGAAGCCCGTGCTATTTTCCCCCATACTCAGATGGCTTATGACTTCTTCTCCCATGAAGTGCCGCGCCGCAGGACGAATGAGGCAGGATAGTTTTACAGGACTTACGCTCAAAGGAGGCCATCACCTTTGTTTCTTCCCAAAGATCTAGTTCCTTGCTCGACGATTTTTCCTAGAAACCCTGTTTCTTTGCGTAATATCATGTCCCTGGGCAACGGTTGTGTAACTGCTAATAGCTAATCGCTAATGGCTAATGTCAGGAAAAATACTATATTAGCAATTAGCAATTAGCAATTAGCCATCGATACACTACCGATACCTAAGGACATGATATAAGTCATGTCATCTTTAATTTGCTCAGTCTGTCGCGGATATCTCTGAGATGGGTTTGGGAGTCAACGGGCGCGCGCGGTAAAGGTACGCTGGTGTTAGGCCAATCCGATAAGTCATTGCAGGGACAAACCAGAGGCGGCATCCCGGCACTCCGCATTGGTACGGGCATGGAACAACGGGCGCAAGGACTCAATTCCCATGCAGGTGTTAGCAATTGGGCAATTGTTTCGTTGGTTGCTTCTAGGTAACAGTCGCCAGAGTCGGAGGAGAGAATTTGCTGCCATACCGCTTCAAATTCCTCGCTATAGCGATCGCCAGAAATAACTGGTTGTGGTAGCAACGCCACTTGACCGCTCTTAATCAAAACTTTCTTGCCCAACTGAAACCAATAGGCAAGATATTGTCTAACCTGCTGTTGGGATGCCATATTTTCTAATAATTTTGAGGTTTGAGTTGGAGTGAGTGAATCTCTTACTTTAATCCTTGCGATCGATTAAGGATAGGTCATCGGTCATGGGGGAGAGGGAGAGGGAAGAGAAGGAGGGAACCCGATCCCATTGCTCTATGGGGGAAATGCATCGCATTTTGGCAATAAATTTGGCTCTATTTCTTTCTGACTATAGTCTTTGGGTACAAAACAAGACAGAAGTTAGAATATTCTAGTTTAGAATTTATCCCAAAAATGCACTTTTGGGGAATTGGATATAATAATTCATCAACGTCAATCTGGGTGTAGAAAACAGTTAAAATTATCAAAAAATAGCTTTCAGATAGGCAATGAATTAAGAATTACCCCAAATACTGCTAATTGCTCAAGTTTGAACCGCTAAGATATATGCTAACCCTTGGTTGGAAATTTGAACCGACGATTACGGACTGTTGGGGGGTAGGGGAAAACCGATCTCGGTCAGGTTAAGTACGTAGCCGCCGGTAACCAGATAAACCGCATCGGACTTGGCACCAATCCGGCGGACAAGAGTACCCAAGCGATCGCGGAACGTCCGACCAGCAGGATAAGCCGGAACCACTCCCCAACCCGTCTCCTCGGCGACTAAAATTGTATCGGACTTGGCAACGGCTAAACTGTCAAGTAACTGTTGCAGGGTTTTCTCCCAAGTGACATCTTCTTGCTCCAACAAGTTGGCGACCCAAGTTCCCAAGGAATCAACCAACAGGCAGGAGGATGGAGGAGATGCCAAAATAGTAGCAGCCAGATCGATTGGCTGTTGCACTGTCGTCCAATCAGCCGGACGCCTGCGTCGGTGTTGTTCAATGCGTTCAACCCATTCTCGATCCGTCGGGTCAACTGTAGCGGTTGCTACGTAGATCGCCGACTTGCCGGTTTGCTTAGCTAGGGTTTCGGCCCATTCGCTTTTACCGGATCTGGCTGGGCCAGTAACTAAGATTAATCGACTTTTGGCTGCGGCTATTGGGTTCATTGTCCCACCAGAGAAGTTGACGCATAGAAATAATAACTGGAACAGGTGATGATTCCAGGCGCAAGAGGGTATCTTTATGAGACTGGAATTAAAACAAATTGAAGCGACGCTACAACAAATAGCCGCGCAAAACGCTGCCACTGGAGAACAGCCATCCGCGTCGCAAAAAGAGCAGACAAAAGAGCATCTGTCAAGTGCCGCAACGGGCAAGAGCGATGCCCAGGCGGCAAAAAAGGTACTGCGCGACCCCCTATCGGAATTAAAGCTGGGATCCCAGTCAGCGGTTGTACCCGCCCAAACCAAGTCGCCAGCGCTTCCCAAGCTCAAACAGCCTTCGTTTAGCAGTCACCGCCACGGAATTAACCCAAACCTGCCGATGACCTTGCTCAAAGAAATCGAAGCAACGCTAGCAGGTTGGCAGGCAGAACTAAAGCAAATTTTGCAACAAATTCAAGAGGTTTACCAGGAAGGCGCGGTGATCGAAGGCTGGGTCGAGTCCGCAGAAGAAGGAAAACCACCTGCTGAAGCAGGGGTGAATGCTTCTCCCAACCCATTCTTCCGGGGTTATCGCCTCTGCGGGGTGGATGGGGATGGCAAGCTTTGGTCGCGTTCAATTACACCCCAGCAGCTACCAGAGGTGAGTTTAGGGATCGCCCGATATCAAAAACTAAAACAATTTTTGACTCGCAAGCAGGAGTTGGAACATCGGTTGAACGAACTAGCTGAAATGCTGATCTTAGTACAAGGGCATTTGCAAAAGCTATGAACGGGTCGCAGTTATCATTTTCCGGAGTTTTGGGTGCATCTGCTGTGAATATTGCCGGATAGCCAACAGCGACCAATCCTGAGTTGGCAGCACGTACAAATGCTTACAAGATTCCTAGTTCAGACCCAATGGCAATGAAGATGTAGTTAAACGGTCAGATTCTATATCGAACTCCAGCGATAATGGGAATGCTATCGTGAAGTACCCCAACCTGCTTGGCTCTTGTTGGGGCTTCCAACATCGTTGAACTCAGGGACGGTCTTATTCGTCGAAAGGAGTTTCCCGCTTCATCCGTCGTTGCCACGTTGGGAATATCACAGGGGTGTACCTCGTAGTTGCCCCGGCTATCCATCCCCACCGCTCGCGTCGGGTGGGGAATTCCGCCGGACTAGGTTAAGCTTTAATCGGTGCGTGTCCCTCACCAAGGTGTCTTTAACCCTTGCTAATCTCGATTTAAACCCTTCTTCTCACCGCCAAAATGACTTCCACACCCGCTAAAATTCCAGTCTCCGTCCTCATCCCCGCCAAAAACGAAGAAGCTAATTTGCCTGCGTGCTTAGAAAGTGTAGCAAGGGCAGATGAAGTATTTGTGGTCGATTCCCAAAGCAGCGATCGCTCGGTGGAAATATGCGAAAAGTACGGCGCTAACGTTGTCCAGTTTTACTTTAACGGTCGTTGGCCCAAGAAGAAAAACTGGTCTTTGGAAAACCTGCCTTTCCGCAACGAATGGGTTTTGATCGTCGATTGCGACGAACGCATTACCCCCGAACTGTGGGACGAAATCGCCGCCGCAATTCAAAATCCAGAGTACGATGGCTACTACCTCAACCGTCGCGTGTTCTTCCTCGGTCAGTGGATTCGTCACGGGGGTAGATATCCCGATTGGAACCTACGCCTGTTAAAACACCAAAAAGGTCGCTACGAAAACTTGGGGACAGAAGAAATTCGCAATACCGGCGACAACGAAGTCCACGAACACGTTGTTTTAAACGGCAAGGTGGGATATCTCAAAGAGGATATGCTCCATATCGATTTTCGGGATATCTTTGAATGGCTGGCGCGCCACAATCGCTATTCTAACTGGGAAGCTCGCGTTTACCAGAATATCCTTACCGGAAAGGGTGACTCGGGCACAATTGGTGCTAACCTCTTGGGAGATGCAGTCCAGCGCAAGCGCTTTCTGAAAAAAATGTGGGTGCGAATGCCTTTTAAACCCACTCTGCGGTTTATTATCAGTTATATTTTTCAACTCGGCTTTTTGGATGGAAAACCGGGATATATCTACGCCCGACTGCTGAGTCAATACGAATATCAAATCGGCGTGAAACTCTACGAGTTACAGCGTTTTGGCGGTCATTTAAACGTTTCCACCCCATCGGTTACCCCCCCTAAGGCATCGCCGTCTTCCGATTCGTCCTCTGCAAAGGATTCTACTGCCTATGACTCCGTCAGCTCCAGAACCAGCTGATGTCAATAAATCTATAATTCATCCACTAGAGCAAGCACCCGTTTTGGATGCCGAACCTTGGATCGATCTGCGAAAGTACGACCAATCGGGCTACGATCGCGGGCGCTTGGGATGGTATGTTTTGCTCTGGTGGTTCGTGCAAGCGATCGCTTTCCCCCTCACTCCCCACCAATTACACGCCCCCCGCTGCGCTTTGCTGCGTCTATTTGGAGCAAAAATTGGCAAGGGCGTCGTCATTCGTCCCACCGCGCGTTTTACCTATCCCTGGAAAGTTGAAATCGGCGATTACAGTTGGATCGGCGATGACGTGGTTTTTTATAGCCTCGATCGGATTCAGATTGGCAAGCACTGCGTGATTTCCCAAAAAAGCTACCTCTGTACCGGCAGTCACGACGCCTCTGACCCAGCTTTTGGCCTAAAAGTCGCTCCCATCGCCATCGGTAACGGCGCTTGGGTGGCAACCGATTGTTTTATTGCTCCAGGCGTGCAAATTGGCGCTAATACTGTTATAGGCGCGCGCAGCAGCGTTTTCCGCAGTTTACCCGCCGGACAGGTTTGCTGGGGAACTCCCTGCCGTCCCCAGTCGCCAAGAAAGATGAGAACCGAAATTTGAGGGGTTTTCCCGTCAGATGGCGTGGAAGGGGCAAACCCTGGGTGCGTGCTAACCTCAAATTTGGCGCAGGTATTCTCTAAAAAACCGGGTTTCTTGGCAGATAAAACCCATCAAAATTAATTTTGTCGATTGCTAGGGGCAGAGCATCTCTAGCAGTCACATGTATTAAATTATACTAAATTTTCCGATACCTTGGTATAACTTTTGTTGGTGGATTAGGACTTATATCGTGTCCGGTTGCATCGGTTGCGTTTGGAGAGCAAAGGGGATGGGGGAGCAAAGGGGATGGGGGAGAAAAAACGCTTTTTCGCACAATCAACTATACACAACTGATCTCTCGCGGACATGATATTACGCAGCACGGGGGTAGAAACCCGGTTTATTCAAACATATTTACGCAAAGAAACCGGGTTTCTCTGAAAAAGATATACGGAGAAACCCGGTTGATTCAAACATATTTACGTCTTAAACAGAGGATATTTGCATAGAAACCGGGTTTTTTGCTTAATTACTGTTGATTTTAACCAGGTTTTCCACTTTCAAAACTGGCTGATTGAACGCAGACTGTAAAATACCACCAGCTGTCACGAAACTATGAGCCGGCTTTGTGTTAGGTATATAAACTTATTAACAAGAACCCTCGGTTTAATAATAGTGGGAGAAAAAAAGGGGGGATTTCAGTAAGCCGTTATTTTTTGTAAACTATATAACAAGGATGTTTTTTCAGATCGGGAGCGTCCGATGGGGTTAAAACAGGTTGGCTTGCTCGATCAAGAGCAGCGTTGCCCGGTAATATTGCTGCTAGACAGATCCGCATCTATGGCATGGGCAACTCGAACGGGTAAAGTACCAATAGAAGAGTTAAATAAAGGGCTAGCTGTGTTTAAAAAGGCAGTACAAGAAGATGAAATTCTGGCCATGCGGGTTGACGTTGCAATTGTTACATTCGGCCCGGTGGAATTATGCCAAAACTTTGTCACAATTGATCGGTTCACGCCGCCACAGCTTCAGGCAAGCAATGTGAGTCCTATGGGAGAAGCGATTGAGTTCGCTATAGACTTGGCAGAAAAACAAAAAGCATTCTATCGTGAACAAGTAATACCGTACTATCAGCCTTTGATATTTATGATTACAGACGGTCAACCTGGTTATGGATATACTGAAGGCGGTCAAGATGCTGCTTTGGAGAAAGCACTTTTAGTTTCGCAACGATTGAAGAGCTTGGACAGTGGCAGAGGCAGTAAACCTAAACTTACCTTTTTCTCAATTGCAGTTCAGGGGGCAAATATGTCTATTTTAAGACAGATTACGCCTGCCAAACGTCCGGGTGAAATAATGGATAGGGTACAAAAGTTAAACGGTTTAAATTTTACCGAACTGTTTCAATGGATCGCTGAGTCGGTTGGACAAGCAGCTCGTCTGGGGACACAGGCAAGATTTACTCCCACATCTGCTTTAAGTTCAAACAGCTAGATTGCATTTGTATTTTATGGCATGGAAAGCAATAGCACGCTTTTGTGCGGGAACTAAGCACCAAAAACGCAATATTGAGTGTCAAGATTATGCGGCTTGGGAGATTTTGAAAGATCGTGCGATCGCTGGTGTAGTTTCTGACGGTGCTGGCTGTGCAAAATATGCTGCACAAGGTGCAGAAATAGCTGTCAAAACAGCAATTTCCAGTATAAAGCGCTCGTTCGAGCCACTAAATCCCGTTTTAGTTGATGCCAGCAGTCTAGTTGCATACTGTCATCAACCCTTGCTTTTTGTCAGTAAACTGTATCGTTGGTTTTTTTCCCTATTTGGATTCAAAAATCCCAAGAAAGTTCGCTGTCTAGGAGAAATTAGCGACTCTAAAACTAGAGAAATTTTTAACTTAGCTTTAGAGCAAGTGAGGTTATCATTACAACAGCAAGCAGTCAAGCGACAGTGTTCTATTGATGAATTTGCTTGTACTTTGTTAGCTTTCATTGCCACCCCTGACTGGATAGCTGCCATGCAGATAGGAGATGGATTTATTGTTGTGCGACAACCTAATAATAATTATCAGCTTCTTTTTCAACCACAAAAAGGGGAATTTATTAATGAAGTAGCAGTTTTCGTAACTTCAGATAATGCTAAAGATGAGATGAAAGTGCAGACTTTTCCTGGAAAGCACAAGTTTATTTGTGTTTCCACAGATGGACTAGAGCTTGTTTCAATCCGCTTTCGAGATTTTCAACCTTACAAACCATTTTTTCAACCTTTTGAGGAATATATGGAAATTATTCCCGACCCCGAACAAGAAACTGATATCGAAGATTTCCTTAATTCAGAACAAGTAAACCGCCGTACTAATGACGATAAAACATTACTTTTATGCTTTTATGATGAACAATCAAATGTTTAACGAACACCAAGTATTAACTTGCAGCGAAACAGGTGGATCTGTTCGCTTAGTCAAACAGATTGAACGCGGTTTTGAGGGAGCGATTTGGGAAATAATCCCAAATAGAGATTATGTGGCAAAACTTTACCATGAATTACCCTCTAGCTATCAATGTGAGAAGCTAAAAGCGATGGTGAGAAATCCACCCGATGACCCAACAAATGAAGAGAATCACGTTTCAATTGCTTGGCCTAAACGACTGCTTGAAGACGACGAGGGTAATACTGTAGGCTTTTTGATGCCATATATCAAGCCAAGCGTTACTATTCCGAGAATTTATAATCTTAGATATAGACAAAACAATTATCCTGGATTTAACTGGCGGTGCTTGCACGGGACAGCCCAAAATTTAGCATCGATTGTTTGGGCAATTCATAGCAAAGGTCACGTTCTGTGCGATATTAGCGATAAAAATTTGCTGGTAAATCCTACCAATGCTTATATTTCTATAATAGATACAGATTCGTTTCAGATTGTTGATGGCGATGCCAAAAAAATCTATCCAAGTTTAGTTTTAGGCACGCTAGAATATATGCCACCTGAATTGCAAAATCTTGAAGATACCGCATCAATAAATAAAACTGAAATACACGATCGCTTTTCCCTGGCAGTAATAATTCATAGATTGTTATTTGGTTATAATCCATTTCATGGTGGGTGGCCTTTCGATGATGATGAAGTCAGTTCCGTGGAAGAATATATTAGTAAAGGGTATTGGTTACATGGAAGAAATAATAACAAGCTAAGACATCCAAAAGACATAATTCCCATAGAAGTTGTCCACCCAGAAATTCAGGATTGTTTTTATAGATGTTTTGATGATGGATATAAAAAACCTAGTTTGCGTCCGACGGCAAGGGATTGGTTTTTTGCTTTGGAAAAGGCGCTCGCCGATTTGAAAACTTGCGACAAGGAACCAAATCATTTTTACAGTAATACCTACAGCAAGTGCTACTGGTGCGAGGATGTGTACGATCGTTTTCCATCGGTAAATCAAAATATAAATCCAACTCCCGATGAGGTAACCATACCTACTAAGCTCGTTGTTGAAATTGTTGTTCCGCCTAAAGAAACAAAAAACTATTCACCGAAGTTTTACGATATTAAAGCTCTCTCATCGACTTTATTGATAGCGCTTCCAGTAATTGCTCTGATATTTTGGCTATTAAGACCACAAGGTGTTCTTGACCATTCTATAAAAACACCTCCAACAGTTAATGTAGAAACAAAAAGTCCTTGAGACATTCTAATATCGAATTTGGTTGCATCGGAATTATTAGCTTTCTTGGTAATTGGTAATAACTCAAGTTGCTAGTTACCTCTCTGGGAGCGGCTAATGGCTAATGGCTAATGGATCGATTGGTAAAAATCCTAGATTAGCAATTAGCAATTAGCAATTAGCAACGCCAAAGTTTATAACTAGCAACTTGCGTTAATAGGTTTTGAATAATTCCGATGCAACCGAACATGATATACCCCTCTTCTGTAACTCTACCCAGATGAAAACATGAAATCCTTGCTATACAAGAGTTTTAGGCTCAAGCGATGGTGATGTTGATCGGAATAGAAAATAAACAGGACTTACGCAAAGAAACAAAGGGCGATCCGAAAAATCGTTGGTTTTGCAACCAGAGATCAAGGTCGAAACCGGGTTTCTGGCATCCTCGTGCGTAAGTCCTGATAAAACCACAAACCCAACCCTAGTCTAAGGTTTAAACATTGCCTTTTATTTTTGTTTTCGGAAAGTGACAGAAGAGGGGTAACTGTTAACTTTCACCGCAAAAACCAACAAATCGACCATGCCACAACTTACCAGCGAACTGTAATTTTCACCCCACCGGGATTCATCTGATGGCGACGGGTAATTTCTGCCATATCTGCTTGCGAAAATCCGGTTCCCACTGCTCCGATTGTGACTAATTTACCGTTAATCTCTGGCGCTACTGCGATCGCGCCAAAGCGTCTGCCATCCGTTTTGGTGAAAGATAAACCTACAATGAACAAGTCTAATTCCAAGGCATATTTTGTCCTGACAATGGTCTGCTTGCGGATATCCTTACCACCGATATAAGTACAATTGTGTAACAGCCAAATTTCCCCTTCTCTGTCTTCAGATTGCTGTTTTGTAGCTAATGCTAGTTTTTCCTCTCTAGTCCTTGCAGTCGGCAAAACCTCAAACAACTTATGGGGTAAATATTGACCAATCTGTTCCCCAGCTTCTATCCTTTCAGCTTCTGTTGTAGTTGTCAGAGCGCGCCTTGAATAATATAAAGCTTTGAAAATGGCGTAAACTGTCACAACCGGAGTATTTTCTGCTCCCGCAACCGCATTCGCAGTTGCTGCTTGGGGTGCTGTACGATGTTCGCTACCCGTGACGGAACGGTAATAGACTTCGCCATCTAAAACAAACGTTCCTAGTTGATTTGCTGCTTGGAGTAACGCCTGGTTAATTTCTGTCGTCGGTTTTCCCTTCGGTTTTGTTGAACGCGATTGATAGTAAATTTTCTCTTTTGTCGCAACGATAACTCTTCTACTACCATCCCGTTTTGGCTGTCCCCAATAGTCAAGTGAGTCAATATAATAAGAACGATCCATTTATGCATCGACTGGCTGCATTGTGACAATGCTTCCTGGCTGCAAATGGGGTGGTAAATCAGCAACAAGAGTTGGTGCTTTCAGGTTTGTTGCAGATGCGGTCAAAGAAGCAGTTGCAGTTTTTGGGGAAACGCTTTTTGCTGACGATTGTTTGACTGGTTTTGTTGGGGTTTTTTCCCCTGTCTCTAATTCAAATGCCTTCTGCCAAAACCCTAGCGCTATTTCAGGATATCCTTCAGATTCAGCACATATCGCCAAGCTGACAACTTTGCTAACACCAATCCCACGACCGACCATAGTTTTCCAGATACTCAACTGCTCCTGCAACCCCCATCAAATGCCAAGAGGATTTCACAATACGTTTATTCCATCTTTCCCGAATTTCTGAAGTAATCCCCTGAGCAGCGTTTCGCTTTGAGTCATTGGGTTTGTAGTAAGCGCTTGAGCGCTGTTTTTGGCGCTTTAGCGCTCCTAGTCCCTAGCCCCTATGTTTTTGTTGTGCCAAAAAGCGTGCAGCGATCGCACCCCCAATAAAACCAAACAAGTGTCCCTGCCAAGATACCCCCGGCAGCGTGGGCAAGATGCCCCAGATCATGCTGCCGTAAGCAAAGCCAACGAATAAAGACACGAACAGCGATACGGCACTGCGTTCAAAATAGCCGCGAAACAGTAGAAAACCCAGATAACCGAAAATAACACCACTGGCACCGATATGGATCGAACCAGGTTCGCCAGTCAACCAGACACCTGCACCGCTGACGAGCATTGTTATAGCGCTGACAACAAAAAAATCGCTGGTTTCTCGTAGCATAATTAACCAGCCAAGGGTGAGAAAAGGGATAGTATTTGCGGCTAAGTGAACAAAGTCGCCGTGCAGAAAAGGTGCAAACAAAATGCCGCGCAGTCCGATCTCCTCGTGGGGGATAATGCCATAAATATTGAGCGCTCCTCTAAGAGAAGTATCGACAATTTCCACCAACCACATCACGGCGATAATGCCACCTAAGATGGTGACGTGGGTTTTCAATTCGCGGGCGATCGCAGATCCATCCTCGCTGCTCATGTGTGTGCCTCTGGGTGAGTGATTTCGATCTGCTTCCAAGGTAGCAAGGAAAGCGAGCAAGTCCTTCAGGACTTACGCACGCGGCGCCAAAAACTTTGGTGATGCGTTTATTTCGCGGGTCTAAACCCAAGATTTGTCGCATCACCAAAGTTTTTTTGCGTAAGTCCGGTCGAATGGGAGACTCTCTGACGCGGAGAATTCTGGGAACGCATTCCCCGCGTCGCCGCGTCGCCGCGTCTCCCCGTCCTCTTTGGTCAGATGCGATCGCCCAAACTATCGGGTTATGCTGACCGGGTAACCAAGTTAGCTTTTTGGCGTTTGTGCTTTAGCACCGAAACCGTTCCCAAAACCCCGAAGGCGAATATCGCCACCGCCGAACTTGGTTCGGGAACTGTTTCTGATGGTTTGGACGTTAGTGCGGAAAATGCTAAATTTGCCACTAACCTATTAGGGCCAGTAGTCAGATGGAAGGTATCCCAGAATAAATACTCGTCCGGGTTAGGACAAGGAGTCGGTGCAAAAATATCTGGCAGACAAGAGTCTGTAACGTTTGTCAAACCGAATTGGGCGGGATTAGCTCTGATTTGATCGCCTAGAGTATTAACATCGAGGGGAATCAGGTTAACGCCAGAACCCAAATTTTGGCCCAAAAGATTGAGAGTTTGAGACAAACCCGCGTTATGCGCTCCAGTCAAAGCGTTGAGAGGTTGAGAAAGCGGCGTTTTCAGGGTCAGGGGAATTTGGCCCATATTTCCTAAATTTACCACCATGATATTTTTAGCCCCGACTCCGGCAAGGGTTGTCACCGCTGCCGATATATTAGCCAGTGGTATATCTGGCTTGTCATAAGGCTGAAAATGACTCGTAGTAGGTAAGTAATCGTTGGCGCCAGCCCATACAATATAAAGTGCGTTCGGGTCAGCCTTCTTAGTAGTCATTGCCAGAAGCGATGTAAATTCCTCTACTTGCTTCTGTAAACCGAATAAGCGAGGATCTATCGTGTTAGCGGTTCCCGTTGTCGCACCCCCAAAGGCAAAATTAATACCTTGGGCCGGGTTGCCGCCGCTTGATAAACTGGTGAATGCAGAAGGGTTTAATCCCAAATCCTTCGAGAGATAGTCCACCCAGTTTGGGCCATTGGACAAACGTCCGTTAAAGTAAGGTGGACTTGGGGGAACGATGGGACTTGCCGGATCGACACTATTAATTTGTTTGCTGACATTGTAGACGTTCCCCGGATCCGAAAGACTGTCTCCAAAGACGTAGATGCCGCTGAAGGTGGCTGCAAAAGTTTTAACCGGAAACAGAACTGATAAGACAAAAAATCCTGTGGCGAGTACTCGCCTTCGTATGCTAGCCATCGATTTGCTCCTTGGCGGTAGATGCAGTTTAATGAAAACTATTGTCCCTTGTTTACTCTCGTTTCAGTGAAAATACGCACAAAATTCAAATAAATTTTACTGAAATTTTATAATTCTCGATAAAATTACTAATTTCTGCATAATCGTTATTTAACAAGGGGTTGACCTCTCCCCCTTGCCCCTCTCCTGCAAGGAGAGGGGTATCATTGCGCTCCCCTTCCCTGGTAGAGAAGGGGGGTAGGGGGGGTTAGGTTTCCCCACCGCTATCAGGTAAGATTGGCAATAGCTACTGGGGCGATCGCTTCTGCTGGTTCAAACCCAAACAGGCGGGAGTAGAAGTAAAACTCGCCATCAAGACAACGCTTGATATTTTCGGCGCGGCGGAAACCGTGTTGTTCGCCCTCGAAGGGGACATAGGCGACGGGCAAACCTTTCTTCTTGAGTACTTCTACCATGATTTCCGCCTGATTGGGGGGAACGACTTTATCTTCCAACCCTTGGAAGAAAATCACCGGACAGGAGAGGCGTTCGGTATAATGAACCGGCGATCGCTCGATGTAAATATCTTGTCGTTCTGGATAAGGCCCGATTAACCGATCGAGATACCGGGATTCAAACTTGTGGGTATCTTTTGCCAAAGCTTCTAAATCACTGACTCCGTAGTAACTCGCACCTGCTTTAAATGTATCGCGGAAAGTGAGGGCGCACAGGGTAGTATAACCACCGGCGCTACCGCCTGCGATCGCCATCCGGTTCCCATCCACCAAACCTTTTTCTGCCAGATACTTAGCACCGTTGGCGCAGTCGTCTACATCGACAATGCCCCAATTACCATCCAAGCGTTGCCGATATTCTCGCCCATAGCCGGTACTGCCACCATAATTTACATCCAAAACGGCAAAGCCGCGACTCGTCCAATATTGAATTTTTAAGTTAAAGCTACTCGAAGTCGCACCCGTTGGACCGCCGTGACTTCGTACCAGCAACGGCGGTTTTTCCCCATCCGGTGCAATGTAGTCGCGATTTTTGGGTGGATAGAAAAAAGCATGTGCCGTCAGACCATTTTCGGTGGGAAATTCAATAGCTTGCGGTACGGAAAGATAACCGCTATCAATCGCTACTTCAGTGGCGCGGCGCAGCACCTGCATTTCTCCTGTTGCTAAATCCATCAAAACTACAGAAGTTGGTTCTGTAGCCGATCCAGCAGAGAATACTACCCTACCCGCAGCAGCTTGGGGGGAAGAAATATCTGTGTATGGAGTATCTATTTCTACTAATTTACCGCTGGAAGTGTCGAGACGGGCGAGATGCCAAATGCCGTTTTGGGTGTAGGTGCAAATGATGGAATTTTCCGCCTCAAATGTATAGTTGGACATGCCGAAAACCCATTGCGGCTGACCAAATTCAGCTGCCATATTGCACAGAGGTTCGATCCCCCCTGCCCCCCTTAATAAGGGGGGTGAAAAGCGGTAGAGGTTCCACCAGTTAGTGCGATCGCTGACAAAATACCGTACCCCATTTGGCGACCATTCTGGTTGAAATATAGACTCGTTATCGCCACCGGCAACAAGTTCCGGTTCAGCTAACGAACCATCTTCTTGAACTTGGGCTACCCATAATTGAGTCCCATCCCAGGGCATATTTGGATGGTTCCAGCACAGCCATGCCAGTTTATCACCATCCGGCGAAAGGCGGGGTGATGAGTAAAAATCGTTACCTTTAACTAGCACTTGGATGTCTGCACTATTTTTGAGATTAATACTGACTAAAGTGTTGACTGGTTCGTGACTGTCACCGCTATGGTCTTCTCTGACACAAATTAGGCGTTCTCGCTGGCGGTCGATAATGCTATCGGCATAGCGCAAATTTCCGTCTGAAGGGGGTGTAATGGGTTCTGGTTCTGTATTAAGAGATTGTTTGTAAAGGCGTTGATCGGCAAAGTTAGAAAAATAAATTATGCCATCTGCAATGACAAAACTACCACAACCATACTCGTGGACGCGGGTACGCACGTTGAAACCAGAAGGCGTGACATCGGATATTTTGCCATCTGGGGTACGTCGTACAATGACGTTGCGTCCACCTTCAGTCGGTCGCATTTCCACCCAGTAAATATACTGACCATCGAGTCTGGCTGCACCCAATCCAATTGTTTCCGAGACAATTAAATCCGAGGTAATCGGTGATTTCCAAGCACCTGTGGGTGCCACTTGCGGTTGTGTCATATAGTTGATCGCCCTTCTGTTGATAAGTGAGTTAAAGTCGGACACAAAGGTGGAAGCGTTCACGAAGTGTGTTGCTTCGCAACGTATCGCTCCTGTTGTTGACTCATTATGAATCGAATCCAGCCATTGAGTAAAACAATCAGGGGTGAGGAGCGCGTCGAAAATCCTCTGTTTGTTGTTTAGTAGGAGTGGGAACCAATCGGTTTCCTGTGGCTAAAAAACAATTTTTAACATAGATTTGACGATTTTGAAGGGTTATACTAGAAGTAAGAACGCAGTTTTTTCAACAAATATCACTTGATTAGCAATCGCGAGCGCCCTGTTTAGGCGCTCGCTCCAAGAGGAGTGCGAGATTATGTCACTGGAACAAGTCAGAGTATTTTACGAAGTTTTGGCATCGGATAAAGACCTTTACGAAAAATACTTTAATCAGTGTGGTAGTCAGGGTCTTTTCGGGTCTTGGCATTGGAACAAAACTAAAATAGTCAGTTTTGGGGCGACTCTTGGCTATACCTTCACGGAGAACGAGCTGGAGCAAGCATGGTTTGAAACCACTTCAAGCGATGCTAAATCATCGATCGTTGCCTTAGAATACGATCGGATTCCCCAGAAAAATTACTTAAGAAATAAAGTTAAAAATTGGGTAAGAATAGGCGTGTCCTAAAAGGTTGGTGCCCTAGACCCCCGTCAATCGATGCCTGAAAAGTCAATATGGGAGTGAATCAAACACCATTTGGGGAATGAGCATCTTCCGATCTTGTTGTTCAATTAACTGACCAATCCCTAAAAAACGCTCCCCCTCCCCATAAATCCGTAACAAAATTTTAGCTGGAGTGGGGGGCGGATTTGTAGGTGCGATCTGCGAGATGGTTTGATTCTCTGTTTTGTTTCCCATTTCGTCATGGCAAAAAAGACGCTGTCCGTTGCACCAGACTTTAGCATCTTTTGCCGATAGGGTAACGGATGCTAAATGCTTTAATCCTTGATCTGGAGGGATGGGGTGAAAGGTGCCTTGGTCGATCTGGGTTTCCAATTGATCGAACGTGACGCTATCGGATAAGTTGAAACCGCTGCTTAAAGTACGCTCGAGGGCGGCGAGGGTTCCCCCAGTTTGGAGGACTACGCCCAGATCGCGAGCGATCGCTCTAATATAAGTACCGCTACCGCAAGCGATCGCTACATCCAATTCAGGAAATTCCCCCAAACGCCAATCCAATACTTCTATCCGATAAACTTCCACAGTACGCGCTGGCACCTCTACCGTTTCACCCGCCCGTGCTAATTCATACAAGCGTTTACCCTGTACTTGAATCGCACTGTAAATCGGTGGTACTTGCTGAATAATTCCTTCAAATTGCCCAAGTGCTGCTTTTACTTGATCTAAACTTAAACCAATAACCGATTTAGAGGTGATAATTTCCCCTTCTAAATCATCTGTTGTCGTTGTTACCCCCAATCGAATGGTGGCGCGATAAGCTTTATCCGTTCTGAGATACTGCAATAACCGCGTCGCCTTTCCCACAGCAATAGGTAAAACGCCAGTTGCAGCGGGGTCTAAAGTTCCCCCATGTCCTACCCGCTTCAGGCGCAGGAGTCGTCGCACCTTAGCAACGCAGTCGTGAGAAGTGATTCCAAATGGTTTGTTTAAGTTAAGAAAACCTTGCACGGTTTGGATTGCTAATTGCTCATTGCTCATTGCTCATTGCTCATTGCTCATTCTCCTCTGCTCCAGAGCTCCTCTGCTCCAGAGCTCCCCTGCTCCTGGGTCCCTCTGCTCCTGCGCCTGTTCCCTCTCTCTGAAGTGCTGCTGTCAGCTGAGCATCTGAGAAAGATTGCACGAGACTGAGTTTAAGCGCTTCCCGACTGATAAATCTAGTGTATCCCGCACTTAAGTAAGGACGGTAGTCGGAGCTGTCGTTGAGATAAGTGTGAAAGAATGCCACGCTGAGAGCGCCTATATAGCGACGCGCTGTGGCAGGTTCGGGGCCAAACGGTAAGGGAACGGGCCAAACGCCACCGCCTGCGCCTGATTCTTCTAGGGTAGAAAAGTGAGTGGCATTTTCGATTGTCACGAGATATTTGTCTGGAGTCGTGAGCCAGGTAAACGGCTGGATTTGTTCTTCCAAGGGGGGTGTAACCGTATCGGCGCTACCCGCGACGAGCGCAACGGGAATTTTGATCTGACCGATTCCAGTAGGGCCAAAGACGCTGCTGGACAGGGGATTGATGGCGATCGCTGCTTTAATTCTCTCATCGCGCAAATTAGTCTGAGCGGGAGTTAATTTCAGCACCTCGCACTGGAGCAACAAGGACAAATTCCAGGAGCGATCGAGGTTTTGACAGTTTTTTTGCAGTTGTCCGAAGTCTAAAGTAGCACCCGCCAGTGCCAGCGCCGTGTAGCCGCCAAAAGACTGACCGATGACTCCAACTTGTTGCAAGTTCATCTTACCTTGAAACGTGAGGTCGGATTGAGAGCGGCGTTCGAGTTCGTCGAGCAAAAATTTTACATCCAAAGGTCGATTGATAAATTCATCGGGTTTAATCGCTTGTAAAGCTCTACCAGCAAGTAAGTTTTGCAATTGCTGGGCATTGCTACCCGGATGTTCCGGTACGGCGACGACAAACCCGTAAGAAGCGAGTTGCTGGGCTAAATAGAGAAAGCTGGTACGATCGGAACCCACGCCGTGAGAGATGACAATTACCGGCGCAGGCGTTTGACGTGACTGCCATATGGGGGAGATAGGCAGGTAAACATCTGCGTTAAAAACGCGATTGCGGTTGATATCGTTAAGCCTAAGCGTTTGCTTGCGCCAGGTAAACGCGCCGGGGCGTCGTAAATCTGGCAGTCGAGACAGAGTAAGCGGAGAATCCCCTGTTGCTTCGGTATCAGAGGCAGAGGTAACGGCAGCGATCGCTTTATTGTTTTGCTCTACTATTTTTGATAGTTCATCGGCGATTTGGAGGCTGCGAACCAAATCGATGCGGATGCTGGGAGTGGGAAACTTCCGCAGGAAGTTTAGCAGCGTCAAGCCATTTCTATCCGCTGCTGCCTTAATTAAAGCCGCCCGAATCGCACGGGAACCCGATACCCCAGCTTCGGTTTGAATCACTTGTCCTAACCGCTCTAGCAAGTACTCAGCTTGGGGCGTATAAAGAAACTGGGAAACCGCTACCGGACTAATTGGCAGGCGCGTTACCAGAATCTGGCGCAACTTAGCCATCTGTTGCGGGTTGGCATACTGGGCGTAGGCGCTTAAGTCTTGATTGATTCTGCCTTGCCTAGCATAGAGTTCCAGAGAGTTAATCGAAATCGAGCGCTCAAATATTTCAAACGTAATTTGAATTCGCTCTGCGGCAAAGGCAGCAGGAGTTGAGACAATTGCAGGCAGTAGCCAAACTCCCGTCAATATACCCATCCAGTGGAGTAGCTTGCTGGTGGGATGCTTGCTCTGACGCGGCTTAGTGGATTTTACAGCAAACTCAGCCATACAAACGCGGTTTATCGGTTAACTTTGAATTTGCGAATGTCGAGGGCAGCAACCTATTTCTATCCTGGCTGACGTTTGCCAAATCGTCTAGGTTTCGGTAATTGCAGCGATTTTGGTAGTAGCACGGCATCCACCACGTTTGCAGGAGTGAAACATATTGTGTATATCGATTGTGGTAGGGACACGGCATCCACCACGTTTGCAGGAGTGAAACATATTGTGTATATCGATTGTGGTAGGGGCACGGCATCCACCACCTTGGCGCTGATGAAAAATACTATGTATATCGATTGTGGTAGGGGCAGGGCATCCACCACCAAAGCAGGAGTGAAAAATATTGTGTATATCGATTGTGGTAGGGGCAGGGCATCCACCACCAAAGCAGGAGTGAAAAATATTGTGTATATCGATTGTGGTAGCACGGCATCCACCACCTTTGCTCTGATGAAACATATTGTTGATGCCGTGCCCCTACTGCCAACCCAGATCAGGCATCCACCAGGTTGGCGCGGGTGAAAAAAATATTGCGTATATCGATTGTGGTAGCACGGCATCCACCACCTTTGCTCTGATGAAACATATTGTTGATGCCGTGCCCCTACTGCCAACGCAGACAAGAGATCAACCGCGTTGGCGCGGGTGAAAAAAATATTGCGTACATCGATTGTGGTAGGGGCACGGCATCCACCACCTTTGCTCTGATGAAACATATTGTTGATGCCGTGCCCCTACTGCCAACCCAGACACGGCATCAACCGCGTTGGCGCGGGTGAAACATATTGTGTGTATCGATTGTGGTAGGGGCACGGCATCCACCACCTTTGCTCTGATGAAACATATTGTTGATGCCGTGCCCCTACTGCCAACCCAGATCAGGCATCCACCAGGTTGGCGCGGGTGAAAAAAATATTGTGTATATCGATTGTGGTAGGGGCAGGGCATCCACCACCTTGGCGCTGATGAAACATATTGTTGATGCCGTGCCCCTACTGCCAACGCAGACAAGAGATCAACCGCGTTGGCGCGGGTGAAAAAAATATTGCGTACATCGATTGTGGTAGGGG
>NZ_BLAY01000149.1 GCF_020521235.1 Microseira wollei NIES-4236 | reverse complement strand
TAGTAAATGCTTGTCTCGGGGGCATCGAACCCCACTCGACAAGCGCGGGGTGTCCATGTATCCCGTCGCTCACCCTCTGGGTTGAGCGCGGGTCTTATCGCCCCCCGAACCCCCCAGAAGATAAAAACGTATCAGCCCCATGACTTGGCAGGAATCTTGATACCGCAATTCTCTTGGGCAGACGTTGCCCGATCGCACTGCAAGCTCAATCCACCAGAAACCGTGCTGGGCGCTTCTGTCTTTGCACAACCGCCCGACGAAACGCGGGAACCCCTCAAACACCTGTTGATTGGTTCTCCCAAAGGTGTCACCAATGGGATTCACACTTTGCATCGCGTTGGGTATGCTGATGTGGGGTCTTGGAGTCGGCTTTTGCCAACTGGCAACAGTGGTGAAGTGATGAGTATTCTGGTGCGATATATTATCGTGGGCGGATAGCAAACCTTGGCGGGGCGGGTTTTGTTTAATTGTCGGTTTTTGTCAAAGATGATTGGTATAACCCGCCCCTACAGTGCTTCAATATAATGAATGTGGTTACCAGCTGCTGAAAATTTGGTTTTGTCGCAAGATGTCCATATCTGGCGTGCCGAGCTCGACCAACCAGAATGGTGTCAAACGCAACTTGCTGCAACGCTTTCTACGGATGAGCAAGCTAGAGCGCAACGGTTTCACTTTGATGTGCATCGGCAGCGCTTTATCGTCGGACGGGGGATACTGAGAAATATTCTGGGGCGCTATTTGGGGAAAGAACCAGGCGAGTTAGAGTTTTGTTATAGCGATCGCGGCAAACCCTCCCTAGCTGGATCTAACAGTTCTGTTTGCTTTAACTTGTCCCACTCCCAATCCCTGGCATTGTATGCGATCGCTCGCCGCCCCATCGGCATCGACTTGGAATTTATCCGTCCCCTCGACGATGCCTTAAAACTTGCCCAGCGTTTCTTTTCTCCCCGGGAATATGCATTTATTGCAGCACTCCCCCCAGACCAAAAGCAAAAGGCATTTTTCCAGCTTTGGACTTGTAAGGAAGCTTATCTCAAAGCCACTGGTGAGGGATTGGCAGGTTTAGGACAGGTGGAAGTATCCCTCACTCCAGGCGGTGCTGCTCGACTTATTGCCCACAACAAGAGTCAAGAGCAGAATTCTTGGTTTCTCCAACCCTTGACACCAGACCCAAACTATGCTGCTGCTGTGGCAGTAGAAGGACAATCCCAGCTAAGTTGTTGGCACTTCGCGATCTAGAACGGCAAAACCTTTACCCAATTTCTGGTCAAAAAGATCCGGTCATCAAGTCCAAGCTGTTGCACATCAGTATAATTACGCAAAATAAAACTTATTTATGTGATGATTGTCATTTGAGTTACAAATTCATAAAAGTTTAAAGATAGCATAAAGAACTTCGGTGAAATCCCTTAGGTGTAAAATCATATAGAAGTTGCTTATTATAAGGATTTCCACCGAGCTGAGCCTTGGATTTAGCACCAAGCTAAGCAGAATTATTTATAGTTTTGGTGAAAACCTATATTGAACACTTTCCAGTTCCAGACAACCTATGTCAAGATGGTCTAGAAAACAAACGATTAGGAATACTCTAGACCTTCTCCTTAGAGCAGAACAACATAAAATCCTGTGGTAGAGCCACACTGTATTGAGCCGTAGCGCCATCTTTGGACGCATCAAACTGAAATTTACCCTTCTCTAGTTACAAAAATGACTCAATGCCTTCCCCAGCAAAGTATTTTAAGCACTGAACCTGCTACGCTGGTCGATCTTTTACGCCAAAGAGCATTACAGGAGCCAGACAAGCTGGCCTATACCTTTCTGATTGATGGTAAGGTAGAAGGGCCAAAACTGACCTACGCCGAACTCGATCGCATTGCCAGAGCCATCGGAGCGTTGCTGCAACAGCACGGGGCTAAAGGCGAGCGCGCTCTGCTGCTGTATCCTCAAGGATTAGAGGTGATGGCGGCTTTTATCGGTTGCTTGTATGCCGGGACGATCGCGATTCCCGTACCGCCTCCGGAAGCGAATCGCTTGAAGCGAAACCTGCCCAGATTGGTAGCGATCGCTAAAGACGCAGAAGCTTCGTTTGTACTCACAACAGGCAGCATTCTTGCCCTGCTAGACGAATTCCGCGAAGAAATCCCGGAATTTGGCGCGATGCGCTGGATCGACACCGAACAGGTGAACCTGGAACTGGCAGAAGAATGGAAAGATCCAGAAGTCACGGGGGATGCACTGGCTTATCTTCAATACACATCGGGTTCTACCTCGACGCCCAAAGGCGTAACGATCAGTCACTATAATATATTGTTCCACTGCGGCAACCTGAAAAAAGCCTGCGGCTACGACTCCGATAGCGTCACCGTCACCTGGATGCCTTACTTCCACGACTACGGACTCGTAGAAGGATTGACGGTACCGTTATACAACGGTCATCCCTGCTACGTGATGTCGCCGTTTGCCTTTATTAAACGTCCCTTCCATTGGCTAAACGCACTGTCGCGCTACAAAGGCACTCACAGCCAAGCCCCCAACTTCGCTTACGATCAGTGCGTGCGCCGCGTGACTCCAGATCAATTAGCCCAACTAGATTTAAGCAGTTGGCAAGCAGCAGGTAACGCCGCCGAACCGATTAACCCAAAAGTAATGGAAGCATTCTGCCAAAAATTTGCACCCGCAGGGTTTAAGTGGAGTAGCTTCGCCCCCGCTTACGGATTAGCAGAAGCGACGCTGTTGGTTTCGACTACGCCCAAAGGCGAAGAACCCATATTCTTAAAAGTAGACGCAGCAGCACTCGAACAAAATCGCGTCGTTCCCACAACCAAAGACGACGAGATGGTGCGGACGCTACCCGGATGCGGACGCTTGGTATGCGATACCAAAGTCGTTATCGCTAACCCCGAAAAAATGACCGAATGCGCCCCAGATCAAGTCGGCGAAATTTGGGTATCCGATCCCAGCGTCGCGGGAGGATACTGGAACCGTACCGAAGAAAGCAACAACACCTTCCGTGCCTATTTAAAAGATACGGGGGAAGGTCCATTTCTGCGGACGGGGGACTTGGGGTTCATCCACGACGGTCAACTTTATATTGGTGGTCGTATTAAAGATCTAATCATTATCCGAGGCACCAATCATTACCCCCAAGACATAGAATGGACGGTACAACAGGTGCATCCAGCACTGCGTCCGGACTACGGGGCAGCATTTTCAGTCGAACTCAACGGCGAAGAAAGATTGGTGGTAGTGCAGGAAGTTGAGCGTCAGCAGCAACAAAACCTGGACTGCGATGAGGTAATAGCGTCGATACGGCAAGCGATCGCCGAACAGCACGAGTTGCAAGTATACGGCATAGTCCTCGCCAAACCAGGCAATATCCTTAAAACTTCTTCCGGCAAAATCCAGCGCCGCGCTTGCAAAGCGAGTTGGCTGTCTGGAGAATTAGAAGTATTGGCAGATTGGAGTGAAAATCCCACCCTCACCGCTAAGTACAGAAATTTACAGGCAGAAGTCAATTCGCTTCTCAAACAAGTGCAAACTTCTAAATAGGTCATAGGTAATGGGTAATGGGTAATGGAAAAAAAATTAGCAATTAGCAATTAGCAATTAGCAATTACCAATTACCAATTACCAATTACCAATTACCAATTACTGGAGAATCCAATGCAGCAATTAAAACAGTACTGGGTCGCCGAAGCACTCGAACGGGATTTGGGAGATCCTGGCAATCCGGATAATATGATGTCCTGGAAACAGGTGATAGATCTGGATGAGCGGGAAGCATTCCCCCACGAAATTATCGAATGGCTTTATAACTGGAAATTAAGTCATTATTATGTGCCTGAATGGGTAGGCGGCGAGTTTACCTCGTTTGAGGAATTCGTTTCGATTGTCAGAGTTTTGTGTCGCCGCGATCAAACCGCAGGAATTGCCTTTACTACCCTGTTTTGGTCTTTCCTGTGCTGGATGGCAGGTACGGAACAACAAAAACAAAAACTGGCAAGCTTTATTAAAGATCAAAACGGTGCGATGTGCCTTGCCTACTCGGAAAGGGCGCACGGTAGCGATTTGATTGCCGGTGATTTAACTGCGACCAAAGTTCCCGGCGGCTATTTGCTCAACGGGGAAAAATGGCCGATTAACCGCGCCACGATTTCGGGAGTTTCCTTTGTTATCGCCAAAACCGATGCAAGTGCAGGCAGTCGGGGCTTATCTTTATTCATGGTAGAGAAAGCTCGACTCGACCCGGCAACTTATTACAATCTGCCCAAAACACTTACCCACGGCGTTCGCGGTTCCGATATCAGCGGGATTGGGTTCAAAGATTGCTTTGTTCCCGATGACATGCTGTTAGGAAAAGAGGGAGCGGGTTTAGAATTAGCCCTTAAAGGTTTCCAAGTTACGCGCCCATTATGTGCGGCATTTTCTCACGGCGCAGCGGATACCGCTCTGAGAACCACGCTAAAATTTGCCATGGGTCGCGAACTTTACGGCAAAACGGTTTTTGACATTCCTCAACCTAAGAAAACTTTGGTTGATGCATTCTTGGATATCCTGATCTGCGATTGCGAAACGATTGGCGTCGCCAGAGGATTCCACGTCGTCCCAGAACAATTTAGTGTCTGGGGTGCGGTGGTGAAATATCAGGTAACCGTGGCGCTGGAAAAGATGATTCAAGACGTTTCAGTCGTACTTGGATCGCGTTTTTACATGCGCGAAGAACACGATTTCGGTATCTTCCAAAAGCAACTGCGGGATAATGCGATTATCAGCATGTTCGATGGTAGCAGCATCGTCAACTTGCACGCGTTGATTTTGCAAATGCGAAGTCTCGCCAAACACCGCGCCAAACGTAACGATAAGATAATGGAGGCGTTGCAATCGCGTCTCGAAGTCAACTTCTCGCTGGACAAACCAGTGCCGCGTTATGCGCCGGAAAAAATGGATTTGTTCAGTCGCGGTGCAGACGACTCGCTGCAAGGGTTAGAGATTGCCATCGCTCAATTGCACGACCTCAAAGATCAAAGCGATGTCGATGCAGAAGTGCTAGATCAAATCATCACTTTTGCCTCCTCCGCTTTAGAAGAACTCAACGCTCAGGATGAATATCTAGTCACATCCGCGTTTGAATTCGGTCACGACCAATCTCCGGAATTATTTGAGCTAGCGAAGAAGTATTGTGCATTGCACGCAGTCGCATCCTGCTTGCACATGTGGATTTACAACCGGAAAAACTTAGGCGAATTTTTCGCCAAAGGTGAATGGTTGGTACTGAGTCTTCACAGACTCTTGCGGTCATTCCGACCATGGCAAAACTTGACAATTTCGCCGGTTTATGATGAAAACGTAGCCCAAGAATTAGTCAAGCTTTACAACGAGGACAAAATGTTCTCAATCGTTCCGTTCCAATTAGCAAAAACCGAAACACAAAAGGATCAAACGAATGCAGCTTCAGAACTCCAGCTCCAAGCCTAGCGATATGGTAACCTCTCCTGTAGAAGCTATTCAAACTTGGCTCGTTGATAAAATCGCTCAAAATCTTTCCCTCGATCCCAAGTCGATTAACGTCAGCGAATCTTTGACTCGTTATGGTTTAGATTCCATCGATGCAGTCACCCTGGTGGGCGACTTGGAAGACTGGCTTTCTGCCGAACTTCCCGATACCTTGTTGTGGGATTATCCCACGATTGAAAAAGCAGCAGAATACTTG
This sequence comes from Microseira wollei NIES-4236, assembly GCF_020521235.1. Classification (GTDB taxonomy): domain Bacteria; phylum Cyanobacteriota; class Cyanobacteriia; order Cyanobacteriales; family Aerosakkonemataceae; genus Microseira; species Microseira wollei. The sequence continues at coordinate 19,942 of NZ_BLAY01000149.1, read as the reverse complement.
GTTAACGAGTGCGATGTTTCCGCTTTAAACGTCGGTGGTTCAGCAGAAAAAGTTGAAGCAACTGCTAGCACCAAATCCGAAGAACCCGCTAAAAAAGGTTGGGGCGGTTTCTTCAAAGCTGGTCGTTAGAATTGGCTGATTAAATCAGATAATGGAGGCGGAGCCTCCCTAAATCGTTCCCAGGCTGAGCCTGGGAACTATATCTTAGAGGCTCTGCCTCGATTATTTTCGCTCGGACAAGGGAGGAAGTTAATTGAACTTCTCGGATTTTTCCTTCTGGTGGGTGCTGCTGCTTGTGGGCATCCCCTTTTTCACGATACGCTATATCGCCAAGTCGTTGAACCTGTGGCGAAACTCTTTTGACAGCATCGGCTTGATGGTACTCTCGCTGATGCTGTTTGTTAATGCTAGCCGCACCAGCTTTGCTGTCTTCTGCTTTGAAATTATCTTCAACTACGTGATGGTGTACTTTATGTTACGCCGTCAGGGGTGGCAAGCCAAAGCGATCGCTACCACTGTAGTTGTAATTGATATTGCAATTCTAGCTTATTTTAAGTACGTCAACTTCTTTGTAGAAAGCGTTGTCGGATTGGTGCTTCCCTCTGTTGCTGAAAGTTGGAAAGGAATTCCAGGTTCGGGGGCAATTCCACCAGGGATTTCTTTTTACACCTTCCAGATGGTTGCCTTTGTAGTTGATTCATTTACCAGCAAGAAAAAGCAACCTATTGGCCCTATTGATTATATCAATTTTGTCTCATTTTTCCCACAGGTTGTGGCGGGGCCAATCGAACGGCGGTCGGATCTGTTCCCGCAAATTCAATCGTTTCGGTTTAAGTTCAGTTGGGATAATTTCGAGATGGGATTCCAATGGCTGTCATTGGGACTGTTTATGAAATTTGTTCTGGCTGATAACCTGTCACCGTTTATCGACTTAAAAGAAGCAACGAATGCTTGGTTAGTTTGGTTCCACGCTTTCTTATTCACGCTGAGAATTTATTTTGACTTTGGCGGTTACAGCTTTATGGCTGTTGGACTTGGCAGAATTGTGGGCGTGAAATTAACGCTAAACTTCCTCGCACCTTACACTTCCCAAAGTATCCAAGAATTTTGGCGCCGGTGGCACATTACTTTAAGTACTTGGTTCCGCGACTACGTGTTTTTGCCAATGATGGGGGCAAATAAACGATGGGCGGAATTTTATCTGTTTCTCACGTTTACTTTATCGGGTTTTTGGCACGGTGCGGCTTGGAATTTTATCCTCTGGGGCGCTTACCACGGCGCTTTATTGTTGTTGCTGCGCTACTTAACCAGACAAAGACAAACCCCAATCGGAAAGTATGTGGCTCAAATGCCGCCAGTGCTATCTTGGGCGCTGACATTTGGGTCGGTAACTTTGGGCTGTTTGTTCTTCATGGAGACGAATATCGGGCGCTTGGGGCAAAAAATAGTTACCCTGGTGACGCCTTGGGCATATTCCCTGTCTAATTTGACGGGTGCATTCAGCAACCCAGATTTCAGCGTTAACCAGATGTGGACTTTAGGTTTTACCCTGTTTCTTTCTTGTGGGTTACTGCTGCTGGAACACATGGCAATTTGGCAAAAATGCAAGTGCGAATATGACTTGCTGCTATCGCCTTGGGTGTCTCGCGTTTTACTCGCTTTAACCGTCTTACTGGCGGCAAATGAACCTTCTAAGTTTATTTATTTCGAGTTCTGATGAAGAAAGTATTACAGTTAGGGAGTTGGTTCGCGATCGCTGGCTTAGCTTGGGGAGTCGGTTATCTTTACAATGCTCGCTACGGCGGCGAGTTAAGCTGGCTGCGAATGATGTACGAACGCAAAATGGCGTTTGCATCTGAAGTCAAAGCACCTCACCGCCTGCTGATTACCGGCGGCTCGGGCGCGCATTATACCATTAATTCAAAAGTAATTCAAGAGGGACTGGGGATTCCGGTGATGAACTTGGGATTGGATGGCCCGATAGGTTTAAATGTGATATTGCCCAGCATTCTGCCTCAAGTTCGCAAAGGCGATGTGGTGTTGTTAGTTCCGGAATACCTGATATTGTGGGCAGATGATGGATTGGGCGATCGCTCCGGTCAATTCGGCATCGCCATCGGACGCCCTGGATTGGGAAACATCCCGCCAAAGCGCTTCGCCCAAGACATGTTGATGCTGGGTAACCCCACCCTCAGAGGCATCACCAAATCAACCATAGACCTATTTGAAAAAGGAAAATTCACCGGGTACTACTCCGACCCGGTAGACGAAAGAGGCGACCCTACAGTAACCAAATATCGCACGACGGCTAAGTGGTGGGAACTGCCCATCGGCGAACCAGCTTCAAAACATGCGATCGCTCGAATTGCTAAATTCAAGCAAGAGGTGGAAGCAAAAGGCGGCACCCTGATTTTATCCTTGCCGTGGGTTTATGCCCGTCGGGATGAAAAATCGATTAAGAACGTTAAAAAGACGGCAGAAGAGTTAGCCAAAATTGCGCCAACGATCTACGAAAAAGACACGTTGAACATGAAGACTGACTCGAATTTATTTGCCGATACCCACTACCACCTCAAACCAGAAGCCAGAATAATTAGGTCAAAACAGATAGTTGCAGAGCTAAAGGCAGTTCCCCAGCTAAAACCAATACTGGCATCACAACAAAAAGAAACCAAACCTACCAGTAAACCAGCTCAAAAGCAGGTGAGCAATTGAGCAGGTGGGCAGAGGGGCAAGTGAGCAATGACCAATGACCAATGACCAATTAGCAATTAGCAATTAGCAATGACCAATTAGCAATTAGCAATTAGCAATTAGCAATGACCAATGACCAAAATTTGCATTCTTGGTGGCGGCTTTGGCGGACTTTATACAGCTTTGTACCTGCGGCGGTTTCCCTGGGCGAAATCACCCGATTGCCAAATTACTTTAGTCGAGCAAAAAGAGCGTTTCCTGTTTACGCCATTACTCTATGAATTGGTAACGGGAGAACTGAAACCTTGGGAAATTGCGCCCTCTTTTGACAAATTGCTGGCTAAGAAAAATATCCAATTTTGTCAGGCAACAATTGAGGGAGTCGATTTAAAAGCGCGCCAGGTAAAACTATTAGGCGGAGAGCGACTTTCCTATGACTATCTGGTTTTAGCTGTGGGGGGAAAGACACACACCGATGGCGTACCGGGAGCTGCCCAATACGCGCTTCCCTTCCGCACGTTAGCAGATGCGCGGTATCTGGATGAAAGACTGCGCTCGCTTGAAGCTACCGACTTACCCCAAATTCGCGTTGCCACGATCGGCGGTGGCGCTTCTGGGGTAGAGTTAGCTTGTAAAGTCGCGGATCGTTTGGGTAAAAGGGGACACATCTTGCTCGTGGAACGGGGCGCTCAAATTCTCAAACCCTTTCCTAGTGGACTTCGCCGGGGGGCTTACCGCGCCTTGCAAGCGCGTCAGATACAGGTAGAATTGCGAACGGGTGTAGATGCGATCGCTCCCAATCAAATTACCTTAGTTCGCGACAATCGCTTTACCCCACTGGCGGTAGATCTAGTGCTTTGGACTGCGGGAACTAAATCAATTGATTGGGTATCCCACCTGGATTGTCAGCAAAACGATCGAGGACAGTTACTGACTTTACCTACATTACAGTTAGTCGATTATCCAGAAGTTTTAGCCTTGGGAGATATGGCAGAAATCCAATATCCCAAAGCGCAACGCATACCAGCAACGGCACAAGTAGCTTATCAACAAGCAGACTGTGCCGCCCACAATCTCAAAGCATTAATCAAGCGTCGCCCATTACGACACTTCCGCTATTTGCACTTGGGAGATATGCTGACATTGGGCGTCAATGCCGCCGTGGTATCGAGTTTTGGCATCAATATAGAAGGACGCTTGGCAAGCATCACCAGACAATTGGTTTACCTCCAACGTCTGCCAACGCTGCGCCATCGCCTCCAAGTCTTGTGGCATTGGATTGTCAGCGGGTGCAAGAATCTATTGCTATTGTCAAATGGGTTTTCTAGTCACCGTCAAAAAAGTGTAAATTACTCGCAGGGAGTTAAGAAACTATCCCAAAAGTAGGTTTTTAAACGCAGATAATTAAGGTCTATGGTTTATGGCTCCTAGTCAACAAAAAGGTAAACTAGCTCTCGGTGAAAAGCTGGAGCAATTATTTGGACTCGACTTGCGATCGCTAGCTGCATTTCGCATCGGTGTAGCGCTGATTATTATCGCCGATTTAATTATCCGGTTTGGAGATATTCAATCGCTTTATAGCGACGCTGGCGTATTGCCCCTCGCCGCACGCAGGGAAATCGTCAATCCTTTGTATTGGTCGCTACACGCCATCAGCGGTTTGCCCGTAGTCCAAGCAATTTTGTTCGTTTTGGCGATGTTGATCGCCTTGGCGCTACTGGTAGGGTATCGTACCCGATTGGCAGCGATCGCATCGTGGGCGTTGCTGATATCGTTGCAAAACCGCAATCCCTTCTTGCTATTTGCTGGCGATGACATGCTGCGCGCCTTAATGTTTTGGGCGATGTTTTTACCTCTAGGTGCAGCGTATTCAATCGATAGCGCCCTCAATACATCCACCAAACCTTTACCCAAGCGCATCCTCACCGGGGCGACAATTGCGCTAACTTTACAAGTTTTCTACGTTTACATGTTCTCGGCTGCCTATAAAACCACTAGCACGGTTTGGTGGCCCGATTTAACTGCGGTTTATTATGCGCTTAGTTTCGATCAATACGCCGCCCCGTTGGGTAAATTCTTGCTCAACTTCCCGCCGCTGCTAAAAATTTCTACGTTGTTTACGTTGATACTGGAGTGGATCGGGCCGGTGTTGATTTTAGTGCCATTCCGCACAGCATTCTTCCGTACTGCTACGGTGATTACGTTTATCCTGTTACACGTCGGGTTTGGATTAACGCTGCAAATCGGGTTGTTTCCGGCGTTGGGAATCTTTACCTGGTTGGTGTTTATCCCCAGCGAAGTTTGGGATGGAATTCAAGCTCGAATTTATACTCCGCAACGGTCAGGACTGAGAATTTATTACGATGCCGATTGTGGTTTTTGTAAGAAAGTAGTCCACCTAATTCGCACGTTCCTGATTTTACCCAAGACGCCCTTGCTGATGGCACAGGAGGACGAATCGATTTATGCCGACATGCAGGAGAAAAATTCCTGGGTGGTAGTGGATTGGCAGCAAAATCGGCACTATAAATGGGAAGCGATCGCTTATGTGGTCAGTCTATCTCCCATATTATGGTTCCTCGCACCCGTCCTGAGATTACCGCCGTTGATGGCGGTGGGGAATAAATTCTACGAAAAGATTGCGACGAATCGTCGCTTTGCCGGTAACTTTACCAAACCTTTGAAATGGCGTCCTCTGGAGGTGCAGCGATCGCAAATACTCAATATCGTCACCTTGCTGTTGCTAGCTTACGTAACGGTATGGAATTTTAGAAATTTTGTTGAATTAACCTCGCAACGAGGTACTCTAAAATCTAAGGCGATACTCTCTACCCAGAGAGTTCTCAAATCTAAGACTTTCAATTCGATAGATTGGATCAGTCGCGTTTTACGGATAGACCAATCTTGGAGTATTTTCGCACCCGCGCCACCCGTCGATGATGGTTGGTACGTAATACCGGGCAAACTTAAGGATGGAAAGCAGGTGGATGTTCTGCAAAATAGCGATAAGGTCAACTGGGAAAAGCCAAGCATTAGCGCCAGGGATGCGCTTTATCGCAATATGCAATGGCGCGGTTATTTTATCAATCTCAATCGGGCGATTGGTAAGAAACTTTTCCCCTACTACGCACAGTATATCTGTCGAGATTGGAACGCGAGGCATCAGGGTGACAAACAACTCAAGAGTTTTGAAATCTATTTAAAGGATGAAGAAACCGTCCCACCCGGTCAAACCCAGACTGTTAAAACAGAACGCAAGTGGCCTAAATCCAAAGGGTCGCAATCTTGCGAGAAACTTTAACTGGGAACTCATTCAGATTGGATAGCGGTTCGACGATCCTAGAAACCGGGTTTCTACGTATATCTCTAGTTCCAAAGCAAGGATTTTTCACAGAAACCCGGTTTCTTTGCGTAACCTATCCCCCTAAATTTGGCATCACCCCCACTGCTGCACCCATGCTTTTTAACTCTTACATCTTTATCTTTATCTTTTTACCCATTACTCTGGTAGGGTTCTTTAGCTTCTCCAGATTTCGCAAAACTCACCTAGCAGTTGGGTGGATAACCCTCTGTTCGGTGATTTTTTATGGGTATTGGAATCCCGCCTACCTGCCGATCATATTCATTTCGATGGCGGTTAATTACCAAGTGGGATTGCGGATTAGCAACGCCAAAGCGATGAGTAAAAAAGCCAAAACCCTGCTGTGGTTAGGGCTGTTTTTTAATTTAGCCTTGCTGGGATATTACAAATACGCCAACTTCTTTGTCTCTAATCTGCCATTTCCAGCGATCGCTAACTTCATCGAAGCGCAACTCAACACGAAAAGTATCGTTCTCCCCCTGGCAATTTCCTTCTTCACCTTCCAACAAATTGCCTATCTAGTAGACGCCTATCGCGGCGAAACCAAAGAATATAACTTTGTCGATTACTGCTTATTCGTCACCTTTTTTCCTCAGTTAATTGCAGGTCCAATCGTCCATCACAAAGAAGTTATTCCACAGTTTCGCAAAGCGCGAACCTTCCTATTATCCCACAAAAACATGGCCTTGGGTATCGCCATGTTTACCTTGGGATTATCCAAAAAAGTCTTAATTGCAGATAATTTATCTCCCTGGGTAGCCCCCGCTTTCAACCATGCTAGCGATCTGAATTTTATCGAAGCATGGGTGGGTGCGTTGAGCTATACCTATCAGCTTTATTTTGATTTTTCCGGTTACTCGGATATGGCGATCGGTTTGGGTTTAATGTTCAACGTTCGCCTATCGATGAATTTTAACTCGCCTTACAAAGCTACTTCCATCAGCGACTTTTGGCGACGCTGGCACATCACTTTATCCAACTTTCTCCGCGACTATTTATACATTCCCCTGGGTGGAAGTCGCCGGGGAGAAATCCGCCGCTACGCCAATCTTTTCATCACCATGTTATTAGGCGGACTGTGGCACGGTGCGGGTTGGACTTTTGTCATCTGGGGCGGACTTCACGGGGTGTATCTTTGCATCAACCATGCGTGGCGACAGTTGAATAAACCATTGCCTAAATTTTTAGCATGGACGATTACATTTTTAGCCGTCATTGCTGCTTGGGTATTATTTAGAGCGAAAAACTTACCCGATGCAATGGAAATTTTGCAGGCAATGGCGGGAATGAAGGGAATAGTATTCCCGGGAGAAGCGCAAGGTAGGTTAGCAATATTAACCCAATTTGGCATCCAGGTTCAGAGTTGGAAAGACATGGTATACGTCCCAGAAGTAAACGGGAATAAAGCCTTGACTTTAGTTGTTTTAGCCGTGGTAACTGTATGCGCTACTCAGTTACCAAATAGCGAGGAAATGCTCAAAAAATTAAAGCCAAACTGGGGATGGGCAATCTGGATAGGTGCTTTAGCCAGTCTGTCTTTACTTTCACTCAACCGCGTGTCTGAATTCCTTTACTTCCAGTTTTAATTTATCCCCATATGACTACAGAACGTCGATTCAATTTAGGTTTCTTAGGTGACTCCAAACGGAAAACACGTAAGGTTTGGGGGAGTAAATACCGTAAGTTTAACTTACTGGTATTAATAGCGGCATTCACTCCGATGGCGGCAGTTGGCTTATTCAATGTCGCCCTCGATCCCTACGGAGTTTTTGATAGTCCAAAAATCGCGGGAATCAATCAATCAAAACCTAGAAAGGGAAACAACGATAGGCTATTCAAAGCTACCGATATTATCCGGATTAAACCGGCGACGCTTTTGTTTGGTTCGTCTAGAACCAGACAAGGTTTAGATCCAAATTATGCGGCTTTAAAGGATAAACAGCCAGCGTATAACTTGGGACTGAATGGGGCGAATCCTTACGAACAACTGCGGTATTTGGAACATGCGATCGCCAACAACAAAAACCTGAAGACGGTCATCATCGGCATTGATTTCTTTATGTTCAATGCCTACAACGAAAATCAACCGGGTTTTACCGAAGACAGGTTGGAAAAGCAAAGCATTAGTTTACCAGACACCATGAATGTTGTCTTTTCCATCGATGCCCTTTTTTCCAGTCTAGAAACCCTAGATTCGAGTAAAAATACCCAAAATAAAGAAGGGGATAGCGTCAAAGGATTTATGCCTTATAAGAACATCGATTTAGGCAAAAAGGTAACTGATTGGAGGTTTGTTAATTCTTATAAGGTTTATTTCAAAAATCATGCCAAGTATCAGCTATCGGAGAAATATTTAGCTGATTTTAAAACATTTGTCGAAACCTGCAAAAAACACGGCATAACCTTAAAAGTCTATATCTCTCCAGGACATGCCACAGATAACGAAGCAATTCGAGCAACTGGACATTGGTCAACCCAAGAAAAGTGGAAACGCGAGATTGTAAAAATAGTCCCGGTTTGGGATTTTTATGGCTATAACAGCATTACGTCCGAACCGATTAAAGCAGGCATGAAAAATTACGCCGACAGTTCCCACTATCGGGAAAATATCGGCAATTTAATTCTCAATCGGGTGCTAAATTATCAATCGAATACAGTGCCTAAAGACTTCGGCGTACTCATTACTCCAGAAAATCTCGAATCCCACCTAGCTAAAATTAACGTTAACCGGGAAAATTGGGTCGTAAAAAACCAGAAAGAAGCCAAGTTAGTAGAAAATATAAAGCGCGATTATGATCGAATAATTGCGGCAGAAAATAAATAGCAAATTTGCCCTGTATATACCTGAAATAAAAACGGATTTTCGAGATGCTAAAACTCATAAAGAATCAGAACAATATTATAACAAGCTGGCAGATTTTGCTCGTTATTATATTAGTCTTAGGGTTGTTCTTCCGATTCGCGAATCTCGACCGTAAAGTCTACTGGAGTGATGAAACTTTTACTTCACTCCGAGTTTCTGGCTACACAGCAGAAGCATATAAAAATAAAATCTTGGAGGGGAATGAATTAGGAATAAAAGACTTTCAGAAATATCAGCGGATCAATTCAGAAAAGAATTGGCTTGACTTAGTTAATGGATTGGCAGTAGAAGAACCCCAAAACCCACCCCTTTATTTTATGATGGTGCGATTTTGGGTGCAGTGGTTTGGTGAATCAGCGGCAATTACAAGAAGTTTTTCTGCCGCAATTAGTTTGCTATCATTGCCTTGCATTTATTGGCTATGCCACGAATTATTTGGATTACCTCTAGCTGGTGCGATCGCAATGGGACTGCTAGCAAGTTCACCATTGCACGTCTTGTACGCACAGGAAGCGCGACCCCATAGTTTGTGGACGCTGACAATTTTACTATCCGGTGCAGCACTTCTGCGAGCAATTCGCCTGGGAACAAAGCTCAACTGGAGTATTTATGCAGTCGCTCTAGCGTTGAGCCTTTATACTTATATGTTTTCTGCATTGGTGGCGATTGGACATGGCATTTATGTAGTTGTAAATTCAGGCTTTCGATTCAGCAAAACAGTTAGGGATTACTTAATTGCTTCTCTGGCGGGTATTTTACTTTTCTCACCTTGGATATTGGCTATTGTAACCAGGGTTTCAAAAACCCAGGAAACAACTAGCTGGACTAAGTTAAAAGTGTCTTTAATATTGCTAATAAGGACGTGGCTGCTTAACCTGAGTCGGTGTTTTATTGATTTAGATTATAACTTTATAACGCGCAATTATTTGATGTATTTAGCGATACCTTTAGTGACAATTTTGTTCGGGTATTCTATTTACTTTTTAGTGAAGAGCGCGCCCAGGAAAATTTGGTTATTTATTTTAACGTTGATGGGAGTGACGGCGATGGCTTTAATCCTGCCGGATTTAATTGTAGGTGGGAGACGCTCTAGTGTAGTGCGATATGTCATCCCCTGTTATTTGGGAATTCAGTTAGCGATCGCATACCTTTTCGCTGCTCAGATATCTAAGTCTTTTCAAGTCTGGCAGCAGAGGTTATGGCGGATTGCTATGGTCGCACTGATTTCGGGTGGAATTGTCTCTTGTGCAGTCAGTTCTCAAGCACAAAGTTGGTGGAATAAATACAACAGCTTCCATATACCCGATGTCGCTAGCATTATTAATCAGTCCGAACGCCCACTTGTTCTCTGGTCGGGTGTACCTCCTCTAGATTTAACTTATTTACTAAATCCAAATGTAAAACTTCAGCCAGTGATGCGTCAAACCATTGATCTGCCGGATGGGGAGAGAGTCCAAAAACATTCATTAAAACCTATTTATGAAGGATTCAGCGATATTTTTGCCTTCGGTCATAACGACCCGAATTCCCACCTAGTTCAAGAATTTTTGGAGCAACAGCAGTATAAGCTAAAAGAAGTTCATCGATCGAAGCGATGGATAGATCCGGTTTATGAAACGAAACTCGTACTTTGGAGGGTGTCAAAGGCACAAAAAACCAATAAATAAATTGGCGATGATTCAAAATATAGTGATTAGCAGCAGGTAAAGACATGCTAGACCGCTTACAAGAAATCAAAACACCCTCGCTCAAAAACCAGCGCATTGCGGTTTTGCTGCCTTGTCGCAACGAGGGTTTAACTATTGCCCAAGTCGTGGCGGGTTTTCAAGCTGCGCTGCCAGAGGCGAAAATCTACGTGTACGATAACCGCTCCACCGATAATACAGCAGAACAGGCAGCGGCGGCGGGTGCGATCGTGCGGTACGAACGCATTCCAGGTAAAGGAAACGTCGTTCGGCGAATGTTTGCCGATATCGAGGCGGATATTTACGTCATGGCAGACGGGGACAACACCTACGAAGCAGCAGCAGTCCGCAGACTGATCCAGTTTTTGTTAGTTGAACGACTGGACATGGTAGTAGGTGCGAGACGCGAGATAGCCAAAGATAGCGAAGCCTACCGTCCCGGTCACCGCTTCGGTAATATATTTCTCAAAACCTGCGTTCAATTACTATTTGGAGCGCGCCTAGTCGATATGCTTTCTGGATATCGGGTATTCTCCCGTCGATACGTCAAATCTTTTCCCGCACTATCGAATGGGTTCGAGATTGAAACCGAGTTTACAGTACACGCTCTAGAATTGAAAATGCCGTTTATTGAAGAACCAACATTATATGGTTCGCGTCCGCCCGGTTCGACTAGCAAACTCAGGACATTTCAAGATGGTTGGCGAGTTTTAGGTACGGCAATTTTGTTATTTAAAGAAGCGCGACCTTTTCTATTTTTTGGCATTATCTTTTTGTTACTCGCAGCATTTTCCATCCTTTTAGGTATTCCCGTTGTCGAAGATTTTTTCCAAACGGGATTAGTGCCGCGATTTCCAACTGCAATTTTAGCAGCGTCCACAATGTTGCTCGCCTTTCTCAGCCTCACCTGCGGTATGATTTTAGATTCAGTTGCGCGGGGACGGCGAGAAGCCAAACGCATGGTTTATCTTTCCTATTCCGCACCCGAAGCGGGGATTTATGAAAGTGCAACTGAGGAAAGTCATCCCCTTAATTAACAGCCTAATCATCTCTTACGCACCTTATTTAAACCACATCGAGGCAGGATGAAGACCGTTACAAAAATAGCCCTAATTGCCTTATTATGGCTAACCGTCATCAACTCAGGTAGTCTCGGAAGTTTAGATACCGACCTGAGATTGCAGATGGCTAACGCCTGGTGGACGGGAACTGAAGAAGTCAGAATTCCCCCTGGATATAAACTCAAGGTGCGGGGAGATATCGTCGCCGGAATTATGGGAGTTGGGGGTAAGCGTTACATCGCTTACGAACAAGGACAGTCGGTGCTGATGCTTCCTGGAGATTGGTTGGGAACTCAACTGCATCGCTGGTTTCCCGCAATTCCCGAAAAAGATATGCGGGATTTAGCTGTTAATTTCTTAATTTTTATCCCGTTAAATGTCGCGGCTGTAGTTGCTTGTTTTTGGCTGCTGACGCTGTTTAATTTTAGCGAGAGAGTCTCTGGTTTAGCCAGCCTTCTATTTTTACTCGGTACGACGTTTTTGCACTACGCCCAAGTGCATCAGCATAACAATCAAGTCCTGCTGTTTCTCACGATTGGTTACGCTGCTGCTTTAGCTTGCACGCTGCGCGGAAATCTGCGCATGGCTGCTATTAGCGGGTTGGCTTTGGGTGGTACGGTTTTGCTCAGAATTAGCAGCATGATTCATGCCTTTACCATACTACTTTTTTTCGTCGGTTGTATGGGTTATAAAACCCGCGACAAAGATAAAACTATCAAGGCTGCTGGACTGTGGATCGCTGGTTTTATTCCCTTTACTTTGGTAGGAAGACTTTTTGACTTTATCCGCTACGGCAGCTTTTTTGCCACGGGGAAAAGTGTAGAAAAGCAGCAATTAGCAACCGATCCAATGTGGAATGGGTTGCCGGATTTACCCGCAACTTATCCCTTGGTAAATGAACCGCATGTCGGGATTTTAGGGCCGCTGATTACACCGGCAAAAAGTATTTTTATCTACGATCCGTTACTGATACCTTGTATAATCTTGGGAATTATTTTCTGGAAACGACTTTCCCCTTATATCCAGTGGTATCTGATTACCGGGTTTTTTAACCTGGGTTTACATTTAGCTGCTTATAGTCGATTCATTTTCTGGCACGGTGATTCAGCTTGGGGTGCTAGGTATCAAGTTACCACGGTTCAGATGATACTGATTCCGCTGCTGGGATTGTTCGTGCATCAACTTTTATCGGAACGGGGGTTAAGGGCTTGGCTGATGCGTTGTATTGTAACGATAGCCATCATGGTGCAAATTGCCTCCGTCACCATGCCAATGAATCTGGAGATTTTTCAAACACAGGTGGGGATGCCGGGGAGTCGCTTGGACTTCCGGTTAGCTCAACGTTTGACCAATATGGTTTGCTTGGTCAACAGTTCTTTTTCTAGGGGTTGCGTTGAAAGAAATCCTGATAAAAAGCGTTTTGTAAAAGAGTGGAATCATCTATATTTTTTACCGTTTAATTACAGTCAAAAGGCGATTGAAAATCCCGCTTTATTTAACTTTTCACGAAGTCTATTCGTCATTTGGGTAATTATATTAGTTTTAGCCGTTGTCACTACTCTAAAGTTCTGTTTTTGGGTTTAATTCAAGTCGCTTAAATGCGTTGATAATGCGAGCAAAAAAAAGGAAAAAATGTTCAATATAAAAGGTAATGCAGTCAAAGTACTGGCAAAAAGTTTAATTGTGTCAGCTTTAGTGAGTGGTTTTTTGATTCGAGTATTGAGTACTCTCAGATATACTACTTTCTTTTATTATGACCAAGCTAGAGATGCTGAAGTATATGCGAAAATGTGGCAAGGAATTTTGCCAATACTAGGGCCTTCTGCTTCGGTAGGCGGCTATCATTTACCCCCTCTTTATTACTATCTCGTTTTTCCTTTTACTATCTTTGGTTCCGAGCCAGTTTTTACGGTTATACCTAATGCTTTATTTTCTTTTTTGTCAATCCCACTGCTAATTTATTTAGTTTATCAACTTTTAGAAAATGTAGAAAACTCGAAACGCTTGCTTTTGTCAGGTTTGGCTGGTTTTTGGTATAGCCTGATTTTTCCAGAAATTTTTATCAGTACTTTCCACTGGAACCCCAGTCCGACTTGTTTTTTCCTATTCGGTTTTACTTTACTGTACAAGTGCCAATTGGAAAATAATTTTTCGGGAATAAAAGAAGTATTTGCTTGGATACTTTATGGCATAACCTTGGCAGTTTTAATTAGCCTGCATTCGACGAATTTATTTGTCATGCCAGTGGTGTTCGTTACAAGTTCGCTTTTCTTTATTTATAAAAATCGCAGAAACCCAAAGAAATATTGGCTACCTGCTGTTTCTGTTTTGTCAGCATTTGTGGCTTTACTGCCGTACTGGAGAGGAGAAATTATTCGGGGATGGCGTAATAGTAAAGAAATTTTAATGACACTGATCCAGTCCAGTAATGAAGCAGGCGACTCTAGTATTTGGCAGAGAATCAGTAGATTGGTGTTTAATTATTTTGAATTGGGAAAACAAGCCTACTTTACAGGAGATTCATGGTTAAATATTTTGATAGCAATAGTATTTTTATCTATCGGATTGTACTATGGATTTACTAAATTTAAGGGGAATAAAACCATTTTGTTATTCTTATCATTTACTTGGATAGTTTATTTGTATGCAGCTTCAAATTATCAAGGAATTTACTACATACATTACAAACTTCTGATATTAGTCGCTCCAATAATTTTGGCGATCGCCAGCTTAGCTTATTTGGATGTTGCCAAGAAAACAGAGCGATGGGTGAGTGGTTTATTAGTCTTAAGCATCTTGGTTTCGCTTTCAATCAATCTCAACTTTGACTATCAGTATTTGTCAAGTAAATACAGTACAAACAGGCTGATAAACACGGCTGACACGATCGAGATATTCAAACAATTACCTGAAAAGTCAACGGTTTGTACGTTCGATCCCAAACCCAGGGGATGGATGAATGAATATCAGCCATACATTTATATTGATAAATATGTCACGAATAAAAAAATAAAAATCGTAAGAAGCTTGTGTAAATCAGGTCAGTATTTAGTTGTCACAAAATTTTATATGCAGCAGCGAACCGATCAGCTGTTCCCGGTTTTTAACGTATATCCTAATCAGGTTTTATATAAAAAATCGCGGCGTTTTTTAGAAACTCCAGTGGCTGATGTTTATGTTTTGAAGTAAAATGGAATGCGGTTTATGATACAATATCGAAATTCAACAGAAAAGAAGACTGGCAACGGTGACTCGCTATGGCTGTAGGGAAAATTTCTCATGAACAAATTCTTGATTGACTTTTGTTTAATTTCAGTATGGGTTGTCCTGAATAATACCGGACAGCTACTACTGAAATCGGGATCTGGTCAAAAGTTTCTCAACTTGTTTGGTGTGCTATTGCCCATTAACATATATTTGTTGACAGGAATTATGGCTTATGGGTTGAGTACAGTGTGTTAGATTTTTAGACTACATCGCTGCCACTCTCTGATTCGTTTTTTGGTCATCTGGTCAAGCACCAGAGTTGATAAAATTGAGTTAATTAATGTAGGTAAGGTGTTGAAATGAATAACTTATTAATTCTGATGGCTCTAGTTCCATTCTCGGTTGTCCTGAATACAATGGGTCAGATTTTACTAAAATCCGGCTCGGGTCAAGGAATGGTAAATCTCAACGTGTTCTTGGGACTTGTTGCTTATGCTGTCAGTACGGTGTCGTATATTATAATCTTAAAAAGACTGAACGTATCGGTGGCTTATCCTTTGGTTTTTGGTTTAACGATTGTTGCCACAACTTTGGCTGGAGCCAATATTTTAAAAGAGTCAGTGACCGTACAACAGTGGATGGGTGTCGGGTTGGTAATTAGCGGAATTTGTGCAATTAGTTTTGGTAAATAGGATAAATGGGGAATTGGGAATTGGGAATTGGTAATAGCTAATTGCTAATTGATTAATAAACAGTGTTGAAAATTCAGGCATGATTCCTGAAAAAACTTATGGTAGTTTGAATAAATTGAATAAGATACCAGGGTGAATAGGTTAAGAAACTGAGTAATTTAAAAGGAAGAATAATGTTGCAACAACCGATGACAGGAATTGCCATTACGGGTAGTGGTTCGGCTACGCCAGCGCTGGCTGTAGATAATTATATGCTGAGTCAGCTTGTGGAGACTTCAGATGAATGGATTGCTTCGCGCACGGGGATAAAACAGCGACGATTGGCAGATCCTCAAACCAGTTTAAGCGCGATCGCAACTATTGCAGCACAGAATGCGATCGCTATGGCAGGCATTACGCCAATCGATATCGATTTAATTATTCTGGCAACATCCAGCGCTGACGATCTATTTGGCAGCGCTTGTCAAGTTCAGGCAGAATTAGGAGCTTCTCGAGCTGTTGCTTTCGACCTCACTGCCGCCTGTTCGGGATTTGTTTTTGGTTTGGTGACCGCAGCACAATATATCAGAACCGGCGTCTATCAAAATATATTGTTAATTGGCGCTGACATGCTCTCCCGCTGGGTAGATTGGTCAGACCGTAGCACTTGTGTATTATTCGGCGATGGAGCGGGTGCTGTAGTACTTCAAGCAAGCGAAAAAGATCGCCTGCTTGGTTTTGAACTCCGCAGCGATGGGACGCAAAATAAAAGCCTCAATCTCGCTTATCAAGGACAAGCGAAAGAACTATTTGAAGGCACAACAATTAGTCAGGGAACCTATCAACCTGTTACCATGAACGGTCAAGAAGTGTATCGCTTTGCCGTGCAGAAAGTTCCCGAAGTAATTGAAAAAGCTTTACATAGAGCAAATTTAAGCGTCGAGGGGGTAGACTGGTTACTGCTGCATCAAGCAAATCAACGGATATTGGATGCAATCGCTAACCGTCTCAAAATACCTAACGAAAAAGTTATCAGCAATCTTGCTAACTACGGCAATACTTCCGCCGCTTCCATTCCCCTCGCTTTGGATGAACAAGTAAGACAGGGAAAAATTAAACCAAACGACACAATTGTAACTTCAGGTTTTGGTGCCGGACTCACTTGGGGTGCAGCAATTTTCCAATGGGGAAGGTGACTTGAGCAGGTGAGCAATGCTAGTTATAAACTCGCTTGCTAATTGCTAATTGCTAATACAGCATTTCTCCTAACACTAGCCATTAGCCATTAGCCATTAGCTCCAGGTTTGAGATAACTAGCAACTTGAGTTAATAGGTAATTGGTAATTGGATTCATTCGTGCTGGAACCGTGACAATTACCAATTACCAATTACCCATTACCCATTACCTAATTTCCCAACATTTGCAACTTGTACAAACTAGCATATAGTCCGCCTTGTTGTAGCAATTCCTGATGACTACCCGACTCGATTAATTGCCCCCGCTTTAATACTAAAATCCGATCTACATTGCGAATAGTAGAAAGGCGGTGGGCAATAATAATTGCCGTGCGTCCTACTAAAAGTCGGTCTAAAGCATCTTGAATTAATGCTTCTGTTCGCACATCCAAACTCGCGGTTGCTTCATCTAGCACTAATATTCTCGGATCGCGTATCGCAGCACGAGCAAAGGCTAAAAGTTGCTTTTGACCGCCAGAAAGATTGGTTCCTCTTTCGCGCAATTGGGTGTCATAACCTTGGGGTAATTGTTCGATGAATTGGGCGACATTTGTCTTTTCCGCAGCAGCAACAACTTGCTCAAAAGCATAAGTTTCGCCCAAGGTTATGTTACTTTTCACATCCCCAGCAAACAGAAATCCTTCTTGCAAAATAACGCCCATATAGCGGCGCAATTCCGTCTGTGGTACGTCTCGGATATCGACGCCATCCAAAAGAATCCGACCTTTTGTAGGTTCGTATAGGCGGCATAAAAGCCGGATTATAGAACTTTTACCAGCACCCGTGGGGCCAACTAATGCGACTTTTTCACCCGGATGAATCGTAAAATCTAAGTCTTGAATAACGTATTCTTCTTGTTTGTAAGCAAACCAAACATGTTCAAATTTGATTTCGCCTGGTAATGGGTAATTGGGAATGGGTAATTGGTAATTCTCCTCTGCCCCTCTGCTTTTATCTATCACAGATGGCAAAGATTTAGGCTGTTCGGGGTCGCGAATTTCGATTGGTTCGTTTAAAATATCGGCGATGCGTTCTACGGCGGTAAATCCTGCTTGAATTGAGGTGAATTTTTCCGCAAATTGTCTTAATGGATCGAAGAGACGTTGGGCAAATAAAATAAAGGCAGATAGAGTACCGAAACTGAGTTGATTTTGCAGAATCTGAATTCCACCTAACCACAAAACGCCCGCGATCGCTACCAATGAAATCCACTCCAGTGTGGCAGATACCGCTGAGTCGTGAAAGATGGTTGCATCTACTTCTTTGATATAGCGTTTGTTGATAGTCCGAAACAGTTCGGCGTTGAACTTTTCCCGGCGGAATAGCTGAACGACATTTATCCCCAAAATATTTTCTTGCAGCGTAGCGTTAAGCGCAGAAAGTTCTTCCCTGGCAAAATAATTCGCTTGGCGGTACTGCTGTTGAAAATAAATAATTACTCCCGTTACTGGAATCAGCATTAGTACTAGCATTGTCGCCAGTTGCCATTGCAGGGAAAACATGGCGATCGCAATCACCAAAATCGAAAACAAATCGCTCACAATACCGATCGCACCCGTGGTAAACACATCTCCCAATGCTTCCACATCGCTGGTGAGGCGGGTAATCAATTTTCCTACAGGTGTCCGGTCAAAAAATCTTACCGCCAAAGAGGTAACGTGGTCGAACAAATCCTCGCGAATGGCGTTGGTAATTTGTTGTCCCACTTTCTGCACGGTGTAACTTTGGGTAGATACAAGCACCAACCGCCCTATCACCGTTAGCAGCAGTAAACCCGCTAGAATATTTAACCCGGTTGATAAATCTCTACCTTGGAGAATAGACCAAGTTTTCTCTTGGCGAATTAAAGAAATTGCCTGTCCGATTATCAACGGTTGAATTGCGCCAGATATCGCCACCGGCAGCAATAAAATCATCGAAAGCAATAGCAGGCGTCCGCTACGACGCGCATAAGGGATTAATCGCAGGAATAAACGCCAATCGCTTTCCCGTCGTTGGCGCTGCGATCGCTTATACTCTAGTTCTTCTGTCAAAGGCGATGACCCCGTCATTTGTATCCCACCCTACAGCACGCCTTCCAACTGTAGCGCAGCAGCGCTCCCAGGGGTGCTACCTCCAGATATATAGCCGAGCGATCGCAAGCGAGTAAAGTACAGTCTTTTGACTTTGTTTGTATAGCGGCAGCATTAATGCTGCCGCTATACAAACGAAGGTTTACCTCATGCGCCTGCAATCTGCTTTAGTATTTGGTATAGCCTTTGGGTTGTTATTTATCGCGCAAGTTCCCTTTGCATTAGGAACGGTTTCGCCCAGTCAAGCAGGTTTAGGAACGGGATTATATTTCGGCGGGATGAGTGCAGCGAGTGCGATCGCATCAACAATCTTGCCACAGTTTGCCCTCAACGCTGCCACAGGCGTTTTGTGGGGAGCGATCGCTTTTACAATTGCTGCACTGTCTTTAATTAAAATTCGCCATCAATTTAACGAGTTTTAGCTTGAAACCTGCAATTTATATCTGAGATATTTGTGCGATCGCACAAATATCATGTCCGTTGAATTGCTCATAATAAAAAAACCTCACAGAGTTGTTGCGTAGGGACACGGCATCAGAGATATCTCGGACAAACAGATAACTTTGATCGTGCCGTGTCCCGGCGGATGATGATGGATAATCGACCGGGTTGTGGCGTAGGGACACGGCATCATAGATATCTCGGACAAACAGATAACTTTAATCGTGCCGTGTCCCGGCGGATGATGATGGATAATCGACCGGGTTGTGGCGTAGGAACACGGCATCATAGATATCTCGGACAAACAGATAACTTTGATCGTGCCGTGTCCCGGCGGATGATGATGGATAATCGACCGGGTTGTGGCGTAGGGACACGGCATCATAGATATCTCGGACAAACAGATAACTTTAATCGTGCCGTGTCCCGGCGGATAATGATGGATAATCGACCGGGTTGTGGCGTAGGGACACGGCATCATAGATATCTCGGACAAACAGATAACTTTGATCGTGCCGTGTCCAGGCGGATGATGATGGATAATCGACCGGGTTGTGGCGTAGGGACACGGCATCATAGATATCTCGGACAAACAGATAACTTTAATCGTGCCGTGTCCCGGCGGATGATGATGGATAATCGACCGGGTTG
>NZ_BLAY01000148.1 GCF_020521235.1 Microseira wollei NIES-4236 | reverse complement strand
CTGGTACAACCGGGGGATTGCGCTGCGTAAATTAGGACGATTAGAGGAAGCGATCGCCGCTTACGACGAAGCTTTGAAAATTAAACCAGATCTTCATGAAGCCTGGAACAACCGGGGGATTGCGCTGCGTAAATTAGGACGATTAGAGGAAGCGATCGCCGCTTACGACCAAGCTTTGAAAATTAAACCAGATGACCATGAACCCTGGAACAACCGGGGGAATGCGCTGGATGATTTAGGACGATTAGAGGAAGCGATCGCCGCTTACGACGAAGCTTTGAAAATTAAACCAGATCTTCATGAAGCCTGGTACAACCGGGGGATTGCGCTGCGTAAATTAGGACGATTAGAGGAAGCGATCGCCGCTTACGACGAAGCTTTGAAAATTAAACCAGATGACCATGAAGCCTGGAACAACCGGGGGATTGCGCTGGGTAAATTAGGACGATTAGAGGAAGCGATCGCCGCTTACGACCAAGCTTTGAAAATTAAACCAGATGAACCCAATACTTGGTACAACAAGGCTTGTAGTTATGCCTTGCACGGAAATGTGGAATTAGCAATTGAAAGCTTGCGACAGGCAATTAGTTTGAATCCTGAAGAATATCGGGAGATGGCAAAAACTGACTCAGATTTTGACAATATTCGAGCAGACGAACGGTTTCAGGCGTTGATTCAAGGATAGCTACCTATGGAAGAATTAATAACTCTCAAAGAATTACTATACCAAGGCAAGATTCCAGAAGCGATAGAACTGGTGGAAGAACTCGAAGAAATGAGTAAGTCAGATAAACTCAATAAAATCTTCAGTTATGCAATTATTTTGTTATTGCATCTGATTAAAAAATCTGCTGAAAATCGCACAACTAAGTCTTGGGAAACTTCAATTTTCAATGCTGTGACGCAAATCCAACGTACCAATAGGCGACACAAAGCAAAAGGAACTTATCTGACTGAGGAAGAACTAGAGGAAACTTTACAGGAAGCTTACAGAGCGGCTTTGAAAAATGCTGCTTTAGAAGCATTTGAAGGCATCTACGAAGCGGAACAGCTTGGTTCAATGGTGAATCGAGAAAAGACAATCGAAACGGCAATGGATTTGATTTTAGAGCGAGAAACGGGTGATGAATTGCCCTAATAATAGCGGCAATGAAGTGCTTACTACGAACGGTGCTATGGACGGTACGAGCGTGGTAAGTTAGAAACAGAAAATAGCAAATATTTCTGAGGTTGGGGATATGGTATCTCAAGTGCGATCGCAAACCCAATCAGAGGTGATTTATCCCGATAGCGACGGAAAACCAATGGCAAATAATACGGTGCAGTTTCGCTGGATATTAGTCATTGAGCAGAACTTAGATTGGTTATTCGCTGATGACCCTAATGTATTTGTCGCCGGGGATTTGTTTTGGTATCCGGTTGAGGGACGCAATAGCATCTTCAACGCTCCCGATGTGATGGTAGTCTTTGGTAGACCTAAAGGCGATCGGGGTTCCTATCAGCAGTGGAACGAAGAAGGAATTGCACCCCAGGTGGTGTTTGAAATACTCTCTCCCAGCAATTCCCCCGATGAAATGGACAGAAAATTGCTCTTTTACGACCGCTACGGCGTGCAAGAGTATTATATTTACGATCCCGCTCGAAATCGGTTGCGGGGTTGGTTTCGCGGAGAAGATGGGTTAGATATCATCCCTCAAATGGCAGATTGGGTCAGTCCTAGATTGGGAATTCGGTTTGTTTTGTCAGAGGAAAATTTAGAGCTTTTTCGTCCCGATGGAGAGCGTTTTTTGACTTATGTGGAGATTTCCCAACGGTTTGAACAAGAAAGGCAACGTGCTGACCAGGAACGGCAGCGTGCCGAACAAGCAGAGCAAGCGAGAAGGGAAGCAATTCCTCGATTATTGGGATTTGGATTGACTGTTGAACAGGTGGCGGAAGCATTAAATTTATCAGTAGAAGAGGTGCAGGCAATAAGCGGTAGTTAGCATGTCAAGTTTTGGCACTCAAATTCTTAAAATAGTAACAAATCAGGTAACCCATGAACATAAACAGAATTTACGCAACTGCAACATAGACAGTTGCGTAAATTCTGTTCTACTGTCAAGCTGCCGTATTTGGTCAGCAGCTTGACATCTTTATCCGCCAGACTTTTCTAAAGTCCTTTGCAATTGCGTAACTGAGTCTTGGATTGCGTCGCGGTACATTTCTGAATGAGATATGTACATATCGAACAACAGGTAAAAGTGACGAATGGACAAATTGTGGCTCGAATCATCCTCAACTAGAAAGTTGGAACAGGTACTGACCAGCTGGTTCAATTCTTGCAGGGTTTGCAGGCATTCCACAATGTATGCCAGATCGTCAGAAAGGCATTGGAGAGCGATCGCACTTTCCAAAGGTAAATTTTCGCGATCGCCAGACCGCGAATCATCAGAGTTAGATACCATATACAATGCCGCTCCTATACGGCTCCTTCGTTAGGGGTTGGAAGTCGTCGCGATGTGGTGTCTCACCATCACATCCGGCGCCTTATTTGTTTGGCAGTCATTATACCATCAAACTTACCAATATCATCTCCGGCAGTTTTGGCAGTGAAAGAGTCAGGCATCTAGCTGCATAAGTCCCTTTGCGCCAGAGGTAGTAATAAATAGGAGAAGGAAGTTAAGCAAGCAAGATTCTCCAGCAAGGTGGTGTTAAAGATGTGCTGCTACAACAAAAAAGGTTCTCCACTTGTCAAGATTGTCTACACCAAGGTCAACAATGAGGGGAAAGACGAATTAGTTGCACTCAAACTTTATGCCGATGGTTCCGTCGAACGCAATGATTAATATCAAATCCGGTTGCATCGGAATGATTGGCTTTTTTGCTAATTGCTAATTGCTAATTGCTAATTGACACTACGTGCAGTAATTCTGATGCAACTGGAAACGATATAAAGGGATGCATATAAAGCACAGGAATTTAGCTATGAAAATGCTTGAAAAACCGGGTTTTTTAGAGAAACCGGGTTTCTGCAATCAAAGTTCGCCCAATGGAATGACCGACTGGAGGATGACAAGGGTAAGCTCGAAACTATACCTTAAGCGCAATAAGACCTATGGCAGCACCTATGGACGCAAAAATTAGGGTATTCGATTTACCTATTGTGAGCAAAGCTATTGCTTTGGTGCAACGGTTGTTTCATCCTGCTGAGTCCGCAGACTATCAGGAATGGCGACAGGGATTTATGCGCGATCGCTTGCACCTTTCCTTATGGATTATTATCCTTTATTTTTTGACCACCTCAGCCAGCACGGTCTACGTATTTTTTATCAATTCTACCCAATTCAACAAAGATATCTTCAAACTCTCCAAAGATCCAACCCTCGCCGATCGGTTCAGAAGCGTTGTCACCGTCCATAGCTTACTGTTTGCAATTTTATTAGTTAGTTTCCTGTTTTTGCTAAAAACCAAATGGGGAAAACGCCATCTAGCATTACTTTTTCTTGGTATTTCTTGGTCGATGACGCTAAGCGATCAAATTGTAGGGACGTTTTTTGGTATACCATTGCCTCCCAACTGGACTTTGGAGTTTTTAGGACAGGCAATTTTAATTCCCGTTTGTTGGCGATTGCATTTGTTGTCTCAGCTAGTACCGATCGCTTACTATGCATGTGTTTATCCGCTTTTGGGAGTAACTAAAATAGGCGAGCGTTCGATTTACGATTTGTACGCGATTGGCGGGATTCTAAATCTATTTTGGGTTGGCCTGATCTGCGATTTGGCAGTGTATATGTACGAAAAGTTGCAACGCGCTGAATTTGAATCTCGGCGTGGATTGCGAGTGTTTTTGCATTCGGTTTCCCACGATTTGCGAAGTCCCGTCATCGGTACTTCAATTGTTTTGCAAAGTCTTTTAAAGAAACCAGAGCAAAAATTGGTGGTGGATCGATCGGTGTTGGAGAGGTTATTGCAGGGAAGCGATCGCCAGATGAATTTAATCAATTCTTTACTGGAAGCTCATGCTACCGAGGTGCAAGGAATTACCCTCAATTGCGAACCACTCCGATTGGACAAGCTGGTAGAAGCTGTATTGTCAGATTTGGCACCCGTTTTAAATAAAAATCAGGTGATTTTAAACAATCGAATCGGTGCGGATTTGCCTTTAATTAACGGCGATGCGACTCAATTGTGGCGCGCGTTTACCAACTTAATTTCTAACGCGATGAAGCACAATCCCCATGGAATTACTCTAACCTTGGATGCAGAAATAGTCGAGGAAAATCAGAACAGAAAGCAAGCGCGTCACCCTAAAATGATTCGTTGCACCGTCGCCGATAACGGAATTGGCATTTCACCCGCACAATGCGATCGCTTATTTGAACTGTACGCTAAAGGCGATCGCGCTCGCTATATGCCAGGTTTAGGTTTAGGATTGTATTTATGCAAGCAAATTATTACCGCTCACGGCGGTAAAATTGGCGTAATTAGCAGTCCTAACGCAGGATCAACTTTCTGGTTTACACTACCTTTAGCGCCAAATTAGATCTTGCATCTTGCCACCGACCCGCCCGGAAATAAATTTCCGGGCTAATAGCGAAAGTCCTCTAAAGAGGACTGGGAAAAAGCATTAGACTTATCCAGAAAAGAAATTCAAGGGCAGGCAGAATGCCCACCCCACAAGAGTTTTTGGAAAAGTCTATTAGTCCATTTTAATGGACTTTAGCTATTAGCAAGGAAATTTATTTCCTGGCGGGCGATAATCTGGCGGGCGATAATCTGGCGGGCGATAATCTGGCGGGCGATAATCTGGCGGGCGATAATCTGGCGGGCGATAATCTTGTGGGCGATAATCTTGTGGGCGATAATCTGGCGGGCGATAATCTTGCGGGCGATAATCTTGCGGGCGATAATCTTGCGGGCGATAATCTTGCGGGCGATAACCTTGCGGGCGATAACCTTGCGGGCTATAACCTTGTGGGCGATAACCAAGTATCAATTAGTTGAGTTGATTTTACAACGTGCATCCCAGCATTAGCAAAGCGTTGAAAAGCGGCATCCGCTTGTTCGCTAAAATCAATTATCCCAGGAACCACCACAGGTGAAGTGCAATCTTCCAACAGATAGATTTTTTGGGCAAGATTGGGGTCTTTTGCCATAATTTCCGTCAGCAAATCGTCAATTGTCCAAGCGACGCAGTGACTTTTAGCTTGTCCCGCAATAATTACTTTGTCAAATTCCAGCAACTTTTGCATAAAAGATGCATTTTTCTGAGCAATAAGACTCCCGTCGTAAGTCTCTAAAACTTCGGGACGCAGTACAGAGTAATTTTCAGTGAGGGGATTGTTACCTTTAATTTCAAAAAGCGTTTGACTGTTCCTAACTATGTTATGGAAAAATATCGCTTCTTCCACAGCAGAAACTAAAGCGTGACCAATCCCGCCTAACATAGAATGATAAGGCCAAACGGTTAAAGGATATTTGCCTTCATCGCTCAATTTATGGACGTAGTGCAAGGCATGTTTTTGCAATAAGTTGTAGTCGCCATTGGCAATGCTGTAAGCAATATCTGGATTAACTTTCCAAATGCCTTTTTGCACGTCATCTAAAGTAATGGTAGTTGTTGGGTTAGGATGTTCGCCAGCATTGTTTACCCAGAATAGGGGATGGAAAATTTGCGCGGCGGTGTGAGTGTCCAGTGTGGGTGCAATAGTTGTAATTACCCCTAAGTTGCGATAGATAAATTCGCACAGTCGCACGTTGTCATCAACAGCACCCGTACCCGAACGACCTCCAACAAATAATTCAAATTCGGGAATGCAAAAGGTGTTCTGAACGTCAATTGCTAATAAACAAATGCGGGTTTTGTCGTTAGCTGCGGGTTGTATTTCGTATTGTTTTGCCCAGTTTTTGGCTGCTGACGCCAGCTTTTGGTAACTGACTCGCCAAACTTCTCCAACTTTACTAGAGTCAAAGTGAGCCGGAATAGGTAGTTGTTTGTTTGTTTCTGTTGTCATATGATTAAACCGCCAAGACGCCATAGACGCTTTCAGAGGCGCACTCGTTGAGTAGAACGCCAAGATTAGTAGCTAATAGAGATATTTTTCCCCATTATAGCTCACCAAAAAATAGAGTCTAGGGCAGGCAGTATGCCTACCCCACAATAGTTTTTGTGGCGTTCTATTAGCAATTAGCAATTAGCAATTCCCCATTAAAATGATGAATTTGGTTGTTTCAGAAATTCTGCTTCCTCTGGCGTTGTTTCGCGACCTAAAATTTGATTGCGATGGGGAAAGCGTCCGAATCGTTCGATAATTTTTAGGTGTTGAATGACGTAGTTAATCGCGGCGGCACAATCTGGATATTCGCTTAAGCCATTGTATAGCTCAACTGCTTGATGTTGATTGGCAAGATTTTCGCTATGTTCAAAAGGTAAGTAAATAAACCATCGCTGTACGGGTAATAATTCGCGGTCAAAACCACGATCTACGGCGTGCTTTGCTACTGAGAGTGCTTGGGAGTCGGTGGCAAATGCTTTCGCTTCGCCGCGAAACATGTTTCTGGGAAATTGATCTAGCAAAATTATCAACGCCAGACAACTTTGGGGTGAATTTTTCCATTCATCCAGTTTCCCTGATGCGGCTAATTCGTAGTCGGTTTGAAACTGAGTTCGCACTTTAAGGTCGAATTCTGGATCTGACGCGAACCAAAACTGGCGAGGTTTGCCGTAGCTAGACTCGTCGGGGTGACCAAACCAAAAGTTGAGGATTTCTTCAAATTGTGACATAGTGCGCTCGCTTCATCTTTTTATTAAAATTCGTTGGGAGAATTTCCTGATAACCCCTGTGGGATTTTGAATAAAGATTTGGAACCACTATACCCAACGGACGATTGCCAAATTAACGGAGGTAGAGATTGCTTCAATCACCTGTTCTGACTTCATCGCTAGCTACTCACCCTGAAATCGAAATACTGCTTTGCTGTGCCAGCACCAGGCTAGAATCGGAAACAGCCTCGCGCCTCAAAGCCTTGCTCCAAGAAAATATAGACTGGGTGAAGCTGACTCAAATGGCGCAACAGCACCGAGTGACGCCGCTATTGTACTCGAATTTGAACGCAATCTGTCCACAAGCTGTTCCCAAAACTATTCTAAATCAGTTGCAGGCTAATTTCCGCGCCAATACTCGACGCAGCTTATTGTTGAGTGCGGAACTGGTTAGACTCCTGAATTTATTTGAGGCACAAGGAATTCCAGCGCTTCCTTTTAAAGGGCCAGTTTTAGCTGCTTCTGCCTATGGTAATTTGTCATTGCGGCAGTTTAGCGATTTAGATATTTTGGTTCGCTCTCAAGACATAGAAAAAGCCAAGGCGCTGTTTTTGTCTGAGGGTTATCGGATGAAAATCGAGCGGATTGAAGTGACGGAAGAACAGGAAGCGGCGTTTGTGCGATCGCAAAGCATCCATCAATTTGTCCGGGAAGCTGCCTATCCTTTTATTCACCAGGAAAAAGGCGTGACGGCAGAACTACACTGGGGAATAATGCCGCAATATTTTTCTTTTCCCATCGATTCTCTGGCGTGGGATCAAAGCGAATTTGTCTCGATTGCTAGCAACAAAGTCCCCAATCTTTCACCAGAAAATACGCTGCTGATGCTGGTCGGACACGGTACAAAAGACTGTTGGACGCAGCTTGCCAGAATCTGCGACATTGCTGAATTTATCCGCAGCCATCCCCAGTTAAATTGGACTAAATTAATCGAGTCAGCAAGGATTAAAGGCGGTCAGCGAATGTTGTTTTTGGGTCTAATGCTTGCACGCAATCTTTTAGGAACTTCCCTCCCAGAAGAAGTTTGGCAAAAGAGCCAAGCGGAAAAAGATGTAGAGTTATTAGCTAGGCAGGTTAGCGAACGGCTTTTCTCTTCGTCAAATGGCTCGTTTCAAGATGCTTCAGTTACCCGATTTCATCTCAGCACGAGAGAACGGCTAATCGACAAAATTATGTATTTTCTCAGGGTATTAATAACGCCGACTACCTCCGATTGGCTGCTGCTACCCTTGGCTGAATTTCCTGCTTTTCTTTACTATCTACTGCGACCAATTCGGTTGATGAGAGAGCAGGTATCGAAAGTATTTAACGCTTGCTAGTTATAAAATGGCTGGCTAATTGCTAATTGCTAATACAGCATTTTTCCTAACAATAGCCATTAGCCATTAGCTCCTGGCTATTAAATCCGTTGCCATGGGAAAAGTAGGATTTTTTCTGTTCCGCTCCGTCGATTCACAATTTCTTTACAAAACACAGGCTGCCCCTCATACAACTTTTATTTTAATAAATTAAAATATAGTTATACTTAAGTTAAAGCGAAGTAAGAGCAACATAAGCAATGATGAAACAATCAGACAAATTCAGCGTGAATGCTCCAAAAGTAGTCCACGAAACCATTGAGGGGGAGGTCGTCATCGTCAACCTAGACAAGGGAGATTATTATAGTCTGGTGCAAGCTGGAGCGGATAT
Organism: Microseira wollei NIES-4236; assembly: GCF_020521235.1. GTDB lineage: Bacteria > Cyanobacteriota > Cyanobacteriia > Cyanobacteriales > Aerosakkonemataceae > Microseira > Microseira wollei. The sequence continues at coordinate 17,183 of NZ_BLAY01000148.1, read as the reverse complement.
TTGGAGCGGGATTATAAGCGGGATTTGCCAAGGCGAGATTATCCAAGAAATGACTCAGCGGTATGCAGGCGATCGCGCAATTATAGAAAAGAGCGTCAACGACTTTATCGAGCAATTGCAGCGCGAGGAATTGATTAAAATTAACCAGATGGATGAGTCGCTCAACTCGAATGGCAAAACCGCGCCAATTGCAGCGGAAGTTAACGGAGAAAAGCCAAACTTTGAGCCGCCATCCTTAAATAAATACACCGACATGGAAGAATTGCTAGCTTTAGATCCAATCCATGAAGTAGACGAGCAAATCGGCTGGCCTAGTGCTAAAGTTTAAGCGCGATCTAATTTACATTTTGAAAATGTAGGGTGCGTTAGCGTAGCGCAACGCACCACCTAACTTAATCTTTGCTCTAAAGAGATGATGACAAACGAGTTTGCCGATTCCGAAATTGCAACCAAAACAGAAGAGAAAGACTCTCTGGATTTTTTTAATACAGTCTACGAACTATACGAAAAAGCTGAAGCATCAGCGGGGGGTTGTATTGACCGTTTCTATTGCATAGCGGGTAAAAAAATCCGATTGCGATTTGCTGGAGCGGCATTAATTCCCTACATGACTCCTGCTTTAGGACACTTAGCAATCGCTCCTATTTCAATTCCAGATTTAACAATTTGTTTGTGGGATAGTACCTCAACAAATACGATAATGCCGCCGCCACCTTGGCGCAGAAATCAGCATCATCCCAAACGAGGAGAAATTATCGGGTTTAATAGCGATCGCATTCACACGAGTTTCCAATGGGGTGCGTTTGCGTTGAGTTTGTTGGATCGCGATCGCAACTTAGGAATCTATTGGGTAGAAACCCCCGTACAACTACCTTACTGGGAAACAGGTTCCCCTCTGCGGACAATTTTTAATGTTTGGATGGGTAAGCAGGGAATTCAACTGGTTCATGCAGGTGCAGTCGGAATACCAAGCGGCGGCGTGTTGTTAGTTGGAAAAGGCGGATCGGGTAAATCAACTACAGCTTTAACTTGCCTGAATTCCGATCTATTTTATGCCAGCGATGACTATAGTTTAGTTACTGCCGAACCGAATCCAACGGTTTTTAGCATCTACAGTACGGGTAAAAAAAATGCCGACGACGTGGAAAGATTGCCGTTTCTGGCGGGAGCAATAAGTAATAGCGATCGCTTAGATTCAGAAAAAGCACTTTATTTCATCAACGACCATTTCCCGGAAAAAATTATCTCTAGTTTTCCCATCCGCGCCATTTTAATGCCACGCATTACCGGAAAACCAGAGACGACTTTAACTCCCACTTCTTTTTCTGCTGCGTTATTAGCACTTGCACCAAGTACCGTGATTCAATTGCCGGGTGCTGGCAAAGAAGCATGTCAAATTATGATGCAAGTTGCCAGCAAAGTTAATTGCTACTATCTGGAACTCGGTACTGAAGTAGCTCAAATCCCTCAAGTTATTTTGAACTTAATTTCTCAAGTATAACCAATGGAAGATCGGCAATTATCAGTCAGCGTCGTTATCCCGGTGTATAACGGAGAAAAGTTTTTGGAGTCGGCGATTTATCATGTCAAAAACCAAAACTATCATCCAATAGAAATTATCGTCATTGATGATGGTTCGACCGATAAAACAGCAGAAGTAGCCGCCAAGTTTAAAGACAGTATCCGCTATGTTTACCAGGAAAATCGCGGCCCTGCAGCCGCACGAAATCATGGGATAAAGATAGCAAAAGGAGATGCGATCGCTTTCTTAGACGTTGACGATTTGTGGTCAAATGATAAATTGCAACTTCAAGCCAGTTATTTGGCAGCAAATCCAGCGGTAGAAATTGTTCAAGGATTAATTCAACAGATGAAATTATCCCAAATAACAACCGATGGTGAAGCAATTTTTGCAGCGGAGTACAACCCCTATAACTATATTAATCTAGGGAGCGCTCTTTATCGCAAGTCGGTATTCGACAGGGTGGGTTTATTTGATGAAACGCTAAAGTTTGGTGAAGACGTAGACTGGTTTATTCGCGCCTGGGAAAATAGAATTGAAAAGGTTGTTTTGCAGCAGGTGACGCTGTTTTATCGCCTGCATCGAAGCAACATGACTTTAGGCAAAAATTTAGTTGAACTAGGTTTCGTTAAAATCTACAAAAAACATCTAGATCGATGCCGACAGCGGGGAAATCTACCATCAAGTTCGCATGCAGGTATGCCAAAAATAAACGAATACCTGGGAGCGCCACCTAACACGCCAAAAATATTCTAAATAATCGGGAGAAATTAGGATGAAAGAGTACCCTTTAGTGAGTGTAATTATTCCAGTATATAATTGCGATCGCTACCTAGCCCAAGCCATCCAAAGCGTGCTGGATCAAAACTATCAACCCCTGGAAATTATTGTAGTCGATGATGGGTCAACCGATGGCAGTGCAAATGTAGCTAAAAGCTTTGGTTCTGCGGTGCAATACTGTTTTCAAGTCAACAGTGGTACGGCAGCAGCACGTAATCGAGCAATAGAATTAGCAAAAGGCGATTTCTTTGCCTTTCTCGATGCAGACGATGTTTGGGTAGAGGATAAATTAACGCGGCAAATGGCAGCATTTTCAAGTCAACCCGATCTCGATGCAGTCTTCGGACAAGTTCAACAGTTTCTTAGTCCAGAATTGCCTGAGAATATGAAGGTAAAACTCCACTGTCCTACTGAATTAATGCCAGGACATATTCCTTCAGCTTTGTTGATTAAACGCGATTCATTTTTGCGAGTAGGCTTATTTGAAACTCAATGGAAATTAGCAGAATTTGCTAGTTGGCAGGTGCGTGCCACAGAGTTAAAACTCAGGACAATGACGTTACCCGATCTAGTTGCCAAACGGCGAATCCACGAAACTAATAAAGGAATTCAGCAACGCCAATACCAAATAGAATATACTCGGATTCTTAAATCGTCACTAGACCGACGCCGGAGGCAGAGTTAGTTGATTAAACTGCTGAATCAATTGAAACCAAGAATAAAGTATAATGAACTCAGATTCAGCATCAATCAGCAAATTAGCGAATTTAGTTTGGATAAATGACATTAAAAAATCGATTAAAAGCAGCATTAACAGCCTTTGTTAATCCTAGTGCCATTCAGAAGCCAGCCACACAAAAACCACTCCCAAAACTAGAACCAGATCCAGCGGTGGTGATGGATAATCAGCTTTTAGCAGGAAAAAATGTTCTGGTCACTGGAGCCGGAAAAAATATTGGCAGAAGTATTGCCTTGGAAATGGCAAAACAAGGAGCTAATGTTTTTTTCACCGATGTTAGTGAGTCAAAAATTATTCAGATTGACAAGGAATTAAAGAATTATCCAGTTAAAAGTCAAGGATATGTCTCGGACATATCCAAGCCTGAAGATATTGATGATTTACATGGCAGCTTAGGGAAAAATCAAGTTAAAATTGACATTCTTGTTAATAATGTAGGAATTAAATTTGAAACCATTGGCATCAATAACTTAGATTTAGGAGAATGGCATAAAACATTTAACACAAATGTGTTTGGGCCTATGTACCTCACCAAACTTATCTCACAAATGATGGTAAGCGATCGCATTCAAGGCTCTATTATATTTATGACTTCCGTACACCAAAAAGAAATTATCCGTTGGCCTAGCTATAGTGCTTCAAAAGCAGCATTAGGTATGATTATTCCAGAATTAGCTGTAGATTTGGCTCCCTATGGCATCAGAGTTAACGGCATCGCTCCTGCTTGGGTAGCGGAAGATGAAGAAGGACACCCTTTCAGTCAGGAGTATCACCTACTGCATCATAGTTCTATCAATCCACGTTATATTGGTAGAGCGGCTGTTTACCTAGCCTCAGATTATTTTTCCATGTTCACAACCGGAACCATCATTAAAATTGATGCCGGAGCGTCATTATATAACTATCGTGTTGCTCAAAATCCACCTCAGTAGAAAAAAATTCCTAGCTGGCGTTCTGTTATTTGGTTTGGGATTTTCGATTATTAGTTTCACCAACAGCCAAAAACAAATGTTTCGGATTAAAACCTGGTTCAAGCAACAGTTTAAACCCTCAGCTTCCGGTCTTTTAGAGGCAAAAGAACCGGCATTTCAAAGCCTTTTTCCTCAGAATGCCAAATGCGATCGCATGGCGACGGGATTTCAATTTACCGAAGGTCCAATTTGGTTTGCTCAAGAAAAGTATCTTCTTTTCAGCGATATTCCAGCCAACAAAATTTACAAGCTAACTCCTGATGGTCAGGTGACAATCTTCAGACAACCTAGTAATAATTCCAACGGAATTACTAGAGATAAACAAGGGAGACTTATTGCCTGCGAACATGGCACGCGCAGAGTTACCCGCACTGAAAAAGATGGTTCAATTACCGTATTAGCTGCTCAATTTAACGTTAAAAAATTAAATAGTCCTAATGATATTGTCGTCAAAAGTGACGGTTCTATTTATTTTACCGATCCGCCTTATGGTATCAAACCCGAACAGCAAGAACAACCCATCCAAGGCGTTTATCGACTGGCGCCGGATGGCAAGGAACTTATCGTCATTGCCGATGATTTTGATAAACCGAATGGTCTAGCTTTCTCGCCCGATGAAAAACAGCTTTATATTGCTGATTCCGAACGCCGTCACATTCGCGTATTCGACGTTAAAACTGATGGAAAGCTTGCCAATGGACGCATCTTTTACGATATGAAAACCGACAAACCTGGTTTACCCGACGGGATGAAAGTAGACGTGCAAGGACACATTTATTGTACGGGTGGCGGCGGTGTTTGGGTGTTTAATTCACAAGGCAAACATTTAGGCACAATTGTCACTCCAGAAGTGCCAGCAAATTGTGCTTGGGGAGACGATGATTTGCAAAGTCTTTATATTACCGCTCAAACTTCGGTTTACAAAATTAGAGTCAATTTCCCCGGTATTCCTGTCTAAATTAACAATACACGACTTATGAATTCGCCCAATTCTGCACAAAAATTACTGCTCAAAGCAGCACTGTTACAGGGAAAATTAGCAACTTACTCCTGGCAGCAATGGAAAGCATCGGTTGATATTGAAAATCTCGACCAAGAATCCTATCAATTACTGCCTTTATTGTATGGCAATTTATCCGCCCATGACGTGACGGATGACCATATGGGGAGACTCAAGGGAGTCTACCGACGCAGTTGGTGTGAAAACCAAGTTATGTTGCAAAACCTCACAACAATTCTGCGTTGTTTTCAGGAAGCTGGGATAGACACGCTGTTGCTAAAAGCGGCAGCTTTAAACTTAAATTCCTCTCAAGATAAAGCTCTGCGGATGATTAACTTTCTCGATATTCTCGTTCATCCAGCAGATGCCTTGAAAGCGATGAGTTTATTGCAAAAACTTGGCTGGCAACCTCAAGGAAAAATCCCCGAAAAACTTGTACCTTTTGCTCACGTTTTGGGATTTAAAAATCCATCAAACCAATACTTAAATCTGCGCTGGCATCTTTTCGGTGATGGGTTTAATCAAACGGTTGAAAAAGATTTCTGGAATTGGGCCAAATTAACTCAAGTCGGGGATGCATCCGCGTATATTTTGTCGCCTACAGATGCGTTATTCTACATCTGCGTCGCGGGAGGAGAGGGGAATCGAACTATGCCTGCGAATCGGATTGCGGATGCTGCAATTTTACTCGATTCATCCCAGTTAGAAATTGATTGGCATCGTTTGATAAGTCTGGCTCAAACATATCATTTTGTTTTGCCTTTAAAAACAACGCTGAGTCAATTACAAGATATTTTAAATTACCCGATTCCATCTTCAAGTTTTGCAACGATCCAAAATCTACCTGTATCCCAATTTGAAGCTAGGGAATATCAGATTGTCGCTGGCAAAAAAACACCCATATTGGAACGTTTTCTCCTGCGATATTTCCAATATTCCAGGATGGTTAATTCTGCTGATTATCAACTAAAATTATTAGGTTTTCCCAGGTATTTGCAATATATTTGGGGCGTTGAACGCCTATCGCAAGTCCCCTATCAAGTTATAATTCGGGGGATAAAACGCCTTGTTTCGGCTGACTCTCTTGCCAATCAAAGAATAAATTAACGAACCGCAGAGGCGCAGAACCGGGAAGGTAAGAGAAAAGAAGAGATAGGTAATTTTAGAGGGATTTTCATGGGCTTAGGGGCGGGTTTTACCAATAATCTCTGAAACCAACAGACAATTTATCTAAACCCGCCCCGATAGATGCTATTGATGGTATTTCTCCAACAATTGCGGGATGTAATCGTAGCCATCTACGCCAATTACAGCAATGATTTGAGGTCGATATTTTTGCAGGATATTTCGGAAACCTTCTTCCCCAACTTGTCCGCGCAAGATCGTTACCAATCCGGCTGTTTGTCGCCATTGGGGTGAGTTTATTTGCTCTAATAAATACATCCCCAAGCTGCCAATATAGATAGCTTTTTCGATTTGTTGCTGGCTGTAATTTGCTGATGCTAAGTAACTCAAATTTAGCCCTTGGAGATACAAATCGCCCGATTTTTGCGCCGCTTCAAACCCCGATTCAAGATAGTTAATCGCCACTTGCGGCTGAGATAAAACAATGTGGGCAATGCCGAGACTGCTGCAACAAAGCGCCTTACTTTGTTGCAGGGCAAAACCGGCACCGTAGTTGTCGCCCAATCGTTCGGATAATTGCAATCCTTGTTGGAGATAATTAATCGCGCTTTCGTAAACTTCGGGTTCGACTCGTTCTAATTGTTGGGCTTGAATAACTTCGCTGTAACCTAAATTTGCTAGGGCGTTGGCTTCTCCTAACCGATCGCCACTCTGACGGCTTAAAATTAAGGCGCGTTGGCTGTAGTTGATGGCTTCGGGATAATTCTTTTGCGCCACGTGGATGCGGCTGATGTGATTGAGATTGGCAATTTCGCACATGCGTTCGCGCAGCGTGCCGTCAGGCGTATCGCTCTCCCTCCGCGCAATTTCTAAAGCTTGTTCGTGGAAGGATATCGCCTCTTTATATCGCCCCACTGTCCCCATAGAATATCCCAGTAATGTCAGAATTCTCGCTTTCTCCTGAGTGCCTTCAACTCGTCGCAGTGGTTCGTCTAAATAATCCAATGTCGAACGCAACGCACTACCGCTGAAAGAAGCAAAAATCCCGCCATAGAGGGGAAAGTAATTCCTTTGGGCAAAGTTTCGCAAGATTTGCAGCGTTACTTGAAAGCAGCCGTTGGCGAATTGATTGTTAGAACTAGAACTGAACCCACTGGCTAATTGCGACCAAATAAACGCAAAAGTTAAATAAGTGGAAATCGACAACTTTTCCGTGATTTTGGAGTCGTAAACTAATTTATCGAACCAATTCACCAATCCCCGTTGCAAGCATTGTAAAATTACTGCCAATTCTACAAATCCACTTAGTTCTGGATGTTGTTTTGCTGCCAGTTCGCCCACGGGTTGATTCAGCGCCAAAGTTTGAAATAATGCTTTAGGAAATGGACTATTAACTTGATTTGCCCATAACCCCCAAGGACCCCGTTGTTCTGGTGCGCCTTCAAATCCAATGCTGCGATTTTGCTCGTACATCCAACTGACTAAATGTTCTTGCAATTTCTGCCAAGATTTTAGACCCTCGGTGAGGCCAAAAGATAACCGTTGCAAATCTCGCTTGGCTTCCGGATCGGATTCGGCTTGTTTTTGTAATGCTTTGGCTAATTGTTGGATTTGGTCTAAATTTAACGGTTGAGCTTGATTGGGATCGATCGCGTGCAAAAGGTTGGTAAGTTGTTGGTTAGGTTCGGCGAGTGCGATCGCATTCGTCGCCGCTACAATCGCCGCAGATACCCGATTATCAACTTCATAGCGCGAGTACTCTGCCTCAATCGTTTTCATCGCCCTCAAGCTGCGAGTGGCTTTTGCTTGCTTGAGTTCATCGCTAGGTTTGTCTATTTCAGATTGTGCCGCAGCCATGCGATCGCTCAAACACCGCTCAAAAATTTCCCCCTCCCCCGCTGCAATCTCTTTCGCCAGCATTTGATACACTTGCTGTTTGGAGCGGATATTCCCTTTCAGCGTCATTTGGACGATTTCGTCGATTAGGGTAAGGTAGCGATCGCGTGGAGATTCTGACATAGACTTTCGCTTATCGGTTCTGCCACTAAAATAGCCTGTAATCTCGTTTCCCGCCTACCCGCAAGAGTTGACAGCGGACTGTTGACTCCGGCTATTGGCGAGCTATAATATTAATTAAGGTAGATTTTACCAAAATTTTGGGGTTAAACTTCTCAGATCGTAGATAAATCTACCCCAAGTGACAAAAAAGTAGTAGCACAGCACCAGAAATATTGGTTGTCAAGCCCGAAATATTGATAATGCTGTGCTACTACCAGGATTCTAAGAACTGCGGTGCTTCTACTTGAAGTGTGCGTACTTAAACGGACTTAACTTGCCCAACTGACAAATTAGCAAATTTAAAATTTTGTCCGCAATTTGTCGCCAGCAATTCGCCTCGTAGATATCGTACACCACTGCAAGTTAAAAAGGTCCTGACTCTTCATTCTTTAACCTACGGACTATATCGTAAGTTCAGGTTAGTAGTGCAGATGCGTTCGCTGCATAGTGAGTCGTAATAGGCTCATCTGTCAGTAGAAAGAACGCAAGATCGCTCTATTTGAAGAGGGAATCAAAGCACCAGTCAGATTAAGCTCATAAACAAGAGGTTTTGAAAACCCTATGCCTTTGGAGGATTATTATGGACAGCAGCGCCTTTGAATTAACCCTGGAACAAGAATTCCAAATGAGATTGATGGAAGAATCAGCTCAGAACATGAGCCGCGAACAGATGATAGAAACCTTAATTCAAGCATCGCGGCTGCTGATGGTTAAAGACAACGTGATTCGCAATATGCTCAAACAGTGTGCGCTCTAGTCAGAGCAGTGATGGTGAAGAGATGGTCATCAACGTGCCATCTTCATCTTCCCAATTTTTGATTGAACATTATTTAAGTTATGAAGAAAGAGAGTGATGAAAGGCATCAAATCCTCGTAGAGACGTTACATGTAACGTCTCTACATAGTCAGAAGTGAGCGGATTTCAAAAACCTACACCCCACATTTTAATGAAGATTGAAAACCTCGATCTATCAGCGTGTCGATAATTTGTTGCAGATGCAGAAGTCCGCGCGTTTGTAGCACAAATTCCACTTCTGCTAACTGCAAAGGTAAGCTGGTGAAGGCACGCTGATGGTGAAGTTCAACAATATTCCCACCAACATCCCCAATGCACCGCGTCACCTCTGAGAGTGCGCCAGGAACATCGCGGATTTGAACGCACAATCGCGCCAGCCGACCAGAGCGAACCAAACTCCGCTGGATAATCGATGATAGGGTTAACAGGTCAATATTCCCGCCGCTTAAAATAACTCCTACTTTTCGTCCGGCAAAAAGTTGGCGATGCACAAGCAGTGCAGCGAGTCCAACTGCACCTGCTCCTTCTACAACTGTCTTTTCTAATTCCAGCAGCAAGCGCACGCTTTCTTCAATATCGCCTTCGTCTACCAGGAGAATTTTATCAACTAACTTTTGCACAATCGGGAGCGTTAACTTTCCGGGTGCTTTGATGGCAATTCCATCAGCAATTGTTGAGCCGCCGCAGGTAGTTGGTTTACCTTCTAATGCTTGTAACATAGAAGGAAAGCGGGCAGTTTGTACGCCGATTATTTTAATATTAGGTTGAACGCTTTTGGCTGCGATTGCATTTCCCGAAATTAGTCCTCCACCCCCTACAGGAACTACCAGCACCTCCAAGTCGGGATAAGCTGCCAGCATTTCCAACGCAATGGTTCCTTGTCCAGTAATAATCTTTTCGTCATCATAGGGAGGGACGATACAAAGCTGCCTTTCCTGGGCAATTTGTTGGGCTAATCCAAAGGTTTCGTCTAGAATTTCTCCATGTAAAATTACCTCTGCACCAAAGGAACGGGTGCGTTCTACTTTAGCATTTGGCGTGAAGTGAGGCATGACGATTGCAGCTGGAATACCTAAGCGCTGAGCTTGGTAGGCAACTGCTTGAGCGTGGTTACCTGCTGACATGGCAATTACCCCTTTCTGCCGTTGTTCTGGCGTGAGAGAAAGCAGCTTTACCAAAGCACCGCGTTCTTTAAATGCGCCGACAAATTGCAGGTTTTCAAACTTTAGAATTACCTCCGCTCCCATCATTTCAGAAAGCTTGCGGGAATAGGAGCAGGGAGTATGAGCAACTTGCGAGCAAATTAACTCAGATGCCTTGCGGATATCTTGCAGTGTGATAGTCATATTTTTAAGTGGAAACGAGCCACCAATTCAAATGCGCTGGCAGCTAAAGTGCGTATATTACTTAACTTATCCCTTCACTGTTGCTAAATCGTTGTTTTGAGACAATTCTACATCAATATCATTCTGGCATGAAATTAGAGTCTAAAACTTCTGTAGATCTATAAGGACATAATTGGGGAAAAGTTGCTTCTGGCAGTCCAGTTTCAGCACTTGCTTGTTCAATTGCATCCAAATAGCATTCAGCAAATACCTCTTCAAGATAAGGTTTGAGGCTGGGAGAATCTTTCAAAGCTTCGCGAATGCGTCTGCGATGCTTGACTATGCTGCCCTTCCAGCTACCGCTTCTCAATTCTGGCTGATATTGCCACTTGAGTAAGTGCAACAGGATAACAACGAGATTGCTTTCCAAACTCCTACGCTCGCTCCGCCCCATGTCCTCAAATTCCTCAATTAGATTTTCCCAGTCGATGTTTGAATAGTCCTTTCCTCGTAATTTTTCCACTGTAGTTTCAATCCATTTCAGGTAATCTTTCTCGTATAAGCTGTGTCGGTTAGCTTCTAGATTTATCTTCATAATGGCTGACTGAAGGAACGCTTTTGAGGGTGGATTGCTAGTTAACTCAAGTTGCTAGTTATCTCATGGATAGGAGCTAATGGCTAATGGCTAATGGCTAATGGCTAATAGCTAATGGCTAATGTCAGTAAAAATCCTATATTAGCAAGCTTGCAATTAGCCATTAGCAAAGCCCTTGTTTATAACTAGCAACTTGCGTTAGTTATATTTTAGGCGATCGCACCAGCCTATACGCAGATATACTCATTCTGCTGCTACCCGTGCGGGTAGTTTTACCCAAATCTTTAAAATATACCAACAAATCGCTAATTTCCACAAAAATTTCACACCCTGTCTGTAATCTAAGTATCAGTCCAGATTAGAAAACCATCAACCATGAATGCCATCGAACCCACTCAGGTTCAAGTTTGTCGTAACGTCATGGAAACTCTTGTCTCTCAGGAGATAGATGCACAACTGCTCTTGCTCCCGGCTCGCGTCGCGCAATCTGTTAATAAAATTGATGTGATGACCTACGCAATGAATAGATTGCCAGCGCTGTATGCTTCGAGTCAAAAGGGTTGGCAGTACCAAATGTCTCGCGCCCAAAAGCAGTATGGTCAGCAGATATTACTAGCTGTACGTCAGGCAATAATAGCAGTGCAACGCGATCCCTTGCGAAGGGTAATTCCGCTCCAGTCCCATGGCGATGTACAATCCCAAGCAGCTCAGGTTGCGCTAGATAAACTAAAGGAATTACTCCAAAACGAGCAACTGTCTTGGAGTAATTTAGTAGTCATTGTTGAGCAAAGTCTAATTAAAGCTTCCCGTGGGGAAATGAATAGCAAATCCCCGCGTTTTCTCGCCCGCTCAATTGATATGTGGGACAGACATGGTTACTTAAGGTAGGGTTGGCTGGCTGCAATATATAGATTTTAGTTCCCTGACTCGCTATCGCCAGACCCAATCATTAGTAAATATGATTCGTTTTGTTGTTGAACCACCTGCTGTTTCCAAACCATTTTTTCTGAAGAGTCCTCAAACAAAACAAGTAATTGTTGGTTTGAATGCTCTTGGGTTGGCTCTGCCATTACATAAATATTTATATAATCAGGCCGTAAACTATTGCAAGATCTAGCAATTTCTTTGATCTCAAAACTGGGGCGTTGATTTTCCAGAATCTCTAAAAGAATAGATTCGATTCCAGTCAACTCTGGAAAGGCTAGTGTCACTTCTTTGCCTATGTCGAGATCCCTAGGGTAATCGGAATATTTTTTAACTTCAGGAGAAAAATTTTTAACGATTAAGTCTCTATCCACTATGACATACTCCATGTTATGCAATGCCAGGAGTTTCATCAGCGGTGAATTTAAAGAATTATCCGATTTTGTTGTGTTTCCTGACAAAGGCTTAAGGCGATATCCCAAACCGTGAACTGTCTGAATTAAATCTTCGGCGCCTGCTTCTTTGAGTTTACGTCGCAACCCTTTAATATGAGTTCTGACTGCATTTTCAGTGGGAATTGAATCGTCAGTCCAAATGCGTTCAATAATAGCCGCCGAACTTAAAACATGATTGGGATGATCGAGAAATAGCTTGAGCAGTTCGTATTCTTTGGGATACAACCGCAGAAGGGTTCCTTTGTAACTTACTTCACATGCTTCAGGATCTAAATGTAAATCTTCCCGCTTATACATCGGTTATACTCCAACAAAACGAAAATAGGGGTGCGGTCAATTTTAGTTGCTAGGATGCCAAGGAAGGTGGTGACCCCATCGTCCTCATCTCCCTCGTCTTCCTTATCTTTGCTCTCTTGATCGCACCCCTGTATATCACACACTTTTTTAGCACGTTGTGACAAAGATCAAGTCAAATTTTCACAAAACTTACACGCAAGCTCTGTAAGCTGGAGATCTGTTGAGGTCAAAAAAACCAATATGTCAACAACTGAAGCAACCAGATTTGTGGAAGTCAAGGTTGATTCTAAACGTCATTCACCAGCAATTTTGACACCTCTGCGTGCATCAGGGCGATAGCCGGATCGCGTTGGATAGCACGATAGTATCGCGTTTTTAAGCTGGGACCTTCTTCTGATGGATCGAGGAGCATTTTTGCTTCTTCTAGCAGCTGATTAGCTTCGGTTAACGTTACGGGTTCTTTGCTACTGAGGAAAGTATCGATCTGAACGATAAATTGGGAAATAGGACGCAACCAACTAAACCAATCGTGATTTAGAACTAGCTGAAAAAACTCGTTGCTGGATTGAATGCGTCCGTAAAATTGTTCGTACACAACCCGTTCGGACTCTAGTAGCGCTTTGTGAAGGCGCAGTATACCCTGACGTACCAGGCGCAGGCGTTGCAGCGTGAAATCTAGGGATGGATTGGATGCAGACATGGGGAAGCGCGATCGCTAGACACTTTCCCCATCTTGCCATATCTGTCGCTACCAGATCGCCAGTTCACTAATAGTTGAGCCGATCTCAGGCCATACTGGAGTCAGACTCTTAACTCCAGACTCTGGTATTTTATCCGCGAAATTTGGGCAAGCTAAAGTCTGAAGTGAGTCCGTCCTCTTAGTTCCAGGAAAAATCCATCAGCGATAATGTTAAAGCATCTGGCTGGATCGAAGATTTAGATCGCGTTGTCAAAGTTCGTACCGAAGTTGCCGATCTTTTGGATGCGATCGCCCAAACTCTCACTCAAGTGGAGTCGGAAGGCGAAAAAATCTCCGGAAAATTAGGATTGGATCGCGATATCGAACGTCTCGCCACTACGGGGGATAACTTGCGCCAGGGTGTATTTCGACTCCTGGTTTTAGGGGATATGAAACGAGGAAAAACTACTTTTCTCAATGCTTTACTAGGACAGAATTTGCTCCCCAGCGATGTCAATCCCTGTACGGCTTTGTTGACGGTGTTAAAGTACGGTGAAACCGAAAAAGTAACTTGCGGCTTGGGAATTCATCGCCCAACAAAAAATCGCCGCCGCCTTCTCCCAACTAGAAGAAAAAGCAGCAAACTACCGGATAGAATACGACGAAGTTGTTGAAGAGATGAATCATAAACTATTGCGCTATCGATTTGACGCGGTGGGACATGTTTATAAACCCGCTGCCTCAACTTGGGCGGATTCTGTCATGGACGGATTTGGAGCAATTCCAGATAGTCTAAACCGAGGGATTGGCTCTTTTAATATGTTTTGGCAGAGCGTTTTGTCTTGTGTTTGCGTTACCCTCGTCCTCCAGGCAATCGGCATAATTTTTGCTAGTTTAACCCTATCGGTATTAGGGGTAATTTTAGCCGGAATTGGGGGAATAGCAATCCAAGCCGAGTACGTGGGACAACAATTCATTGCCGCAACCAAGAAAGAATTCACCAAATACCTGCCGCAAATAGCCGAAGAGCAACAGCCAACTATTTTTGAAGCCGTGCAAAAGTGCTTCGATATGTACGAAAATCAGGTGAGCGATCGCATCAACGCCGATATCAATTCCCGCCAAGCCGAGTTAAACAACTTGCTGCTGCAAAAACAGTTGCAAGAAATTGACCGAGAAGCCGAAACTCTCCGGTTGAAAACTGCGGAAAGCGAAATTTTATCTCAGTTGCGTCAAATTGATTTGGTGCGCGCATCTCTATAGCCAGTCGGGGTGGGGTCGCCCCGCCCCTAAATCCCTGCTAATTGCTAATTGCTAATTGCTAATTGCTAATTTAGGACTTACGCAAAAAAACCGGGTTTCTCTGCCAAATCGTCGGGAAAGGAAACTAAAGATCCCAGCAAGAAACTTTGGTGATGGCCTCGTCGCGCCTCAGTTATGATCCCACAAAGAAACCGGGTTTCTCTGCCAAATCGTTGATGGAAACTAGAGATATACGCAGAAACTTTGGTGATGGCCTCGTCGCGCCTCAGTTATGATCCCACAAAGAAACCGGGTTTCTCTGCCAAATCGTTGATGGAAACGAGAGATATACGCAGAAACTTTGAAACCGGGTTTCTCTGCCAAATCGTTGATGGAAACGAGAGATATACGCAGAAACTTTGAAACCGGGTTTCTCTGCCAAATCGTTGATGGAAACGAGAGATATACGCAGAAACTTTGGTGATGGCTTCGGGCAATCAATTTTCACAGCGAGTAGCTCAAGTTCATAACCTCAAATCCATAACCCGCCCGGAAATAAATTTCCGGGCTAATAGCCCAAGTCCGTTGAAACAAACTGAAAACCATCCGAAATCAATAGTTGGTTTTAACCAACTTTAGCTACTCGCTGTGGGAATTTATTCCCTGGCGGGCTGGCTTGTTATCTCAGAACTTGGCCTCGTCGCGCGTAAGTTATGATTGCAAAAACTTGTGGTTATATTATATTATAATAGACTGTAAACAAATACAATAATTTTGATTTTGAACGCGGTGACTGAATTGGAATTTAACTTTTTTCAACAGTGGTATCCCGTTTCACCACTAGAAGATCTCGATCCAACCCGTCCTACGGCGGTTACCCTTTTGGGTCGTCGTCTCGCAATCTGGAAGCCGAGTTTTTCTGAACAATATTGCGTATTTTTAGATCAATGTCCACACCGACTGGCACCGTTAAGTGAAGGCCGCGTGGATGAAAAAACTGGTAATCTGGCATGCAGCTATCACGGTTGGCAATTTAATGCTCAAGGTGAGTGTACGCACATTCCCCAGTCGGATAATCCAGACTTAATTGCCAAAAATCGAGACAATTTCTGTGCGGTGTCCCTACCTTCTCAGCAAGCAAACGGTTTACTCTGGGTATGGCCTGATGAAAATTCTGCCGATTTGGCTGCATCTAAACCACTACCCCTATCGCCTCAAGTTGATGAAAGCAAAGGGTTTGTTTGGTCGTCTATGGTGCGCGATTTGGCCTACGATTGGCAGACGCTGATTGAAAATGTGGCAGATCCGAGTCACGTTCCGTTTGCCCATCATGGCGTGCAGGGCGATCGCAACCGAGCCAAACCCATTTTAATGGAAATTATCCAATCAACCCAAGAATTAATCGAAGCCAATGTGGGAGGAAACTTTCCATCCCGTATTACATTTCAACCACCTTGCCGACTGGAATATGCCATCAAATTTGGCAACGAACGACAAGCTGGATTAGTAACCTACTGCATTCCCGTTGCCCCAGGTAAGTCGAGAATTGTAGCTCAGTTTCCCCGTAACTTTGCCAAAACTTTGCATCGTTTAACACCGCGATGGTTTGACCACATTAAAACGCGCAATCAAGTTCTAGATGGAGACATGATTTTGCTTTACTACCAAGAGCGCTACCTGCAACAGCGCCAATTGGTTGAAAGTTGGAAAACAGCCTATAAATTGCCAACCAGTGCCGATCTGTTGGTCATCAAATTTCGCAATTGGTTCGATAAGTATTGCCAGGGAAAATTACCCTGGGTTGAGTCAGAAATACAGTCCCAAAACGAACAACCACCAAACCGAGAAGATATCCTCGATCGCTACCGACAGCACACGCTAATTTGCAGCAGTTGTCGCCGTACCTTGAAGAATATCCAGTACTTGAAAACGGGTCTGCTGGGATATTTTGCTGTAACCGTCGCCACCGTTGCCCTGCTGCCCGATCCGCTGCGAATTCGTCTGGGTTTGCCCTTAATTATTCTGGCGTTAATTGGATTAGGAGGGTATGCGTGGCTAAAATTCTGGCTGCAACCAAAATTTTACTTTGTGGACTACGTACACGCCGATAAGTAGGGGCAAGGCGGCAATCATGCCGTGCCCCAACCGGGTTTGGGTGATGCACCAGTAGGGGCACGGCAGCAGGGATATTTTGCACCAGTCCCAATTTGATACATGCCGTGCCCCAACCGGGTTTGGGTGGTTCACCAGTAGGGGCACGGCAGCAGGGATATTTTGACCAAGGCAGATGTTAATCATGCCGTGCCCCAACCGGGTTTGGGTGGTTCACCAGTAGGGGCACGGCAGCAGGGATATTTTGCACCAGTCCCAATTTGATACATGCCGTGCCCCAACCGGGTTTGGGTGATGCACCAGTAGGGGCACGGCAGCAGGGATATTTTGACCAAGGCAGATGTTAATCATGCCGTGCCCCAACCGGGTTTGGGTGATGCACCAGTAGGGGCACGGCAGCAGAGATATTTTGCACCAGTCCCAATTTGATACATGCCGTGCCCCAACCGGGTTTGGGTGGTTCACCAGTAGGGGCACGGCAGCAGGGATATTTTGCACCAGTCCCAATTTGATACATGCCGTGCCCCAACCGGGTTTGGGTGATGCACCAGTAGGGGCACGGC
>NZ_BLAY01000147.1 GCF_020521235.1 Microseira wollei NIES-4236 | reverse complement strand
AGGCGGATGGTTCAGCCGTCTCTGCTGTAGGAGGGGAAGTAAGACCAAAGATGGGACGAAAGTCTCACCTGCGGCATTCGCCTATGAGTACAGAAGCCCCATCCGCCTATGCGGTGGGGTAGTTCACGCTTTCTAAATAGGCGAGGGGAGAAGCAATGGCGACGAATTCTTCTAAGGTTGGCTCTTTATTGACCTTTTCCCGGTAAAATTTTATCCCTCTGGTGGCTATTCCCACAAACGAAAGTCCCGCCGCCGCAACAGCAACTGGAGGCGCGACTAATAAACCCAGTGCAATTGCTAATTCCAAAACTGCTTTGGAAACTTCCGCGCCGGACTCTGCTGCTTCTGTAGGTTGCCACAATTCCCGCACGTCTTTCTGCAAAAATTGCCAAATCTTTTGAAGCTGTGTCGCCATTGTTATTTCTATACCCGATTAAAATAGATACCGCTGTGTCGGCTTGCTTTCCAGAAACACCTCTACCCGAATTTTGTAGAAATGTGGTGCGTTACTAATTTCTCGCTTTTCTCGTTTCTCGTTTTCTCGTTCCAAGGCTCTGGCCTTGGAACGTGGTTTTGGAGGCTTTGCCTCTGGTCAGTCGCCTAGAGGCAGAGCCTCCAAAAGCCGTTCCCACGCAGAGCATGGGAACGAGTTAACGAGTTAACGACTTAAGAGCATGGGAACGAGTTAAGGTCAGGGGCGGGCTCGCTTGACAAACTAGCCTCAAATCAGAAATAATAGTAGATTGTGTCCATTCCTGCTCGGATCAGGTCGAGGCATTACAAAGCTGTTTGGCAATCGGTCATAGGCGATCGGTAATTGGCAACAAACGATTACCGATTACCGATTACCGATTACCGATTACCCAAAAAGCTACCTGTACGGCAACTCTAGAAAAATCTCATGACTTACGCAATTATTGAAACGGGCGGCAAACAACTGCGCGTCGAACCAGGCCGCTTCTACGATATCGAACTGCTGAAGGACGAAGCAAACTCGCAAGTCACTATCGATAAAGTTTTGTTCGTTCAGCATGATGGCGGCGTTAATATCGGTCAGCCTTGGGTTGAAGGCGCGACGGTACAAGGCACGGTGATGCGGCATTTTCGCGGGCGCAAAGTTTTGGTATACAAGATGAAGCCCAAGAAGAAAACTCGCAAAAAACGGGGACACCGTCAGGAAATCACCCGCCTGATGATTGACTCAATCAGCATGAATGGTGCTGTTTTAGCCGCCAAGGAAGCAGCAGCAACTCCAGCGCCAGAAGCAGCACCAGAAGCAGCTGAAGCAACTGCGGAATAATAGTAAAGAATAGGAATAGCGGAGGATATCATGGCTCACAAGAAAGGTACTGGTAGTACTCGCAACGGACGTGACTCAAATGCCCAGCGTTTGGGCGTCAAGCGCTACGGCGGTCAAACTGTTCGCGCTGGTAATATCCTGGTGCGTCAGCGCGGGAAGAAGTTTCACCCCGGTAAGAATGTGGGTATTGGCTGCGACGATACCCTATTTTCCCTGATTGACGGCGTTGTCACGTTTGAAAGAAAGGATAGAACTCGCAAACAGGTGAGTGTTTACCCCGTCCCAGCGCCTGTTGCTGCTAGCTAGTCACATCTAGTGCAACTCTCGCAGAAACCCGGTTTCTCAAACAATACCTGCGCCAAAATCCCACCCTCTTGGGTGGGATTTTGGGTGAAAAGCCTCTATAGATGGCTGGTGCAAAATAGTTTGACCGCTGAGGCGGGATGGAAATGAGCTGCTGGTGTGGGTGTTTAAAATTGTTTCAATCCTGGTTAAGCTGACACCAGAACTGTTGCCAATTCAGGCAATGATTGCTACTTTGCTTGAGCTGCAAGGTCCCTTAGTGCCGCTGACCAAAACCCGGACTCAAGTCTGAGTTCCCGTCGCCAGTACGGAGATCAGCTAGAGTACCGCCGTCTCCCTAGCTCTAGTTTAAAAAACAGTACTCTAGAGGGTCACATCCAGACAGATATCTAACGCAAGTTGCTAGTTATAAACAAGGGCGTTGCCAGCTTGCTAATTGCTAATTGCTAATTGCTAATCTTGGATTTTTACCAATCTCGCCATTAGCCATTAGCCATTAGCCGCTCCCAGAGATAACTAGCAACTTGAGTTATCTATCAAATTCAACTGCTGCACCAGCAATTTGCCCAGGCTCTAAATGTGGCGATCTTGCTCAAAACAAATCTTCGCACCCCAGCTTGCTCTCATGTGATTTTATTCACCAGCGACCTGGAGTTATCTGATGACAAGCTGATCGACTATTACAGTCTGCGCTTCCCAATAGAGTTTAACTTCCGTGACCCTAAGCAATTCTGGAGATGCAAAGATTTTATGACTGTTAACCCCACCCCAGTCACCAATGCCGCCAATTTATCTTTCTTCATGGTCAATTTGTCCCATCATCTACTCGACCAGTTTCATGCAGCTAATCCACCCTGGGGACTTGTGGACCTCAAGGCATACTGCCGAAGTGACAAATATGTAGACGAGACGATAAAATTGCTGCCACAAAAACCTGAGCCATGCCAAACCAACGATTTTTCGGAGCGCCCTTTGTTTCTTTGTCTAAGTCATAGCTATAATATATCCAATTTAATTAAAGCGGGCTGACAGCAATAACACGTCGGTAAAAATATCCATAAAAACTCAAAAATTTAGATAAACCGGATGAAAGAAATAGAGCCAATAGCCAAACCTTTTTTGTCACTTTGCATGATAGTCAAAAATGAAAAATAAAATTTGGCAAGGTGTTTGGCCAGCGCTAAACCTTATGTTGATGAAATGATTGTAGTAGATACTGGCTCTTCTGATGGAACACCTGAAATTGCTCTTAACTATGGAGCGAAAGTGAGTTATTTCGAGTGGTGCGATGATTTTGCAGCGGCTCGCAATTACTCTATTTACCAGGCATCTGGTGACTGGATTCTGGTATTAGATGCAGATGAAGAGTTAGTAGTCGAAACAGAAAATTGGAAACACCAGCTAGCGGCAAATCCTGAAGTAACAATCTATGGAATGGTGTTGTTACATGCTAATATAAAGAACCTCAAGGGAGGTTTTCATGGAAGACTGTTTCGTAACCTACCAGGTCTGAGATATATATACCGCTTTCACGAGCAGATCAACTATCCAAATACCAAGATAACTATCAGCCAATTAGAGGGAGTTAAGATACTGCATTATGGAAATATCTCTCCAGATAAGGTGAGACAAAAACTTATAAATCGCGATATTCCCATACTCGAACGAATGCGAGAAGAAGAAGGGTTTAGTCTATGGCATTTGGATTGTCTCGCTCACAAGTATAACCGGATTGATCGGACAGAGAAAGCTGAAGAATGTTATGCAGAAATTTTAGATAAGCTTTCACCCCATTTGATGGATGGAAACCCACCAGAGGATCTTTTCTGGATTGCTACCTTACTTCATTTGTTAGGGACGCAATATTTTGAACACAAAGATTATGAAACAGCCAGATTGCTTTGCCAGCGAGGACTTGAATGGTGTCCTAATTATCCTCCACTCAATCATCTTGCCGGTGAAATACTAAAAGATTTAGGATTTCCCTTGGGAGCGATCGCTTATTTTGAGAATTGTATAAAATTGGGTCAAAACGAGGATTACTATATAGGAGAACCTTTTGAAATGAGTTTCTTAACTACCTATCCTGCCTATAATATCGGTTGTACCTACTTGGAAATGAAACGCCCGCAGGATGCATTAGTAGCATTTGAAATGGCGTTGGCATTCGCTCCAGACTTTGCGCCCGCTCAGGAAAGAATAAATGAAATTAAACAATCGTTCGCCACAGATGCTTAGCTTTCTAGATTGCTCCGGCAAATCTCATAATTTTTAACAATTCATTGATATTAACAAAAATATCTTCCAGTCGTGCGTCTGGGTATAAAAGTTTATGTAAATAGAACCCTTCCGGATTTTCTCCTTGTAAATAGTAATATGCCAAACCGATTTGATTGCTAATCAGCCAATAACAAGGATATACGTAATTCGGTGAAAAAATCTCTATTACCTTAGTTCCGGGATTGCAGAAGACAGTATTAGTCAAGCCACCGCCGTGAGGTGCTACTACAACTTTAGCATGAGCTAACAAGGCGGCTTGTTCAACTACTGACATTGATTCAAGGATGACGCTTCTAAAACCGTATTTAGTTAAACAGCTTACGATTTCATCTTCGTTGATAATTCTGCGATTTGGAGCTGGTTTACGGCTAATATATATCCGCTCTATTTTTTCGGTTTCAATCGTTTTTTTATGTAAAAATTCCTGACGCAAAAAATTACAAGCCCATTTTGGCATCCAAGCTAAGCTACTGGGGAAAGATGGAACGACTAAGCTTGTTGCTTGGATGTGAGGATACTCATCAGTTTCTAGGATTTTTGTTTCTGGAATTCCTAGTGCTTTGAGGGTTTCTTTTTGGAAAGATAGACGACTGCTGACTAAAAATTTATCGATAGTAGCTATGTCTATACCGCTTTTATCGAGTAATTCAATGCGGGGTAGGATATCAAACATCCAATGAAAATATGTGTCGTTTAAGAGTCCGGCTAAAACGGCTACGGTTCCATCTATCCTCTGAATAGGCGGTAATTTACCTACAGAAAAAATAGAATGTTTGCTGGGATGTTTATCTGGATGTCCTGGACTTAAAACTGGAAAATCTGGGGAAATATCTCCTAACAGTTTATTATCGGCGGCGATGACGGCACTTTTATCCTGTTTTTTATTTAACCAGAAACGTCCGTCTGGCACTATGGCAACAAAGGTGGCTGGTAATTCAACTTGACTGCCGAATCTAAAGCTAAAATGTATCGCAGTATCGGGTGTTTTAGGGGGAGTTAAATAAAGGGTATTGTTCGGATAAATATTTAGATAATGTTTGTCTATATTATAGGTATTTGCCCAATCCAAGGTAGATTCATAAAAATATTTTGGCGGTTCAAATGATAGGATTTCTTGTGATGCTTTTGTTGAATTATCTAGCTTATTTTGTCGGCTGACAATAATATCGGCATCCGGGTTAAATTCCAGGGCTTTTTGATAAATTTCCCTTGCTATGGCTGACAAAGTATCTGTTCTGTCGATTATTTTAGCTAAATACAAGAAGGTGTCAAAAGAATAAGGATGAAGGTGTAAATATTTTAAGAAACAGGCGTTATCGTTAAATACTTCCTTAGATTGGCTTTGGTTTTTCAGGGTGTCAATGAAGCGACAGTAAGATTCTAGGAAACTTACTGGGATGGCTTGATTAAACAATTTAATTGCGTCATCGAGTTGACCTTTTTGCAGGAGAAGATATCCCAGATCGCCGTAGGGTTGGGTGGAGTCTGGTTTGAGTTGAATGGCGTTTTGAAAACAAGCGCTCGCTTCTGACACCATCCCCAAAAAAGAAAAGCAAAGCCCTAGATTGTAAGCTGTTTGATAATTATCTGGTTTGAGTTCTAAAGCTTTTGAATAGCAAGCGATCGCGCTTTCAAAATCTTCTAACTTATGACACACACTTCCCCACTCTTCGTAAGCTTCAACATAGTCAGGTTTGAGAGCGATCGCATTTTGCCAACAGTTGATCGCTTCATCGAAATTTCCCTGCTGCGCTAGAGCATTTCCTAAATTGTAGTAAACTGTGCAATCATTAGAATCTAATTCTAGTATTTGCCAGTATATTATCTCTGATTTCTGGAACTCTCGGTTATCTAAAAATTGAAGAGCTGCGGTTTGTAATACTTGTAATAGTTCCGCCGTTACTGCATCCATTTCATCTGGAGTAACTTGAGTTATAGCTGATAGCCAAATAGCTTGAGCTTCTGATTCTTCCCCTTGCAATAGCATTGCTATTCCCAGATACCAGTAGTTTAACGTTATAGCCGGTTCAGTATTAATGCCTTGTTCGCAAAGATCGCTCGCTTCATCATAATAACCTTGAGCTAGGTATGCGGCTAGTTGTTGCTGTAATTTATCGATATCCATATATAACCTAACTAAAATTAGCAAATAAGCATTCTCTCAGTGTGGCATCAAAGTGCATATTTTGACAATATATCAAGCACTGAGTCGCAAGCGTGGTAAAATAAAGACGACCCAAGCAAGCCTGTGAAAGCGGATCGGGGACTCCTGTGGAAATCATTATCACTGCGGCGAATGCAAACTACTTTGAACTGGTTCAAGGCACTGTTTTATCTATCCGAGAAAAACCACAGGGGCGAAATGCGATCGTTGGCTTTTTCGATCTAGGTTGTACGCCAGAACAGCTGCAATGGTTACAGGAACGAGTCAATATCATTAAACAGCCTGATTGGGAGTTTAACTTTCCAAGTATTAATGAAGCTCCAACTCATTTAAAAGGTTTGTTAGCACGTCCTTTTTTGCGTAAATACTTTCCCAATTTTGACATCTATCTATGGATAGATGCCGACGCCTGGATACAAGACTGGAAAGCAGTTGATTTATTCATCCAAGGCGCCAAACGGCGAGGCTTAGCAGTTGTTCCTGAAATTGACCGAGGTAGCCACATACAATATGGCTCTTTATCCGGCTATTGGCGAACGACTTATGGTTGGTACAAAAAGGCTTTTGGTGACGAAGAAGCTGAAAAATTCTATAGTTATCCGATGGTGAACGCAGGTATTTTTGCGCTTCACAAAGATGCGCCTCACTGGGAAGTATGGCAAGAATCTATTGATAGAGCAATCCAAAACTTTGTCTGTACAATGACAGACCAGATAGCACTTAATTACAGTATCTATAATTGCGGATTGTTCGCTGAAACTGAAATGCTTCCAGCTTGGTGTAACTGGACTTGCCATTTTGGTTTGCCAGCTTGGGATCGAGAAAAATCTTGTCTTGTAGAACCATTCTTACCTCATACACCGCTCGGAATTATACATTTAACTGGAGAAAAGCATGACAGACTAAACTTAGTGTCCACTGACATGGATCTAGTTGAGGGCAGCTTACGCTATAGCGAAATATCTCTGAAAGATAAACAAACAATTACTTCAAGTTTGTTGCCGGTTGGAGATTATGTATCTCCTGGATTTAAAATTATTCAGCCGGATCGCTGTTTTCCCAATATGATTATCGGGGATACCAGTGGTTGTCCTTGGCCTTATTTACGGCGGGAAATTCCTCATAACTGGTACGCAGATAAGCGCCATCCATACATCGGATTTGTCAGTCGCGATGAAGCCCATATTCTTTATAATACGGCGCTCAAATTTAAAGGCAAAAAAGTTTTAGAAATAGGCTGTTGGATGGGTTGGTCAGCTTGTCATTTAGCTTTGGCAGGAGTTGAGCTAGATGTTATCGATCCAATATTAGAAAAACCAGAATTTTACGAAAGCGTTAGCAACTCACTGCAAGCAGCGGGCGTGCTTGATTCGGTTAGACTCATTCCTGGTTATAGTCCGGAAAAAGTAGAGGAAATTGCAACTGAATTTCAACGCAAGTGGTCGTTAATTTTTATTGATGGAAATCACGACGCACCAGGCCCTTTGAATGATGCTATTATCTGCGAAACATTGGCTGAAGCAGATGCTTTAATTCTGTTTCACGATTTAGCTTCCCCCGATGTTGCTCAAGGTTTAGATTACCTGAAGCAAAGGGGATGGAATACGATGATTTATCAAACCATGCAAATTATGGGAGTGGCATGGCGAGGCAACGTCGAACCTGTTATTCATCAACCAGACCCGAAGATAGAATGGCATTTACCCGAACATTTGCAACATCATCCAGTTAGCGGAACGAATAAACCACAAATAGGTAAACAAGATTTTAGTCTGGAGCGGTTAATTAAGCTAGTTGACAAAGTAGAGTCAGAAGTTAGGCAGCTTAATATTACTGAAGAAGTAGATGTTAAGCAAGCCATTGAATTCAACCAACAGGGAAGGGAGTTTTTTATACAAGGGGATTTTAACCGGGCATTAGTAGCTTTTAAAAATGCAGGAAAACTTAATCCCAGTTCTGGGATAGCCAATAAATACCTGAGCCAGCTTTATTGGCAAACCGGAGATTTTGCAGCTAGTCTCAAGCACTACTTACTAGCAAAATCCGGACATGGAGTATTGAGCGATCGCGAAATAGATGAATTCCAAAACCTGCTTGCAGCAATTCGACCATTCACCCTGTTAAGCGAAGCTCGATTATTTTCTTTATATACCTTAGCGCGGCAAATTTGTATAGATGATATTCCCGGAAATTTTGTTGAGTGCGGCACTTGCAAAGGCGGAAGTGCAGCGCTGCTAGCATTCGCAATCAAACGCTATAGTCTGCGCCCCCGAATGTTGTATGCTTTTGATACATTTGAGGGAATGCCCGACCCTACTGATGTTGATAAACACAACGGAATACCTGCCAATGACACGGGTTTGGGAGTCGGGACTTTAAAAGCGCCAATTATTGAGGGTTTAGATGTAGTTTGTCAAGCTTTGGATGTGAGAGATATTGTTGTACCCGTCCAGGGGTTGTTTGCCTCAACATTGCCTGAGTCTAAATCAAAAATAGCTGATATTGCTTTACTTCACGCTGATGGGGATTGGTATGAATCAACGATGGATATATTTAATAACCTGTTCGCTCAAGTTGTAGATGACGGAGTTATCCAAATCGACGATTATGGTTTTTGGGAAGGTTGTCGGAAAGCAATTCACGAGTTTGAACGTTCTCAAAATATGTCATTTCCCCTGGTGAGAATTGACGAGACGGGTGTGTGGTTTCGCAAAGCAGATGCAACTGTTTCGGAATGCGATCTCTGGCGTACTATTTGGTACTTGGCGGAAGCAGCGGAGAAAATTGGCGATACAGTCTTAGCAGAAAAAGTTGCCCGCGCTACCTTAAAATTATTACCGGGGTTAGTCGCTGGCGAAGCGATGTTAGCGCGCCTGCAAAAAATTCCCGAGTTGAATTTAAGAGCTATAAACCTGATAATATTCCCAGACTGGACTCAACCTGAAGAGTTACTGCTGCAAGAATTGGAAAGCATCATCAGAGTGCTGCTGACTCATCCTGAGAGAAGTCGAATCACTCTCCTCGTAGAAACCAGCAATATTTCTAAAGACTCGGCAGATTTGGCAATTTCTGATGTAGTTATGAAAATTTTGTATGAAGAAGAGTTAGATGTGGATGAATCACCGGAAATTTCATTCGTCAGTCATCAGGTTATGGAGCAAAACCAATGGGAAGCTCTGCGTTCCCTGATTCATACCCGAATTATCATGAACAATGAAAACCGTATGGCAATAACAGCATCGGGACTTGCAGCTGTACCATCTTGTGACATAGCTAGTTTTAGGGAGCGATGAATCTTTCTAAACTTTCATTACCCCGTTTTTTTAGCCGTCCCAATCTTTCCATACAGTTTCTCCTAGTGGGACTCGTATTACTTTCGCTTTCGTACTGGTAGCTTTCAATCTATCAAACCCCACGCCGCTAACGTGGTAAAATCAAAGCAACCCAACTAAGCCTGTGAAAGCAAATCGAAAATTCCTATGGAAACAATCATCATCACCGCAGCAAACGCCGATTACTTTGAACTGGTGCAAGGCACTATTTTATCTATCCGAGAAAAAACACAGGGTGCAAATGCAATTATAGGGTTTTTCGATCTGGGCTGCACGCCAGAACAACTTGAGTGGCTACAGGGAAAAGTAAATATAATTAAGCAACCAGATTGGGAGTTCAACTTTCCTGGTAAAGATGAAGCTACCGTTCATTTTAAGGGATTATTAGCACGTCCTTTCTTGCGGAAATACTTTCCCAATTTTGACATCTATCTGTGGATAGATGCAGATGCTTGGGTACAAGATTGGAAAGCTATTGATTTATTTGTTCAAGGAGCCAAACGCGGAGGATTAGCAATTGTTCCCGAAATAGACCGGGGGAGCGAAATCCAGTATGGGGGATTACGTAAATTTTGGTGGCAATGGGTTTATAACAAATATCAAGAGGCTTTTGGCGAGGAAGTCGCAGAAAATTTATATAGCTATCCCGTACTAAATGCCGGGGTGTTTGCACTCCACAAAGATGCGCCTCACTGGGAAGTTTGGGCAGAATATTTAAATCAAGGATTACAGCAATCTGTCTCCTTAATGAAAGCTCAATTTGCGATCAATTTGTCTGTTTATCAGGGTGGATTATTCGACAAAACTGAAATGCTTCCGGCATGGTGTAACTGGAATTGTCAACATGCTTTTCCAAGTTGGGAGCAAGAAAAATCCTGCTTTGTAGAACCCTATTTACCCCACACGCCTATCGGCATTTTGCACCTGTCAGGACCTGTGAAAGAAAAACAGATTCAACTGAAAACAACTGACGGATATATGGTTGAAGTAAAACTACTTTATCAAGTAACTGACCAACTGAGTCCCAAGCAAAAACCAGCTTTAAATCCATGCTATGAGTTAATGCCAAAGGGATCCCGTAGTTCAGCTCAACAAATCATTCCTCTACTGATAGAACTGCTGCAACCGTTCCCCCCTAATACTGTTGTGGACTTAGGGTGCGGTCTGGGAAATTGGTTAGCAGTCTTTAAAGAGTTTGGCATCGAAGACTGCTTGGGTATAGATGGAGAGTATCTAGATCCTAATCTGCTACAAATCCCCCTGAGTCAATTCACCTCACATGACTTGAAGCAACCTCTGCCAATCGAGAAAAAATTTGACCTAGCAATTTGTTTAGAAGTTGCTGAATACCTGCCGAGTGAATGCGGCGAGCAATTGATCAACTCGCTCACCCAACTGGCACCAGTTATTCTTTTTTCAGCTGCTATACCCTTTCAAGCAGGCTTCCATCTTAACGAACAATGGCCTCAATATTGGGTAAACTTGTTTCAAAAGAACGGCTATGCGGTCGTAGATGTGCTGAGAAAAAAAATATGGAGTAATGAAAAAGTAGAGCCTTGGTACGCTCAGAATATCTTCATTTTTGTTAAACAAGACTGTTTGTCCAGATATCCAGAACTGGAAAAGGCGTACCAGAATACTAATATTTCTCAGTTGGCAATTGTGCATCCAAGGATTTATTTATACAGTTTATCTACAAATCAGCCGAATGTCTTTGATCGGCTGCCTTTGCCGCCAATCAACGTTTTTGTAGAACCAGAAAAACAGCCTTTGGTATCTGTCGTTATTCCCTGCTACAACCAAGCAAAATTTTTACCGGAGTCGGTGGCTAGCATAGTAGCTCAAACCTACGAAAATTGGGAAATTATCATCGTCAATGATGGCAGTCCGGACAACACCAGCGAAGTCGCACGCAACTTGATAGCAATTTATCCTGATAAATCAATCCGGTTAATAGAAAAAGTCAATGGGGGAGTAGCAAGTGCGAGAAATGCTGGGATAGCGGCGGCAACAGGTGAATACATAATGCCACTCGATGCAGATGACACATTAAGTTCAAATGCGCTGGATTATCTCATGAATATCTCTTTAAAATCAGAAGTTCCATGCGTGGCATTTGCTTCCCACAGAGTGTTCGGGATTGACCATACCATGTTGAGGCATAGTTATGACATGTATTCTGCCGAAAATATCAAGAAGTTTAATATGCTTCACCCGTCCGCACTTTATCACAAGGTTGTTTGGGATTTGGTTAAAGGCTACAAAGAGAACATGATCGTACAAGGCTATGAAGACTGGGAATTTTGGATTAACTGCCATAGACAAAACATTCCTTTTTTAGGAACTAGAGAATTTCTGATCAATTATCGCCGAACTGAGGGTTCAATGATTAGCAATGCCACAAAAAAACATCAACAGTTGTTGGCAGAAATTATTTGCTACAACCGGGAAATTTTTGATGATGAAACTATCAAAGCTGCTGAAGAAATACTCGAAGCCGAGCAAATTAAACTTGCTGCTGCCCCAACTTGCGAATAGCAATAACAGCATCGGGGCTGGAAGCTGTACCATCTTGTGAAATAGCTAGTTTTAATCGATGAACCTTTCTAAACTTTCATTACCGAGATGGCGTTTTTCAGGGCGTCCCAATCTTTCCATGCAGTTTCTCCTCGTGGGACTGGTCATCACTTTCGCGTTCGTACTGGTAGCCGTTTTTGCACCAACTTTTCAAGCCTGGGGATGGCTGCAAAACCCTACTGAGTCGCTCTCTAACCCGATTCACGAACCGCCTTCAGGGCGTTATTGGTTTGGCACGAGTAACCAAGGCTACGATGTGTTCTCCCGCACGCTGTTTGGCAGCCAAGCGGCGCTGCAAGTGGTGATTTTGGCGACGATGCTGAGTCTGGTTGTTGGCGTGCCGTTGGGTTTAGTCAGCGGTTATCTGGGCGGCAGATTAGACCGAGTACTGTTGTTTTTGATGGATACAATTTATACGCTGCCGGGGTTGTTACTGTCAGTAACGCTGGCGTTTGTGGTGGGGCGGGGGGTTTTGAATGGCGCGATCGCACTGTCGATCTCGTACATCCCGCAATACTATCGCGTTGTCCGCAACCACACGGTCAGCGTTAAAACCGAATTGTTTATCGAAGCGGCGCAAGCAATGGGCGCGAACACTTGGACGGTTTTATCCCGCTATCTGTTTTTAAACGTGATTCAAAGCGTGCCGGTACTCTTCACCCTCAACGCCGCCGATGCGATTTTAACCCTGGGAGGTTTGGGATTTTTGGGATTGGGACTCCCCGACGACGTGCCAGAGTGGGGACACGATTTAAAATTAGCCCTGGAAGCGTTACCTACCGGCGTTTGGTGGACGGCAATGTTCCCCGGTTTAGCTTTAACCCTGATGGTTGTAGGATTATCTTTGGTGGGAGAAGGGTTAAGCGAGTTTATCGATCCGAGAAAAAGGTAATGGCTAATGGGTAATGGCTAATGGGTAATGGCTAATGGGTAATGGCTAATGGCTAATGGCTAATGGCTCATGGGTAATGGCTCATGGCTCATGGCTAATAGTAAAATACTTTTCGCGCCAGATCGCAGTTAACAAGCCAGCAATTAGCAATTAGCAATTAGCAATGAACCAAGTTATCGGGATTGATTTAGGGGGAACGGCGATTAAACTGGGGCGGTTTAATCAAGATGGGAACTGCTTGCAGTCCCTAACCATACCCACACCCAATCCGGCGACACCGGCAGCGGTTTTAGATGCGATGGTAGATGCCATCGCTCAAATCGATCCGCACAAAAATGCGCGAGCAATTGGCGTTGGTACTCCGGGTCCCGCCGATGCCGCTGGTAGAATTGCCATCGTAGGAATTAATTTAGATGGTTGGCACAATATTCCCTTGGCAGATTGGTTAGAAGCAAAAACTGGATTACCTACAATTATCGCCAACGATGCTAATTGTGCCGGATTGGGAGAAGCTTGGTTAGGGGCGGGGCGTCGATTTCGCAACTTTATTTTACTCACCTTGGGGACGGGTGTCGGCGGCGCAATTATTTTAGATGGAAAATTGTTTGTCGGTCATCAAGGCGCTGCGGGTGAGTTGGGATTGGTGACTTTAAATCCCGATGGTCCACCTTGTAACAGCGGTAATCAAGGTTCTTTAGAACAATATGTCTCGGTTGTAGCAATTCGCCGCCGCACCGGAATGGAACCGGAAGAATTGGGCAAACTTGCCAAAGCAGGCGATCCTTTCGCGTTGGAATTTTGGCGCAACTACGGACGAGATTTAGGTATTGGTTTAACCAGTTCGATCTACATTTTGGCGCCGGAAGCGGTTGTAATTGGCGGCGGGGTGAGTGCTAGTGCCGAGTTTTTCTTTCCATATGCGATCGCCGAAATCGAACGTCGGGTTCTACCCAGTTCGCGCGCCCGGTTGCAATTGTTACCCGCAGACTTGGGTAATTCTGCGGGAATGGTCGGTGCGGCAAAATTAGCGCAACAGGTAATAGGTAATAACGCAAGTTGCTAGTTATAAACAAGGGCGTTGCTAATTGCTAATTGCTAATTGCTCATATAGGATTTTTACTGATTGAGCCATTAGCCGCTCGCCAGAGAGATAACTAGCAACTTGAGTTAATAGGTAATAGGTAATAGGTAATAGGTAATGGCGTTCCCAGGCATAAGGCGTGGAAGGGTAATAGGGAAAAATTTCCATTAGCCATTAGCCATTAGCCATTAGCCATTACCAATTACCCATTCAAGGTAAAGAATGTCCAGTTTCCCGTTGAATGTACTTGATGACTTTTTGGTAGTCTTCTTTGTTACTCTGGGGGTTGATAATGATAGCGATCGCGCCATCTGGCAACCAAAACTTTATCCTGCCGTTCGGTTCGCACTCAAAGCTACTGATGCACTTGAGGTTCACCAAATATTTATTTCTTTCATAGGTAAGTTCTACCCAGTACTCTTCAAAAGTCTGCCCCCTCACCTCTTTAATGTAGGTCTGCACTTTTTGATGGGCGTCTGGGTGTCCTTGGGGGTTGAGAACGATCGGAAAACCACTATCCGGTAACCAAAATTTTAGCGTCCCGTTTTGCTCGTAAACAAAAGCACTAACACGGTCGAGATCGATTACATATTGATTCCTCTCGTAACTGATTTTGATCCAATAGGTCACGCTATTTCCTCACAACCGCAATTTCCCAGCTGCTTGATTTTTAGATGCAATAGGTTTATTTCCGATCATAAAGCGAGCTATTCGCAGGGTAAGCATAATTTGCCGCTTTTTACAATAGCTCGTGACGGTTTTTTAGGTAGCAGTAGCCCAGCATAGCTGGGATAATTCAGCGCGCCTTCAAAGTTGAGTTTGGATTCCCATCGATAATTTCTATTTTCTCCCCAGACACATCCGGCGCAGAAGTTGAATCTGTTGAAACAACTTCTTCGTTCCCCTTCCCATTAGGGCGTTGGTCAACTTTGGCTAACGCCGCAGAAATAAACCCTTTAAACAAGGGGTGGGGATTGCTGGGGCGGGATTGAAATTCTGGGTGAAATTGCGTGGCAATAAAGAAGGGATGATTGGGGAGTTCGATAATTTCCACCAAGCGCCCATCGGGAGAAGTCCCGCTGATTTCATACCCGCTTTCTAGAAACAAGTTGCGATAGGCATTGTTGAATTCATAGCGGTGACGGTGGCGTTCGTAAACCACTTCCCGCTGATACAGACGACTTGCCAGGGTATTCGATGCCAAGCGGCAAGGATACAAACCCAGCCGCATGGTGCCGCCCAACTCTACCACATCGTGCTGTTCCGGCAACAGGTTGATCACGGGATTGGGAGTATCGGGGGCAAATTCAGCGCTATTGGCATCTTTTAAACCTGCCACGTTACGCGCCCACTCTATTACACAACACTGCATTCCTAAACACAAACCTAAAAACGGAAGTTGACGATCGCGCGCGTATTTCACCGCTGCAATCTTGCCATCGACGCCCCTGATCCCAAATCCTCCAGGTACGACTAAGCCCTGGACACCTTCAAGATAGCGCTCTGCGCCGTTTACTTCAATATCTTCTGAGTTTACCCACCGCAGGTTCAACTCGCCCCCTAGGGCGATCGAAGCATGGCGCAGCGCTTCTACTACAGAAAGGTAAGCATCGCTTAATCGGACATATTTCCCCACGATCGCGATTTCAATCCGGTTTGTCGGGCGATACAATCTGTCTACTAAAGTTTGCCACTGTTTTAAATCGGGTTGGCGTTGTTCGAGTTGCAATAAATCCAGCGCCTGGTGTGCCAGTCCTTCCCGTTCCATCATCAGCGGCACTTCGTAAATTGTATTGGCATCGCAAGCGTTAATCACCTGCTCAACTGGTACGTCGCAGAATTCCGAGAGTTTTTGCTTTAATCCTGGGCTTAACGGGCGATCGCTCCGGCATACTAAAATCTCCGGTTGTATCCCTATCGAGCGCAATTCTTTCACCGAATGCTGCGTCGGTTTGGTTTTCATTTCTCCCGCCGACTGTATCCAAGGTACCAGCGTTACGTGCATGTACAGCACGTTTTGCCGCCCCACATCTTTACGGAACTGGCGAATTGCTTCCAAAAAAGGTAACGATTCAATATCTCCCACCGTGCCGCCTATTTCCGTGATTACTACATCCGGATTTGTATTTTTTGCCACTCTGCGTATGCGTTCTTTAATTTCATTCGTGATGTGGGGAATGACTTGCACCGTACCACCTTGATAGTCGCCCCGCCTTTCTTTATTAATTACTGCCTGATAAATTGACCCTGTGGTAACGCTGTTGAGGCGCGACATCGAAGTATCGGTGAAGCGTTCGTAGTGTCCCAAGTCCAAGTCTGTTTCAGCACCATCTTCGGTGACGAATACTTCCCCGTGCTGAAACGGACTCATCGTTCCCGGATCGACGTTAATATATGGGTCGAGTTTTAATATCGAGACTGAATAATCTCGCGACTTGAGCAGGCGTCCTAAACTCGACGCCACAATTCCCTTGCCGATACTGGAAACAACACCGCCGGTTACAAAGACAAACTTAGTCATAGAATGCTTAAAAGTAGACTCAATTCCTATGCCACCCCGTTCATTCTGCCACATTGTTGACCGTTGGGCAGCTTGTACTAATACCCCACGCCAGCACTGCCTGTATGACCTGCCAACGCACCCCGCCAACCAAAACTAATCTATGTTACCCAATTTTGAATTTTACAGGACTGACGGATATAGGCAGAAACCCGGTTTCTAGGAACGTTGAGAGGTGAAAATTTCACAAATCTCCCTTCCCCCTCTACTCCTCTTTTGCTTTTTGTGTCGTTTCTAGTGTAGTTTACGAGGTTTTCACAATGGCTAAGTTTTACTCTAATTTGAATGAAGATTTACAAAATTTTATTTCAGAACAAAAATTATTTTTCACAGCGACTGCCCCCAAGTCGGGACGGATTAATGTATCTCCTAAAGGCATAGATACGTTTCGCTGCATTGATAATAGAACGGTTGCCTATCTAGATTTAACTGGCAGTGGCAATGAAACCGCAGCGCATTTACATTCCCAGGCAGATCCTCCGAACGAGGTATGTAGAATGACGATTATGTTTTGTAGCTTTGCAGAAAAGCCTTTAATTCTGCGTTTGTACGGACGCGGACGGGTAATTGCTCCCAGACATAAAGAATGGGAGAATTACTATGAATTATTTGAACCAACACCGGGAGAACGTCAAATTATCGTAATGGATATTGATGCGATTCAAACTTCTTGCGGTTATGGCGTACCGCTGTACGAATTTAAAGCAGAAAGACCCAGCCTGATAGAATGGGCAAAAAAGAAAGGAGAAGGGGGAATTGCGGCATATTGGCGCGAGAAAAACCAAACAAGTATTGATGGAATTCCCACAAAGATTTTTGAAGATGCTAATGGCTAATGGCTAATGGCTAATAGGTTATGAGCAATTAGCAATGAGCAATTAGCAATGAGCAAAAAAATGAAAACAATCTTAGGATTAGTCACAATCGCAACTGTAATCGCTTCTCCAACCTTGGCAGCACAACCTCTTTACCTGGCGTATCCGCCGAATAATCACAGAACGACATCTGACCGGATTTTCTTTATTGGAACTGCCCCGCCTTCGGGAAGAGTTCGGGTAAATGGCAAGACAATTCAACGGAGTCCGGCGGGTCATTTTGCTCCCAGCTTTCCCCTGAGAATCGGAGATAATGTCTTTACGTTTCGCTACCGAAATCAACAACGACGAATTAAAGTAACCCGGTTATCGACACAACCAAGTTCTCCGGTAGGGTTGGCATTTGGGAAAGATTCTTTAACCCCAAGGGTGGATATTGCCAGAATGCCGGGGGAAGCGATTTGTTTTAGCGCAATCGCTCCCGCCAATGCCACGGTAAATGTAAAATTGGGCGATCGTACAATTCCTTTAACTGCTCAACCTGCCAAGGTTATTCTGCCTGCCAATTCTGCCGCCTTAGTTGGACAAAATCTGCCCAATTCAGTCACGACTCAAAACCTCCGGCGCAGCAGTAACTATCGAGGATGTGGGACGGGGGAGTCCCCCGCCGAATGGGGACGTCCCGAGTTTCAACTAACCATAAACGGCAAAACAATTACCGAAATCGGGCAAGGTAATATTAAAATTCTCTCGCAGACTCAACTAGAAATTGCCGAGGTGATTGTTGATGGGGGAATTGCCAGAACGGGACCGAGTACTGATTATTCTCGCCTAACTCCGCTACCAAAAGGAACCCAAGCATCGATTACTGGCAGGGAAGGCGAGTGGGTGCGACTCGACTACGGCGGATGGATAAATAAAGAAGAAGTGCGGATTTCTCAAAGTTCGGTGCCGCCGCGTTCTATTATTCGCAGCATCACAACTCGTCGCGTTGCTGGAGCGACAGAAGTGGTGTTTCCGCTGCAAGTTCCCGTACCCGTCAGCGTACAACAGGGCGATCGCATTTTAACCCTGACTCTCCACAACACCACCGCCCAAACCGATATTATTCGCCAAGATGACGATCCGATTATTTCCCGCCTCGACTGGCAACAAATTGCACCCGAGCGAGTGCAATATACTTTTAACCTGAAATCCCAACAGCAGTGGGGTTATAAACTGCGATACGATGGCACGAGTTTAGTATTAACGCTGCGCTATCCTCCCAACAGTGCCAAAACAGCAGACAAACCACTATCTGGAATTAAAATATTACTAGATCCGGGACATGGGGGGAGGGAATCTGGCGCAGCGGGACCTACGGGTTATTTAGAAAAAGATGTTAACCTGACCGTATCGAAACTGATTCGGGACGAATTAGTAGCGCGAGGTGCGACCGTAATCATGACGCGGGAGGATGATAGCACTTTATCCCTGCCAGAACGGGTGGCAATAATTGATAGAGAGGAACCGGCGATCGCTCTCTCGATTCACTATAATTCCTTACCCGACAACGGCGACGCTTTTAATACTAAAGGCATCGGCATGTTTTGGTATCATCCCCAAGCTCATAGTTTATCGATGTTTTTGCACGATCGTTTGGTGGGAAAACTCAATCGTCCTTCCTACGGCGTGTTTTGGAATAACCTCGCCCTCGCGCGTCCCGCATCCGCCCCATCTGTATTATTGGAATTGGGATTTATGAGCAATCCTTTTGAGTTTGAATGGTTGATGAATCCTACAGAACAAAGGAGATTGGCACTGGCGATCGCTGATGGGATCGCCGCATGGTTTGCTATTACTAATTAACTCAAGTTGCTAGTTATCTCAATGGTTAATGGCTAGATTGGTAAAAATACAAGAGCAATTAGCAATTAGCAATTAACGGCGAATTTTATAACTAGCAACTTGCGTTAATTAGCCAATTACCCATGACCAATTACCCATGACCAATTACCCATGAATTATGAAACGGAAATCCAACGCGCCTTCACTCCCCAAGAACGGACAGGTATCAGCTTGTTGCCATCTTTTGAACCCGATATTTGGGTAGTTGTTGACGGCGGACATCCGGCACCCCTAGATGCAGTTGGTTCGGGTGCTGGTGTCGTTATTTTGCAACGTTCGTTATTTGATATAGAATCAGATAAAAACAATTTCAGTCTCGACTGGCAACAATATAGCTATGCTTTGGAAACCAGCGAAAACTCGACGAATGCCGAAATTTTTGCAGCGATTAAAGGGTTGTCAGAAGTGGCAAATAAAATTGGGCAAAAATCCATTTGTTTGCTCAGCGATAATACTGCGGTTAATACGCTTCAAATTAAACTTTTGGTGATTGAATTGGGACTGAAAAATGCTCAACGCTATATTAAAGAATTACAGTCACCGCCGTTAAAAGAATTAGCGGATTTATTTTTGCGTTCGCAGCCCTGTAAAATTATATCTTTACAAGAGTTACAACCAGAAGGTTTTAATATAGTTTTAATGGCTGCCCATCAGGCGGCACACGAACTGGCAACTAAAGCTGGTATAACTCTACGACAAGGTTTACAATCATTTGTTAGTGAGGACAACAGTCTTCAGCAACTCGAAAATCAGGACTAAAGTCCTTACTACAAACGACTTATGCTCGAAAAATGGAAAATTCTGAATTCAAAATTCGTTTTTGAGAACAAATGGTTTAAAATAAGACAAGATGAAGTAGAATTGCCAAAGGGTAAAAGAATCGATGATTTCTTTGTCCTGGTTCGTCCGGATATTGTTTTAACATTGGCAATAACTGGCAAGCAAGAAATTGTTTTTGTGCGGCAATACAGACACGCGACAGGTGAAATATTATTAGAACTTCCCGCCGGAAGTTTTAATCCAAAATTAGAAAGCGCCGCCACCGCAGCGCGACGAGAACTCGAAGAAGAAACTGGTTATATTCCCCAAGAGATGATTCCTTTGGGGAAGCTTTATGATAATCCGATTAAAGATACCAATACCATTCATCTGTTTTTAGCAAGAGATGTTCGACCATCGGGATTTCAGCAGCTAGACGCTACAGAAGAGATTGAAGTGGTATTAGTGCCGGTTTCTCAAGTCATGGAAAAGATAGTCCAAGGAGAAATTAGAGTTTCTGGAACCTTGGCAGCCCTTTTTTTAGGATTAAGTCAATTAAAATAGGAGGTAAATCGCCGCTTGACCTTGTAACCGATGATTGATATTGCGCCTTGTCACCTTTGCGGGTTAGTTCGCGGTTTATTCAAGACAATCGCCGAACGCCAAAAAGCTAAAGAGCAGCTAGAAATTAAACTAAGAGATAGCACGGCTGAATTAGCGGCGCTAAAAGAGCAATTACAGCAGGAAATTGCCGAACGTCGGCGAGTAGAGGCGGCGTTGCACGAAAGCGAGCAACTATTCCAACAACTGGCAGAAAATATCGATAGTATTTGCTGGACGATCGATGCTAAAACCAGACAGATTATCTATGTTTCTCCCCAGTGCGAAAAGATTTGGGGACTGTCTCGTGCTGATTTATGCGCTGCGCCTGAATATTTTTTAGATGCTATTATCCATCCAGAAGACCGCGATCGCATCATCGCCGCTTTGAAAGCACCAGACCCGGGTAAGTATGAGCAAGAATATCGTATCCTGCGCCCGGACGGCGAGATGCGTTGGATCAGATCCCGTTGCTTTCCCATCCGCGATCGCGCTGGACTTGTTTACCGCATTGCTGGGATTGATGAAGATATAAGCGATCGCAAACAGACAGAAGCTGCGTTGCGAGACAGTGAAAAACGCCTGCAAGCAATAATTTCCACCCTCTGCGATAGCGAAGCGCGACTGCAAACAATTGTGGCTAACTTGTTAGATGGTTTGTTAATTGTAGATCGTCGGGGTCGGGTGCTGTTTGCTAACCCGGCGGCGGGAAAAATTTTCGGTTGCGAACCCGAAGATTTAATCGGCGTTGAGTTAGGATGGCCTGCTATAAAGAACGATATCATCGAATTAACCATTCTGCGCCCAAATAAAGAAGTCGGCATTGGAGAAATGCACGTTGCTCCAACCGAATGGGAAGGAAAATCCGTCTGCATTATCTCATTGCGGGATATCACCGAGCGCAAACGAGCAGAAAACGCTTTATGCGAAAGCGAAGCAAAATTTCGCCAGATGGCAGAAAATATTGCTAATGTGTTTTGGTTGGCATCTCCAGAGGGTAACCAGTTGCTCTACGTCAGTCCAGCTTATGAGAAAATTTGGGGACGCCCGATCGCAGCAGCGAATGGCAAACCGCAATTTTGGATAGAAACAGTGTATCCGGAAGACCGAGAAGCTGTGCTTGGTGCGATCGCCAAACAACTCCAAGGAGAGTCTACCAGCAATGAATATCGCATCCTCCGACCCGATGGTTCGATTCGCTGGATATGGGCGAGGGGTTTTCCCATAAAAGATGAGTTTGGTAAACTTTACCGCATCGCCGGAATTGCTGAAGATGTGAGCGATCGCAAAATTGCCGAAGTGCAAATTCAAGCTTCCCTCCACGAAAAAGAAGTATTGCTCAAAGAAATTCACCATCGCGTCAAAAACAACATGCAGGTAATTTCTAGCTTGCTCGAACTCCAAGCTCAATACCTTGACGATCCCCAGACTATCGCGCTGTTTCGAGAAAGTCAAAGCCGCATTCGTTCGATGGCGCTAATTCACGAGCAATTGTATCAGTCACTACATCTAGACAAAATCGACTTTGCTAAATACATCAAAGACCTCACAACTAATTTGTTTCAATTTTTCGGCAACCACTCTAATGCCATTGAACTAAAACTTAACCTGGCTGAATCTTCGCTTAATATAGAAACAGCCATTCCCTGTGGTTTAATTGTGAATGAACTGGTTTCTAACTCGCTGAAATATGCTTTTAATCAAGGAATGCCTGGGCAAATTAGTATTGAATTGTTCCGGGATGAATTGATGAAATTTCATCTAATTGTTAGCGATAATGGAGTTGGCTTACCTAAGAATTTTAATATAGAAACCGCAGCAACATTAGGACTGAGATTAGTCCGAATGCTGACCCGTCAGCTCAAGGGCTTTCTGGAAATTGACACCGATGGGGGAACGCGATTTAAGCTGGGGTTTTACGAATTAAATTACCGCCGGAGAGTTTAAGGCAATGGCTGAAAAAAAGATCTTAGTGGTAGAAGATGAAGCGATTGTAGCCGAGGCCATAGCCGAGAGCTTGAAAAAGCAGGGTTACGAGGTTGTGGCGATTGTGACGAACGGGGAAGAAGCGATTGAAAAAGCCGCCCAAAACCAGCCGGATTTGGTGCTGATGGATATTGTATTGGAAGGGGATATGGACGGGATAGCAGCTGCGGAAAAAATTCGCACTCGTTGCCATATTCCAACGGTATTTTTGACTGCTTATGCCGATGAAGAAACCCTGAAGCGAGCCAAACTAACAGACCCTTTCGGGTATATTATCAAACCTTTCCAACAAAAAGATTTATACGTGACGATCGAAATTGCCCTGCACCGACACGAATTGGAAACAAAACTGCGTCAAGCTTTGGAAACAGCCGAAGAAAAAGCCGATCGCCAAACCAAATATGTTTCGCTGGCAGCGCACGAGTTACGCAACCCCTTGAGCGCGATTGTAGGTTCGGCGAAATTACTCGAATTGAATAGCAGCAAATTAGACGAAAAAACCCAAGTTAAATGCCTGGATTTAATGAAATCTGCCAGCCAAAGTATGAACCAGTTGATTGAAGATATGCTCGTCATCGGTAGAGCAGAATCCGATCAATTAAAGTTTAATCCTGCCCCGCTTAATTTAAAAGAATTCTGCCGCCATCTGGTGGAACAAATGCAGCTAGGAGTAGAAGAAAAGCACCGCATAACCTTCGTCTGCACCTCAAGAAAAAGCGTTGCAGTTTTGGATCAACGGTTATTGCACCACATCCTTTCTAATTTGCTTTCCAATGGGATCAAATATTCCCCCAAAGGCGGCGAAGTGCGTTTACAACTAGAGTACTTGGAGAAGTGGGAGCAGCGTAGCACAGGCGTCTCGCCTGTGGGAGATCTGGAGAATTACCAATTCCCAATTCCCCATTACCCAATGGTAATTTTCCGCGTTCGAGATGCGGGTATCGGCATTCCAAAAGCAGACCAAGAAAAACTGTTTGAAGCGTTTTACCGATGCAGTAATGTAGGGGAAATTAAAGGCACTGGTTTGGGACTGGCAATTGTCAAAAAAGCAGTAGAATTACATCGGGGAGCGATCCGATTTGAAAGCGAAGTGGGTGCAGGGACGACCTTTACCGTCATGTTGCCTTCACCCACCGACAAGTAAGCTTTATTACCGAGGCAGCATTAAGTACTGAGCTGGAACAAGGTAACCAGCTTCGCCAAAAGTATCGCAGATCATTTTATTGGTAGCAAAATACACCTGCCAGTAATTGTCGTTATGGCAATAGGGGCGGACGGCAAGGACGAGACCACCTACACTAAACTCAAGAATTTCCACATCCGGTGCCGGATCGACGAGGACGTTGGGGATATCCCTCAGTCGCTCTTTTAACAGGGCGATCGCTTGTTTGCAATCGACACCGCTGTCAAGTTGAGCCACTAAGTCAACGCGACGGTAAGGATTTGTGGAAAAGTTTTGAATATTGTCGTCGAAGATTTTGTTGTTACCAACAATCGTCATCACGTTATCTACTGTATTGATCCTGGTTGTAAACAATCCAACTTCCTTAACCGTACCCGTGACGCCCCCCGCGCAAATAAAATCCCCGACTTTGAAAGGGCGAAAAATAATTAAAAATGCACCCGCTGCAAAGTTAGCCAGCAGTCCGCCCCACGCTGCACCAATCGCCACCCCCGCCGCCGCCAGCAAAGCAGCAAACGAAGTTGTCTCGATGCCAAAGAAACCCAGCATCGCCACAATCAGAATGATTCTCAGCGTCACTCCGATAATCGAGAGCAGATAATTAATCAGCGTTGGGTCAATTGGCTGGGTTCTCAGACCTCGCTTGATTAGACTGAGGCTAAGTGCGATTAACTTTTGACCGACAAACCACAGAGCGATCGCACCCAGGAGCTTGAGTCCAAATTGGGTTAACAGATCGAGTGCAGTTTGTCCGATCTGACTCAACCCAGAGACTGTTTGCGCCGCCTGGGTTTGCACCGCTTGCATCGGAACCTGAACTGGAGGCGGAAGCGGAGTAGCAGCGGGAGTCAACGTCTCTATCGGAGTCGGACTAGCAGCGGGAGTCAACGTCTCTATTGGAGTCGGAGTAGCAGTGGGACTCTCTGTCGCCGCCGGATCGGGGGTGAGAGCTTGGGCAATCAGATTTAGAATCATAATAAATTTTGGCTCTTGCAGGCTTTTCTTCCATATCTGAATAGAGAAAATGATAGCGTTTTGATCCAAGTTTGCCAGAGACGGCGAAACTTCTGTATCTGGGCTTACTGTTTTGGGCGCAGGAGCATGATTTTTTTTGCTAAGTATGTGAGTATAACTAAATTGAACAAGAGGCGGGCTTTGCGCCCACCCCACAAGAGTCTGAAATTCTTGTGGGGTGGGCATTGGATCGGGCCCCACACTTGCATAACTATTTTCACTTTATTTACTTGTACCTACTTATTGGGTAGGTGGGCGATATGCATACCCTAGCTTGCGCGAACGCTTCCCAATAATCTTTGCCTTAACTGCCTATTGATTAGCCGCTTGTTGCTGCCTTCGGCATGAGCAACAAATCCCTTTTCCCACAAAATTCTTGGCTAATTGCTAATTGCTAATCGCTAATTGCCTCCAGAGCAGCCATTAGCGATTAGCTATTAGCAGTTACACAACCGTTGCCCAGGGACATGATATTATTCCCGATTCGGGTGAGGTGATGAGCATTATGACCCGACTCTTCAGGCGCAAGCACACCGTCTAAGTAGCAGAACTGGCGCCAGCGCAGCGGCAGCGAGGCATATCGCCTACGATACCCGCACGCTGGCGCCAGTTTTTCCCATCAATCAGAGAGGAAAAACCATGACTAACGGTAACCAACCAAACGGCGACGCACCCCAACCAAAACCGATAGACACGCTAGAAAGTTTTGTTGCAGCGCTGGATATATCAGTTGATATTCTGGAAAACAGAATCAACACCATAGAAGACGAAGTTGGGAGACACAGCGAAAAACTAACCGAGCTAGAACAAAAATTTACCGATATTTACGCAGACGAAGATGACTGGAAAAAAATGTCTAACACCTGAGCGCACCGCGCAGCGCATAGCCAAAAACAAGCTGATGGAGGAAAGAGCAGCAGCAGTCAAGGAACGCTGGGAGAAGTTGAACGCAGAAAGCGCCAATAGCCGCAATCGCAAATCACCGCTAGTCGAGTTCGTTGACGATTTGGTGCATCGTCCGCCCAACGTGGAACAGATGCGCCAGATCAAACAACTGCTACTAGAAGAACAGCAAAGCATAGCTCAACTAATTACCCTAATCGACAAATATCTAGCAAATAAAAACTGATTTGCCACCTGTTTTAACAGGTTTTGTCGGGGCACGGCGTCGATAAC
This sequence comes from Microseira wollei NIES-4236, assembly GCF_020521235.1. Classification (GTDB taxonomy): domain Bacteria; phylum Cyanobacteriota; class Cyanobacteriia; order Cyanobacteriales; family Aerosakkonemataceae; genus Microseira; species Microseira wollei. The sequence goes on along the minus strand of NZ_BLAY01000147.1, from coordinate 459 downwards.
GTTTGATTTCTCTCGCCAGATTATCTCTTGTTCCCGAAAGCTGGAAATTTATCGGCTCGAACACACCAGAAGTAGGGGCACGGCGTCGATAACGTTTGATTTCTCTCGCCAGATTATAGAATGCCGTGCCCCCACAGTCTGAAATTTGTTTGATTAAACACACCAGAAGTAGGGGCACGGCGTCGATAACGTTTGATTTCTCTCGCCAGATTATAGAATGCCGTGCCCCCACAGTCTGAAATTTGTTTGATTAAACACACCGAAAGTAGGGGCACGGCGTCGATAACGTTTGATTTCTCTCGCCAGATTATAGAATGCCGTGCCCCCACAGTCTGAAATTTGTTTGATTAAACACACCGAAAGTAGGGGCACGGCGTCGATAACGTTTGATTTCTCTCGCCAGATTATAGAATGCCGTGCCCCCACAGTCTGAAATTTGTTTGATTAAACACACCGAAA
>NZ_BLAY01000146.1 GCF_020521235.1 Microseira wollei NIES-4236 | reverse complement strand
ATTACCTTGCCGCAATTGAAGTTCGCACCCGCTCAGCTTTTCCCCAAGATTGGGCAATGACTCAAAATAATCTGGCTAATGCCTACTCTAACGGAATCAAAGGAGATAAAGCCGAGAATTTAGAAACAGCAATTCGTTATTACCTTGCCGCAATTGAAGTTCGCACCCGCTCAGCTTTTCCCCAAGATTGGGCAATGACTCAAAATAATCTGGCTAATGCCTACTCTAACGGAATCAAAGGAGATAAAGCCGAGAATTTAGAAACGGCAATTCGTTATTACCTTGCCGCAATTGAAGTTCGCAACCGCTCAGCTTTTCCCCAAGATTGGGCTGACACTTTATTTAACCTTGGACTTGCTTACCAAAAAAATAACCAAAAGCATCTTGCCTATGATGCTTTTGCTGATGCTATAGAAACAGTAGAATTAATGCGATATGAGATTGTCTCCGGGGATGAATCTAAGCAAAAACTAGCTGAAAAACACAACCAAATCTATAGATTGATGATAGAAGTGTGTCTAGCGATGGGCAAACCCACCGTAGCTATTGAATATGCCGAACGCAGCAAAACCCGTAACCTAGTTGAACAAATCCTCACCCGTGATTTACATAAGATCTTCCCCCCAGAAGTTGTCAAAGAACTAGAACAACTCCGAGACGAAATCGCTACTAATCAGAACCAAATTCAGACTGGTAAAGCTGATAATCCACAAACTTTAGCCCAAAGTCTCCAGCAGCTACGACAGCAGCGCAACGACTTACAAAACCGCTACCTACCCATCGGTTTTGGATTCAATTTTGCTCGCTTCCAAGCAACTTTAGACGATAGCACAGCAATCATCCAGTGGTACATAACTTTTGAAAGCTTCCATACATTTATCTTCACCCGTTATAACCCCCAACCCTTCGTTTTGTCTGCCACAATCGATGACCGAAAAGCTTTGGTAGATTGGGCTAATACCTATATAGATGATTACTACGGGCAAAAAGACAACTGGCGAACTCAGCTAACCCCGCGACTTCAGGAATTGGCAAAGATTTTGCACTTAGATGAGATTCTCGCCCATCTACCCAAAGATTGCCAGCAGCTAATCCTCATCCCCAATTGGCATCTGCATCTGTTCCCGCTTCATGCATTACCAGTCGGTGAATCGTGCCGACTCGATATTTTCCCCAAAGGTGTCAGCTATGCACCGAGTTGTCAGCTATTACTGCAAGCACAAAAACGACAACGCCCCGATTTTTCCCACCTGTTTGCCATCCAAAATCCTACAGAAGACCTCACTTATACTGACTTAGAAGTGGAAGTTATTACCCAATACTTTCAACCCGTCAATGTCCTCAAAAAAGCACAAGCAACTCTTACCGCCATCAACAATACTCCTCTCAATACCTTCCACTGCGCCCACTTTAGCTGTCACGGCTATTTTGACCTGACCGATGCCCGAAAATCTGCCCTGATATTAGCAAATGCACCGCTTGATACCGCACCGACTCAACCTAATTCAGAACGCTATCTCAGTTTGCGAAACGGTGAAATCCACGATTTGGAAAAGTGCCTGACTCTAGATAGAATCCTCTCGCTCAAATTAGAAAAATGTCGCCTCGTCACTCTTTCCGCTTGCGAAACCGGATTGATTGATTTTCTCAACTACAGCGACGAATATATTGGTTTACCCAGCGGTTTTCTGATTGCTGGAAGTCGGGCTGTAGTCAGCAGTTTGTGGACGGTGAGCGATTTGTCTACAGCGTTTTTGATGATGAAATTTTATCAGAATTTGCCAACCTACAAAAGCCTTACCTTAGCCCTCAACCATGCTCAAAAATGGCTCAGGAATTTGACCTGTGAGGAGTTTGAAGCTGTGTTAGAGCAACTTCAACCCCAAATCGATCAAATCCTGGCCCAACTTAAACCAGGGAAGCGCTTTGTCTTAGAGGAGATTATTGCAGCCGATCTCAAGGAAATACGCGATCGCCAACCTTATCCCTTCGCTAATCCATTTTATTGGGCAGCCTTCACCGCAGCAGGAGTCTAACGCATGTCTGGATATATTTTTAACTTCTGGATTCCGGTTGTATCGGAATTACACCACACCTGTTTTCAAAGGAGTGCAATACAGCGATTGTGGTAGGGGCACGGCATCAATAAGCTTTGCCGCTAACGATAAGGTTTTTTGCCGCCGTGCCCCTACAACCAATTTAATCATTTAGATGCAACCGAAAACTATATCAGTCGCTTTTAAAGGATTTCAGTTTATTTTAATGGACTTTCGCTATTAGCCCGGAAATTTATTTCCGGGCGGGCTTTGTCACTGAGAATGGTGCAATATCTGAGTAAAAGTTTGCCAACAACCCCTAGCAATTTTCACACCACTGATTTAAGCCCCTCTTCATCACATAGATAATAACGGGAGTGACCATTGCTAGAGGAATAGTAGGAGGATTTAGCAGCAAATATCCCACCAGAACGTTAAACGAGTTATTTAATAAGTCTTCTCGAAATTCTTGGCGACAGAGAACTTCTTGCAATTGCTTGGCGTATTCGTCTAACCATTTGTTAGCTCTGACAGCTTCTAATTTGGCTCTTCTTGCCAGCACTAACGCTGCATCTTCTAAATCTCCCTCAGATTTCTCGATCGTATCCAACGCTTCCAAGGCTGCGGGATAATCTGCTAATTCAGCGCGATACAGAGCGATTTCTTCTGGTGTAACTGTAGTCATTCGGGATTTCTTGAAACTCTGTCCATTTATAAATACTTAGATGCTTGGATAATTTCCGCATGTACTTATAACTTTTCTCTGGTTAGCGCTCGCTACACTATACCTACAGCGGGTCAAGCAAAGACAATTAAATAATCGCGTGCAGGGAAAATCCCGCACGCGGTTTCGGATCAAAAGCGGCTGTTATCCTAAGCTTTCTGTTGCTGCTGGCGTTGCCGCACTGAATTGACAGCAAACGCACCAAACGCCAACAAACCTAACATCGAAGAAGGTTCGGGTATGCTGGTTTGAGGCCGTGGAGCAACAACATTATGCAGTCCGACTACATAGGTAATATCTGCGTCGAACTGATCGTCAATAAATGTTGGGCTTCCAGGCACACCAGTCTGGGGAGCATATTGACCCCCCAGGAAACCCTGACCATCTTGTCCGCTCACCCGATCTGTTGCGATCAGGTTGCTGATGCGAATAGTGTCAATGGCATCGCCGTCACCAAGGCCAAAGTCGCTCAAGTCGAAAAGTGTGACAAATGCAAACAGATCGGGGTTATAGGCGGCGGTGAATTTGTAGAGGAAATTGGTAAAGCTGGTTTCACCCTGTTTGCGAATGGCTACGGCAAACGGTTCCGGTTTGCCTAAACTGCCGCTTTCGTAAATTGCCAAGTCATGGCCGGTTTGATTTTGCAGTAAAGAGCCGCCCCAGTTTAGCTCGATGGTTGATCGATTGGTGGCATTCCCCAGGTTTACCGAGGTCTTGTCCTCAACGAAACCAAGTACTGAAGCCACGGTGCTAGCTGGATTTACTGGAAAGTAGGTATAAAACCCGGAGGCGCTTTCCCTTCCGGAGACGAATGAACCCGATGTTACGGCGTTGGCTTCATTAGCAACCAATGTAACCGCAGTAGCAGATTGTGACGATGTAGCGCAGGAAACAGCGGTGAGGACACCCAAGGCTAAGCTGAGCCGATTTCGGGTGTTTCTAGTGGTAGATGTTTTCATAAAGCTTCTGGCTTCCAGTAGGTAACGGTGATGAGACAACTCCGGGTGCGTCATGGGATCGCTCTATAGATCGGGCATCTCGCCCAGGGTTCTGTATATCGATAACATCCCGACCACATAGAAGCGATCGATAGCTTGATTAATCCTGACGGCAAACCTGTAGATATGTTCTGCGAATGGAACTTACCACAGGCTCCCTGTTATCCTCATCGGTAATTTTAGCTAAATTGCCAACCCCAAACCGGCGCTATGGCTTGTACTGGCTCACGTTGATGTACTGTAATAAATATCAGGGAACTGCAACCCCGGATACACTTAACCCTGATGTCAGCACCCCGCTCTAAAGAGACGGCGGCTCACTGCCCAGAAACTTTAGGTAGCTGACGGGCCATAGTCCCATTAACGGGGAAACGAAGTTATCGGCAAGCGTTCAAGTTCATACCTACAGATGCGTAGCCAGTCTGTGGCTCTAGAACTCAAAAGTTAAACAGTTTTACTCGGGGTAAGACAGTGCTTTTGGGATAGTACCGACCGATAACTTTGGCGAGGCTAACTTTACTGGAGTAGCAAGGCATTCCCGGCATACAGGGAAATTGGATCAGCACTACTCCTCTGCTGTCCAGCCCCGAAAGGGGACGCCCAATAAATGTGGGCATGTCGCGTTTCCTCCATCACTTAAAAGATGGTTGTTTCCACGCTCCCGTTGGGTTTTAGATGAGCAGCATGATTTCAATCAGCGATTCTGAGTTTGAAACCGAAGTCCTGAAAGCAACACAGCCGGTGTTAGTGTACTTTTGGGCTTCTTGGTGCGGGCCTTGCCGACTGATGACGCCAATTATGAACGCGGCAGCGCAAACCTACGGCGATCGCCTCAAGGTTGTCAAAATGGAAGTCGATCCAAACCCAGTTACCGTCGCGCAGTACAAGGTGGAGGGCGTTCCCGCACTGAGACTGTTTAAAAACGGTGAATTAGTTGGATCGGTTGAAGGTATCGATAGCAAGCAAAAAGTAACCAGCTTGCTCGAAACTAACTTGTGAATCGGTAATGGGTAATGGGTAATTGCAGATTTCAAATTTCAGATTTCAGATTGAAAAGTTAAATTTGAAATTTGTTCCACCAATTACCAATTACCAATTACCAATTACCAATTGACCAATTATGCAATTCTCTAAGCGTTTAGAATCCCTGCAAGCCAATGTTTTCGCCGATATGGATCGGGCGAAGTCTTTGGCAATGGCTGCGGGTAAAGATATCATCGATCTTTCGTTGGGTTCTTCCGATTTGCCAGCGGCGGCGCACGTCATTGATGCGATCGCTCACTCCCTACAAGATAAAACTACCCACGGCTACTTACTATTTCACGGCACCGCAGCGTTTCGCCAAGCCGCAGCAACCTGGTATACTCAAAGATTCGGCATCAATGTCGATCCCCAAACCGAAGTGCTGCCTTTAATCGGTTCCCAAGAAGGCACGGCGCACTTACCTTTAGCAATACTCAATCCAGGAGATTTCGCCTTATTGCTCGATCCGGGTTATCCTTCCCATGCAGGCGGCGTCTATCTCGCCAGCGGTCAAATTTACCCGATGCCGCTAACAGCCGAAAATAATTTCTTGCCAGTACTAGAAGATATCCCAGTGCCAGTATTATCCCAGGCACGGATGATGATACTGAGCTATCCCCACAATCCTACTACCGCGATCGCTCCCCTATCTTTTTTCCAGCAAGCCGTCGCCTTCTGTCAGCAACATAACTTAGTATTAGTCCACGATTTCCCCTACGTCGATTTAGTATTTTCCTCACACCCTGGACAAAGCAACGAGCAGAATTACCAATTACCAATTACCAATTACCAATTACCAATTACCAATCCAAAATCAATCGCCCCTTCGATTCTGCAAGCAGATCCCGATAAAAGCGTTTCCATCGAATTTTTCACCCTCTCCAAGTCCTACAATATGGGAGGTTTCCGCATCGGGTATGCCATCGGCAACGCCAAGCTGATTCGCGCTTTGCGACAAGTCAAAGCAGCGGTTGATTTTAACCAGTATCGGGGAATTTTAAACGGCGCGATCGCAGCCCTCACCGGCGATCAAATCGGCGTCCAACACACCGTCGCCACCTTCAAACAGCGCCGAGATGCTTTTATTAGCGCTTTAAACCGCATCGGCTGGCAAGTACCAACGCCCGCAGCTACGATGTATGTTTGGGCGAAACTCCCCCAACCTTGGCAGCAAAATTCCGTAGATTTTTGCACTCGCTTAGTCGAAACAACAGGCGTTGCAGCTTCCCCCGGTGCAGGATTCGGTAAATCTGGGGAAGGATATGTACGATTTGCCCTAGTCCACGACCCGGATATTTTGGAAACAGCCGTCGAGAGAATCTCAGTATTTTTACAATCATCCTAACATTCTGGAATTCTCAACGCGAGCCTTATACCCACACTGGGAAAGGTAAGCTAATCGCCATTTAAATTGCATCACCGCGTCTCCCCGTCTCCGCCTCCGGTGCGTCTTTGGGGAAATCTGCATTATGCAACTTGAAGGCACATCAGCTGATAAATGGGTTGTCTCCCTTGCTTGTTTTGCTTGTCTCCCTTTTTTATGAGGAATTACACTCATATTCCGGGTTTCTCTCAAAAGCAGAAACCCGGTTTTTAGGCTGGGAAGTGCTTAAATCCCGACAGAAACAACCTGATAGCATAAAAATGTGGAAATTTTGTGAATCAGTAGATTCGGAAAATACTGAAGGGAAATTACTTAATTTATAGCCAACAAAAAAGCGCGAAAAATTCACATAAACTTTACCAAATTCAGTCAAAGAGTCATCTAAATTAGAAACATCAGAAAAAAGGGTGGATCGACTACACACAACCTCAGGATTTAGGGAGAAGAGAAGATGACAGGTTTAATCAAAAAGGCTTTGATTGGCGCTTCGGTGGTAGCAGGAATGAGTGCGATCGCATCTGCCCCAGCTTCTGCCTTCACCATGACGGGCACAGACTACCTACTCTACGATGTCACTGGCAACAGCACCTACGTTAATCCAAACGCTAACTTAAATAGCATTTTGGCTGGCAACAGCGCTCATCCCGGTGGCAACGTAGAACTATTTGCCAGCAGTGAAACCCTCTCCAATGAACAGTTTTTAGCATCTACCGCTAGAACTAGCGTTAGTGGCTTGGTTGCGGGCAGTATGCTCACCCTCAGCAGTCTGACAGCAGCAGACTGGTTTAGCACTGGTTCAGGCATGAGTATGAGCTATGGGGCAAATAACTTGGCAAATAGATGGTTTAATGACTTCTTAACTGCAGCCGGACAAGGTTCTGCCTCACTTGCCACAAAAGCAGACCTTTACAATATATTTGGTGGTATTGGCGGCTTCCAACGCAGCAGCGACCCCAACATCTCCTACATCAACAGCAGCGGCGGCAACATCAACATTGGACTTGCCGGTCACTTTGACCTCAAAGCATTCTATACCCGTCCTGGTTCTCCATTCGCAATGGTTGCAGCCTTTCTACCCAATGGATTCCAAGCCAGTGAAGTCGTTAGAGCTACCTACAATGGCACAACTCAATATCTTTACAGCTTCTCTGCCACCAATAGTGGATTAACCAACGACGTCGGACCAGGAGCAGATGGTACTTCTCACAGCGGCAACTACGAAGTTTCGCTCCGGAGTGTTGTCACGCCTCCTCGGAGAACGGCTGTGCCAGAACCCTCTGCAATGCTGGCTCTGTTTGGCTTGGGTGCTTTCTTAGTTACTAAGCGCAAGCAGTCGAAAACCGCCTAGACTTCACATCTACTCAATCTCTGCCAATCAGAAACAAAGGTAACAGACAAGAGGCAGTAGGTAACAGTTCCTAATTTTATTTGACGCGCGTAAAACCCCATCCCCTTGTGGGTGGGGATGTAAGCGCGGCAAAATAAGGGGTTTCGATACCCCCTTATTTTGCATTATCCTTTCGGGTAAGCGCATCACCCCGTTGTTTCTGAGTCTCAATGTACCGCTTCACTGCTTCTTCGGAGACTCCACCAACAGATGAGTAAAACGTGCCATCACTCCACATCCGGTGAACCCCAAAAGCGGCGTTTTTTCAGGTCTTTGAATGTATTAAATATATGCACAGCAGAGATTGATTTCATGGTTTTAGCGATTTCTACTGGTGCAGTGGTGTGATCTGCTTGCACAAATACATGAACGTGGTCGGGCATTATTTCCAATGCGTGAAGTATCCATCCATAGGTTTTGCAGGTTTCCCCAAGGATACGTTTTAACTCTACTTCTACTGCACCCTCAAGGATTTGATGACGGTACTTGGGGCAAAAGATGATGTGATATCCCAAGCAGTGTTTAGCGTGTGAGCTAGATAGTATTTTCATGATTTTAGTGTATATCGACAAAACATATAAACTTTGTGATATACTCAGTCTACCAGGAAAATAAATGCCTGCGTAGTGCTGACACACCATACAGGCTACTCCTGAGTCCGAACTGGAAGCTATTAATGTCTTGCAATCGGCAAACATACCAGTAAATGCCATTTCGGTAATAACTCCCCAGTTGCAAAAACTAGCAGCATGATGAAACGCACTGTTAGCATCCCAGTTAATTTACCACCTGAAAGGTTTTTACCCTTGATGAATCAGTGTGCAGAAATATTTAATGCACACGTTGACTGGGCTATTACTAACAGTACCTACAACAAAAATAAGGCACACAAGGAACTGTATCACATGTTAAGGATTCAGTATCCAAGTGTGCCTTCGGCATTATTACAAACAGTTCGGGATAACGCAGTTGAGGCAATTAAAGCCACAAAATTTAAAAGCATTCCTAAGAAGAAACAGACATCAGGATTAAGGTACGATAAACGCACAATGACGCTAAGAGGAAAGCAATTAACTCTTAGCTGCATTGGTAAACGAGTTACTTTAATTATTGATGTCCCTGAATACTTTCAGGAATTGTTTGAAACTTGGAATTTTTGTGGAGCAACTGTCACCTACACCAGAAACACCAAGCAATTCTGGGTAAGATTAGTTGTTGAGAGAGAATATCCGCAACAAATAGAAGGACAAATTCAAGGAATTGACCGAGGTTTGTATCATCAAGCTGTAACCTCAGACGGTCAATTTTTCAGTTCTTCTAAGATTAGGAAAATACAAAGACGTTACTTATACAATCGTCGTCAACTCCAGCAAAAAGGCACTCGTAGTGCCAAACGTCGTTTAAGAGCGATGTCTGGTCGTGAGAAGCGGTTCATGCGGGACACAAACCATTGTGTAAGTAAAAAGTTAGCCAACCAACCAGGAATAGCGGTTTTTGTACTAGAGGATTTGTCCAGCATTCGCACTTCTTCACGGGGCAAGAAGATGAATAAATGGTTGGGTAGTTGGGCTTTTTACCAACAAGAACAATTTCTGACTTACAAAGCAGAAGCATTGGGGAAACGAGTAGTACACCAAGATCCTCGTTACACCTCACAGAAGTGCAATATCTGCAAGCACATTCGACGGACAAATCGCCACAAGTCTAAATTCCATTGCAAAAACTGTGGACATCGGACACACGCGGATCTCAATGCTGCTAAGAATGTCAGGGATGACTATATTCTCTCCTCTACCCAAGGGACAGAGGAGCAGGCATCAGTCAATATGCCTTATGTTTGGGCCGATTCTTTCGGCTAGTTACAAGCCCCATCCCCTTGTGGGTGGGGCGGTTGACTGTTCTCTTGTTAAACAAACCCGGTTTAGTTTTTTTGCGCTAGTCCTGTTTTAATTACCTAGAACGCTCACATCCCACTTGTGATTGAAAACACAGGTGTGATGTGAGCATTGTCATACACTTCTGCAAGGCTTTAGTTGATGATGTCCAAATAAAGCAAGCATCATTTTAGACAATAAAACATGGTAAAAGTACTGAAAAAATGCGATTTTAAAGTCGAAAGAAACCTTTGTAGACACTTACGCAAAAAAACCCGGTTTATACGAAAAATCGTGGGTTTCGAGTCGCGAGATTGACGCATCACCTTTGTTTTTGGCCCCGCGTGCTAGAGTCCTGATTGAGTTAAAACCAGAGTAAAATTTACCTAAAAGCCGCAGAATGCCCCCACTATAGCCCACCTGCCAAACAAAAACAGGCTTAGTGGGGGATGAATGCGGGTGAATGAGCGATTGCATCTCCCAAACGCACCTTACGGGCAAAGGCAGTAAGAGCGGAGGAGATGTATGAGCGAATGAACAACTAGATCTATGCTTATTACTAGTTTTCATGTTATAATTATACCAGTTAACCTGACGTAAAATGTTAGTATTTGAGTCTAAACTAGAAGGAACCGCAAAGCAGTATGAGTCGCTAGATGAGGCAATTCGTACTGCTAGGTTTATGCGTAATTCCTGTCTTAAATACTGGCAAGAGAATCAGGGTATAGGTAGATACGACTTGAGTAAATACTGTGCTGTTTTAGCTGAATGTCCCGATTTCCCTTGGGCTAAGAAGCTAAATAGCATGGCAAGTAAAGCTAGTGCGGAACGTGCTTGGTCGGCTGCTCGGATCTTTGATAACTGCAAGAAGAAAGTAGCAGGCAAAAAAGGTTATCCCAAATTCAAAAAGCATCAAACTGATGCTTCAGTTGAATATAAAAACAGTGGTTGGAAGCTGTCAGATGAGAGAAGGTATTTAACCTTCACCGATGGTTTTGAAGCGGGTACATTCAAGCTTTGGGGTAGTCGAGATTTGCACTTATACCAAATCAAACAGATTAAACGAATTCGAGTAGTGAGACGGGCTGACGGCTATGCTCAGTTTTGTATCGATAACGAACGATTAGAGAAACGGGAACCAACGGGCAAGACTATCGGGTTAGATGTGGGGTTAAACCATTTCTATACAGACTCAAATGGTCAAAATGTTGATAATCCAGGGTTTTTGAGAAAGTCTGAACGCGCCTTAAAACGGGCACAGAGAAGACTATCTCGCAATAAAAAAGGCTCTAAAAATAGAATTAAAGCTAGGGGAAAGCTAGGTAGAAAGCATTTAAGAGTAAGTCGCCAGCGTAAAGATTTTGCTGTGAAATTAGCAAGATGCGTGGTGAGGTCTAACGACCTTGTGGCGTATGAGGATATGAAGGTGCGAAATATGGTAAAAAACCATCACCTAGCCAAATCGATTGTTGATGCTAGTTGGTCGCTATTCCGTCAGTGGGTTGAGTATTTTGGTAAGGTGTTTGGCGTGGTGACGGTAGCCGTTCCACCTCACTACACTAGCCAGAATTGCTCTAACTGTGGGCAAGTAGTAAAGAAAACTCTTAGTACCAGAACCCATAAATGCCCTGATTGCGGCTATGTGGCGGATAGAGATGAGAATGCCGCACGGAATATTCTCGAACTTGGACTTCGTACTGCGGGGCACGTAGGAATATCTAGTCTCGTACTAGAAAACGTCTCTGGAGAGAACGACCTCTGCTTGGGTGATGAAAATCCTCTAAGTAAGCCGACTCGTAGAAAGAGAAAGTCTAAGCTGTGAAGTTTAGAATCCCCCACCATACCGCCTAAGCGGTTGGTGGCGGGAGAATGTCAAAATACTAATTTAAGATGGGAAATAAATAGCGAGATAGTGGCAAGATTCAAGCGCAACTCCAAGATTCAGGAAAACACCAAGATGAAAGCAAGTATGCCAAAATTTTTGATGACCGTAACGGTGGCAGGTGGAATGAGCGCGATCGCTTGTGTACCAGCGATCGCCACAACCCTCAAACCGACTAACATTCAGTTCGAGACTTACAACGGTCTACCCCAAATTGAAACCTATCTGTTCAACAATCCTCCTACCTCCGAAACAGTCAACGGGGTTTCCAGGCAAAGGCTAGAGGACGTTACCAGAGATAATGTGGGCAAGGCAATCCAAGCCTTGACCGATAATTCGTCGGCAACTAACGTAGAACTTTGGTACGCCAGCGAAACTCCTCAAAGGGTTGGCTTTACCGCGAATTTAGGCACGAATACTCTCAAAGTAGAAAGCGTCACTAGGGCTGATTGGGCGGATGGCGTACTGGCGACGGCATGGCTAAACGGTTTTCGCAATCAATACAGCAGTCTGATGTCCAGTATCGCTACGACTGGCGGCTCTAACATGCTGAACGATTTTAATACTAACTTTAATTCCATCGTCACCCATCTGCGTACCAACGGTTTCGATGTAGCTGGAGATCCTAATATTGGGTCTGTGACGTACAACGACCAAACTGGTCAATTGCAAGTTGACCTAGTAGGACACTTGGATGTAGTCGGGAGATATGTGGATACTCGTCCCCAAATCATGCAGGGTGGCAACTTAGTAAATAACCCAAATCTTGGGATAGGTTTTTCACCCGACTACAACCGTAACAGAACGGGAAATCAGCTTTTAGATAGCGCACTGTTCGCTTTGTCGCAGAAAGCATTCCAAACCAATCAACGCTTTCAATTCAGCGAAATTGCCAAAGTGACATTTAACGACGACGTAAACTACGCCTACGCCTTTACAGCAACAGATTCGGGTGCGATCGCAGGTAACCGCAACGTAATCAACGATAGCACCTCCCAAACCGGCATCTACACTTGGACGAAGGATTACCAGACTCACCCAAATCCGCCCGCAGCAGTACCCGAACCTTCTACAATCTTGGGTCTAATAGCTGTTGGCGGTTTATTTGCTGCTGCACGCAAGGCTAATCAAAAAGCTTAACCTCTAGATGCTTCAGACACCGAGTTTATTAGACCTCTCCAACAAAAAAACTCAAGGGCAGGCATTCTGCCCACCCCACAAGAGTTTTTGCAGAAGTCGATTTGAGAAACTTTGGTGTTTGCGTAAGTCCTGAAATAGACAGGAATTACGCAAGGGCGTTGCCAGAAACCCGGTTTCGACCGTCGATCTCTGGTTGCCAAACCAACGATTTTTCGGATCGCCCTTTGTTTCTTTGCGTAAGTCCTGAAATAGATAATCTTCTGGCAGCAAGGAACTAAGTTGCATCGGAATTACTTAATGGGGTCAAGGCAATTAGCAATTAGCAATTAGCAATTAGCCAGAAAGGCCGATCATTCCGATGCCACCGAATTTGATATTACTTCTATTGTTTCTGTTGCTTCTTCCTCATCGGAGGATAGCTGATCATTGGTTTGGGGAACAACGATCGCGCGCTCTAACGCCTCGCAAATTAACTGCCGTTGTTCGGCATCATAACCCCAGCGGTCTAAAAAAGCTTGGTAGCTACCTGCACCCGTTACGGCACTTTCCAATAATTTTCGACAGCGATCGTATACTGCATCAAGATCGACGAGTTTGATCAGCGCTGCCGAGCGATCCCGCACTTGTTCTGAACTTTGCGCCATTGGTTCGTCATCGTTACGGCGATGGGTAAGCGCCATTGCCGCCGACATGGCGACATTTTTCGCCAACAGTTCGGCGACAATATCTGGACTAGAACGTAACGCCTGTACCAGTTCCTCTGAGGGATGACTGGCTAAACTGCTACTCGATACCAGATAGGTGACAAAAAATCCCCTAGCACCATTTTCGCTTTGAACTAAAGCAGCGATCGTTTCCCCGATCTGTTCGGGGGATAATTGATTGGCTTCCACCTGTTCTAGCAAAGATTCCGTGGCGGCGATCGCTTCTTCAAACGTAATCTCAGAGCCAATTTGAGTCATATTACCTACCATTTACGATGGTTTTTCCACTGTCGCGAGATTGATGACGACCCCGCGCAACAAGCAGTTGCGGCTGTGCGTTCGCGGCGTCCTCATGGTAGCACCTTTGTTTTCCAGGATAAATCAACCCAACTCGATCGGGACTTAGGCGCATATTCCGGGTTTCTACGAAAAATCTTTGGTTTGGCAAGGAGAGATTGACTCAGAAACTTTGGCGATCGCCTCGACCGGCGTCAGTCCTGTCGATATGACTTGCCAGCATATTAGTTAAAATAGTTAACTAGACCAATGGCTGCGGACCCAATAAGATCCGCGATAGTTCCTCAAACTCAAACAGCAGGATGCACAATACAGTTCGTGCCTCATCCGCCAGCATTACCGACCGGATACCATTGGTAATAGTCAACCGCCTCAATACGGCTGGTTTATGGGCGATCTGTTAAGTCTTAAGGAGCGCGATTCCCAAAATGTCCCAATACTTACAATGGTCGTGAAAAATTTAGCAACCAGACATACTCAAGCATTTAATCTGCTTAGATCCATGCGAATTTTACTGCTTGAAGACAACGATATCAATCGCCAGTTGCTGAGCGAATATCTGATTTATCTGGGCTACCAAGTCCTTGGTTTAGCAGATGGCTGCAACTTATTTCAAGCCTTATCTGACTTCCAACCTCAGCTGATTTTGCTGGACTTGAAATTACCCGGTATTGATGGTTATACCATTCTCGAACAAATCCAACAAAGCTCAGACTGGCATCAAGTGCCGGTGATTGTCGTTTCAGCATTTGCTTTTAGGGCCGATCAACAGCGAGCCATTAATTTAGGGGCGCGAAGGTATTTTGTCAAGCCTGTAAAGCTACCTCAGTTGAAACAGGCGATACAGGAAGAATTGAAGAAAGGTAGCGCCCAGTAATAATTGCCCAGAGTCCTGTCACCGTCAGCGGGTAGTGGGGAAACCCCTACTCACGCGCGATCGCCCTATCGACTCGCGACGGTCTAAACTGATAGTTAGCCACCTCACGTCCCTAGTCAGAAGGACCTGTGGCGATAATTGCTTCCATAATTTGACACAGACTCTGCATAGACTCTCTCACATCATCCATCTTCGCTTCTATTTGTGCGATTAATAGACTTACGCTTTGCAGTTGATTAAGTGTCTCATCTAAAGCTTCGCGATATTGGTGCTGGAGATCTTCTGAAGTCATTGATAGGATTTGGGTTTGGTTACTAAAGGTTGTAATATATCTAGCGTATTAGACGCTTTCCTCTAATTTAATCTCTAATCTTTCAGATTTAATTTTTATGTTAATAACTTAATTATTTACCCAAAATAGTTAATCAAACCTTTAAAAACATGAAAAGATAATGTGAGGATAATCTCCCAAAAGGGGAATTTGCGTAATTTTACTAAAGATAAAACGGACTAAAAGCAATTGTTTTTACTTAAAAAACTGTAAAGATTACGGAATAGGAGAATTGCGAAGGTTATGTCAGTAACTAAAACCCTGCCATTGGTAAAAGATCCAGAAGGACTCTCAAGCCGGTTGAAAGAAATTCCAGCCGAACCGGGTGTATATTTTATGAAAGATGAGAGCGGACGCATTCTATACATCGGCAAATCGAAAAAACTGCGCTCGCGCGTCCGCTCTTACTTCCGCGATGCCCGCAAACATAGTCCCCGCATCGATATGATGGTTCGCCAGGTGAGAGAAATTGAATTCATCGTCACCGACACCGAAGCGGAAGCATTAGCACTAGAAGCTAACTTAGTCAAGCAACACCAGCCGTATTTTAACGTACTACTTAAGGATGATAAAAAATATCCCTACCTGTTAATTACTTGGTCAGAAGATTATCCGCGTATTTTCATCACCCGCAATCGGCGTTTGGCAAAAGAAAAAGATAAGTATTACGGACCTTATGTCGATGTTGGCCTGTTAAGAAATACTTTACATCTAGTCAAGCGTATTTTCCCCTTAAGACAGCGCCCGCAACCGTTATTTAAAGACCGACCCTGCCTCAATTACGACCTGGGGAGGTGTCCGGGTGTTTGCCAACAGTTAATCTCAAAAGAAGAATACCGCAAAATCGTGCAAAAAGTGGCGATGGTGTTCCAAGGTCGCACCCAGGAATTGATCGATATTCTGAGTGGGAATATGGAACAACTGGCAGAAGCGCTCAACTTTGAAGCAGCGGCGAGAATCCGCGACCAAATTAGCGGGTTAAAATCCCTGACAGCGGAGCAAAAAGTATCCTTGCCAAAGGATACCGTATCGCAAGATGCGATCGCGCTTGCCGCCGATGACGAACGCGCCTGCATCCAACTGTTCCAAATTCGCGCCGGACGCCTGGTAGGGCGCTTGGGATTTATCGCTGAGTCTCCCCTATTGTCGGGACGTGGGGACGCTCTGATGGGGGGACGCTCTGATGAGATAGATCAAAACGGTGTAGAAGCGGGGGCGATTTTACAGCGGGTGCTAGAAGAACATTACCAAAACGCGGAGGCGGTGGAAATTCCGGCAGAAATTTTGGTGCAGCACGAATTGCCGGATGGGGAGATGTTAGCCGAGTTTTTATCCCAGCGTCGGGGACGCAAGGTGAGTATTGTGGCACCGCAGCGGCAAACTAAAGCAGAATTGATTGAAATGGTGGAACGCAATGCCGCCTACGAACTGCAAGGGATGCAGAAATTAGGCTTTCGCGATCGGCAAGGGATACAGGATTTAGCCGATATACTCGACTTACCCGACTTGCCGCGCCGCATAGAAGGGTACGATATTTCTCACATCCAAGGGTCGAATGCCGTAGGATCGCAGGTGGTATTTATCGACGGCTTACCCGCAAAGCAGCACTATCGGCACTATAAAATTAAAAATCCCGCCGTTACAACTGGTCACTCAGATGACTTCGCATCTTTAGCAGAAGTCATCCGCCGCCGCTTCCGAAAATATGCTGAAGATGGAAAATTGCAGCGCGTAGGTAATCCAGATTGGCCCGATCTGGTAATGATAGATGGAGGCAAAGGTCAGCTATCGGCAGTGGTGGCAGTTTTGCAAGAAATGAACTTATTAGAAGATTTGCGGGTGGTAAGTTTAGCCAAACAGCGGGAAGAGATTTTCTTGCCAGGAGAATCATTCCCACTCGAAACCGATGCCGAACAACCAGGAGTGCAACTACTGCGGCGTTTGCGGGATGAAGCCCACAGATTTGCTGTCAGTTTCCATAGACAACAGCGCAGCGATAAATTGAAGCGATCGCGTTTAGATGAAATTCCCGGACTCGGCTTCCAGCGGCAAAAGCAACTGTTAGAGCATTTTCGCTCGATTGATTATATTCGGGAAGCGACAAGAGAACAACTCGCTGGCGCGCCGGGAATTGGCCCCCACTTAGCTCAGCAAATCTACGACTATTTTCACCCGAATGGGTGATAGGAATTTTAGTTAAAGTGCGCCCCTACAACAGGGGCAAAAAACTAAGTTGGACGGTAAATCCTCCATCTAAAATCTGCAATTTCAGGACTGACGCACGATGAACCTATCACCAAAGTTTCTTTTTTCAGAGAAACCCGGTTTCTTTGCGTAAATCCTGAATTTGAAATCTGCAATTCCCACAACTTGTGAAACCGTGCGCGATAATGCCAATGGGTGCTGCAATAGCAATTAAACTGCTAAAGTCACTTGTACTCGGTCGGCAGCGTGCAAGCTTGCTATCGGTGCAGTGGCTGGCTCTCAAACTGTCCTGAAGCCCATTGGCGAATTCTGTATAAAGTAGTCGTGCTGGCTAAATTCTCCCACAACTTTCGTAATTGGCTATCGAACTGGCGTTCCAACGGGAACCCTGGGGCGGGAGTTCGCGTCCCCATATCCTTACTGTTGGCAAGTGCAGGGGTAACGGGTATATTGTTGGGACTGCGGCAGATGGGAATGCTGCAACCGATGGAATTGTGGGCGTATGACCAACTGTTGCGAAATCGCCCACAAGAAGCACCCGATCCCCGCCTTTTAGTCGTTGAGGTGACGGAAGAAGATATTCAGCGAGTGGGGCGGTTTCCCCTCCCCGACGCTACCCTGGCAACTTTATTAGAAAAACTCCAGCAATATCAACCCCGTGTCATCGGGTTGGATATTTATCGCGATTTGCCGATGGAACCGGGAAATCAGCGCTTAAAAGAAGTTTTCACTAATAGCGATCGCCTCGTGGCAATTTGCAAGCTTTCCGATGCTAGCGATCCGGGCGTCGCGCCGCCGTCAACGGTAAAACCGGATCAAATCAGCTTCAGCGATTTGGTTTTAGACCCCGATGGACTGGTTCGCAGGGCGCTGTTGTTTGCCCAACCAGGAGAAGGAAAGTGTCCGACGCCCTTTTCTTTTAGCTTCCAGTTGACAAGGAAGTATTTGGAAAAAGAAGGAATCCAACCAATAAACCAGAAACCAGGGGAATACCTGAAGCTGGGAAATATAGTTTTTCGACCCATAAACCCCAATTCCGGCAGTTACCAAGGAATTGATGCGCGGGGTTATCAAATTCTGCTGAATTACCGTTCAACCCCATATGTAGCGCAGCAAGTCACCCTGGGCCAAATCCTGGACAATCAAATTAAACCGGAATGGGTGCGCGATCGCATCGTACTGATCGGCACCACCGCCCCCAGCGTCCGAGACACCTTCAACACCCCCTATAACGCCCTGCGACGGGGACAGCGGAAAATGCCTGGAGTCGTCCTCCACGCCCAGATAGTCAGTCAAATGCTCAGCGCCGTACTTGACAAGCGACCTTTGTTGCGGTATTGGGCTTGGTGGGGAGAAGCGCTGTGGGTGTGGGGTTGGTCGTTAGTGGGGGGATTCGTTGCTTGGAAGCTGCGCCATCCCCTGCGCCTGGGATTGGGTATTGCAGCTACCTTGGGCAGCTTGGTTTTAGTCTGTTATGGATTGTTAATTGGGGGGGTTTGGATACCGCTGATGCCTCCAGCACTGGCAGCGATCGCTACCGGGGGGAGTGCGATCGTCACCATCGCTTACCAGATGCAGCAGCAGCAAGAAAAAGTGTCCAAACTGGCGCAAGAACAAGAACAAACGATTGACCAGCTGACAACCTTGCTCAAAGAAGGAACCAAAACATTAGCGACCGAGAACTGGTCAGAAGCAAAAACACACACAATGGCAACCTCAGAGGATGGCGCTTCCTCCTGGGTTAGCCCTCCCCCGCCGCCCATCGCCACCCTCTCCCTAGATGGGCGCTATAAAATCACCCGCGTACTCGGTCAGGGCGGGTTCGGTCAAACCTTTTTGGCAGAAGATACCAAGCGACCCGGACACCCCACCTGCGTGGTTAAATATTTGATGCCCGCGAGGCAGGATGTGAAATTTTTGACAGTCGCGCGGCGCTTGTTCGAGACAGAAGCAAAAATTTTGGAAGCCTTGGGGCAACATAGCCAAATTCCCCAACTGCTGGCTTATTTTGAAGAAAACCAACAATTTTACTTAGTTGAACAGTATATCGAGGGAGAACCCCTGAGCGAAGAACTGAAAGCCGACAGGCGGATGTCGGAAGTGCAGGTGGTGCAAATGCTCAAAGACGTGTTGCAAGCGCTGGCTTTTATACACAAGCACCACGTGATTCACCGGGATATTAAACCGAGCAACATCATCAGAAGCAAACAAGATGGATTGTTAGTTTTGATTGACTTTGGGGCAGTCAAGCAGATGCAGGAAACCGAAGACCAAACCATCGCCATCGGGACGCGGGGATACGCGCCGCCAGAACAATTTCACGGTCGTCCGCGCCCCAACAGCGACATCTACGCCCTGGGAATGATTGGCATTCAGGCACTGACGGGAATTTCGCCCCAGCAGCTAATCGAAGAAGGGCACTCGGAAAAAGGGAATGTAGCTTGGCGCCATCTGGCTAACGTTGGGGATGAATTAGCCAAAATTTTGGACAAAATGGTGGAATATCATTTCAGCGATCGCTACCAATCCGCCACCGAGGTGCTAGAAGATCTTAACCGCATCGATCCGAAAACTTTGAGCGATCGCGTCGAAGATCTCCGCAAAGTCCCCACCGACGACTCCGATGTAGACACCCTGCATCTATCTGACACAGCAGAGGATGCCACGATTAAAGTAGACCCAATAGACTCAGACGAGTATGGCAATCGGCAAGATGGGGAAGATGAAGAAGATGAGGAAGATGGGCAACTGACACCTGACCAGGCACAATAAAATAAGCATTCCTAATTAATTGTTAAAAAAAGCGCGTGAGTTTGACTGCCCAGGCTAAAACTACCCCCACTGCAACTGCTCGTCGTGTCGTGTTTCCCTTCACCGCAATTGTCGGTCAAGAAGAGATGAAACTGGCACTGCTGTTAAACACGATCGACCCCAAAATCGGCGGGGTGATGATTATGGGCGATCGCGGGACGGGCAAAACTACCACTATTCGCGCCCTCGCTGACTTGCTCCCAGAAATTGAAGTCGTCGCCGATGACCCCTTTAACAGCGCTGCCGATGACCCCGACTTGATGAGCGACACCGTGCGCGACCTTGTCGCACAGCAAGCTGAAATTCCTGTGGTCAAGAAAAAAGTGACGATGGTTGACTTGCCTTTGGGCGCTACCGAAGACCGCGTTTGCGGCACCATCGACATCGAAAAAGCTCTTTCTCTCGGCGTCAAAGCGTTTGAACCCGGATTGCTCGCCAAAGCGAATCGCGGTATCCTCTACGTCGATGAAGTCAACTTGCTCGACGACCACCTGGTAGACGTTTTGCTCGACTCTGCCGCTTGTGGATGGAACACCGTCGAACGGGAAGGCATCTCGATCCGCCACCCGGCACGTTTTGTTTTAGTAGGTTCTGGTAACCCCGAAGAAGGCGAACTGCGTCCCCAACTGCTCGATCGTTTCGGGATGCACGCGGAAATTCACACGGTTAGAGAACCTGCCTTGCGCGTGCAAATTGTGGAACAGCGAGTAGAATTTGACGCCGATCCGCCAAAATTTCTGCAACAATACCAGCAAGAACAAGAAGAATTGCAACGCCGATTGGTCAAAGCCCAAAAGTTATTGCCCCAGGTAAAAATTGACTATGACCTGCGGGTGAAAATTTCGCAAGTTTGCTCGGAACTGAATGTAGATGGATTGCGGGGCGATATCGTAACCAACCGCGCCGCTAAAGCTTTAGCAGCGTTTGAAGGTCGTACAGAAGTAACCGTAGACGATATCCGCCGCGTGATTACCTTGTGCTTGCGCCACCGACTGCGGAAAGACCCGTTAGAATCGATCGATTCCGGTTATAAAGTAGAAAAAGCTTTTAACCGCGCCTTCGGTTTGGAAACCGCAGATACTCCAACTGCTCAGGCAAATGGTACTCGGCGGTAGCTAATTGGTAATTGGTAATTGGTAATTGGTAATTGCTAATTGCTAATTGCTAATTGCTTTTTACCATTAGCTATTAGCAAAAAAATATATATAAAATTACTATGATACGACAGGTGCAATTTTGGTATAACGCCTTAATTAGGTCAACCTTTTCTAATCCTCCGGTGTTTATTGAAGGATTAATGTTGTTGTTGGCAATGGTTTTATTACCTATTTGGTTCTTGGCACAAAAATGGCCTTATCTAGTGCTTTGCTGTAGCTATATTATCGGAGCCAGTATGTCAATTTTCGTGCGGGAGTCAATCTTGCCATCGTCCCAATCCCAAAGGAATCGGATAATTGTGTTGCTGGCTTCGGTAGCTCTGTTGTTAACGGTCTGCGCGTGCGGATTGGTGTAGAATTAGACGATTGCCATCTGGGTCATAGGCATAGATTTCTCTACCGTGGGATGCAGCAATAATCTCGCCTGCTGGTGGGTATCCGCTGGCGGTGAGGTGTGCGTTGGCGCCAGCCTGTGCGACAGCACGTATCGCATCCTCCAAATCCTTTACTTCCAAGCACAAACTCATACTCCCCCCAATTCCATCAAACTCTTGTCTGTGGGTTTCTCTCGGTTTAAAAATTCCCAAGCGCAACCCAGGTAGGTCAAACTCAGCATAGGCATTCGGGATGTAATTCTGAGGGTTTTTCTGGAAAACCTTAGTATAAAAATTGACTAGCCTTTCCACATCTACAGAGGCGATGGTAACAAAGGCGTCGGTGCATTGAACAACCATGCCGGTAACAGTCGAGTTTGATTATTGTATTGAAAAAGCCGAATTTTGTCATCTATCTATGGTAGGATAAAAAATAACTTTAACAAAAAGCGATCAAAAGTGGGTATACAAGCTTGTTGCAGAAGGTCAAATAGGCGCTGAAAGATGGGTGTATCCAGAAAATAAGGCGATGAGTTCAGCGAGTATACAGATAGTCTTGCGGAACAATGGCGATACTTAATAACAGCGATGGCAACCAAACCCAGGCGTCCCCAGAATTTCCCAGCGGCCCAGTACCGCTAGATTCTAATTTTTACATAGAACGTCCCCCGATGGAACAACTAATTTACCAAGGAATTAGCAAACCAGGGAGCGTGATTCGGATTAAAGCGCCCAAGCAGATGGGTAAAAGCTCCCTACTGCTGCGCCTGCTTCATCAAGCCGAACAATTAAATTATCGCACTGCCTACATAGACTTTTTGCCAGCAGATAATGAAGTTTTTGGCTGTTTAGATCAGTTTTTACGTTGGTTTTGTGCTAATGTCAGTCGGCAGTTGCAGCTACAACCAATGCTCGATGATTATTGGGATGAAGATATTGGTAGCATCCCCACTCAAAACTGATACCGAGTTGCCTTCAACCCAACCTCCGGAGCCGCAACTTCTACTGTGCATTTGCTTTAGTCAATTTTAAAGTTATGTTACATTTATTCACTTAATTCGGTTAACAAAGTAAAAATTTTTTAAGATTTTATTTTCTAGAGATTCTTTCAATAATCCATACTAATATTTAAGATAAGCGAATCTCTACACCTCAAGGTAGAGACAAGACTGACCAGGGTGCGATTAAAAGTATTGCTCAATACATTTTGCCTTGAGAGCAAGGAAAGGCAGTCAATGGTAAAAGAATTTTTTAAGGGAGCGTTCGCGCCCAATTCTGCTTTTAACATCCCTCGCACCCCAATCGAACAATTGGCGATGGCTTCCTCAGAGAGGGACTCTGGGCAAGACAATCTGCGGTACTTGCAAAAACAGGAAAATTGCAGCTATTGTCTGCTCGATTACAGAGACGACCTCACCAAACTAGCCAATAAACGTTACTTTAACATCTGGCTAGAACAGGTGTGGAAAAGGTTGGCACTAGAGCAAGTACCTCTGTCACTAATTTTGATAGAAATTGACTATTTTAAAATTTACAATAATAGTCGCCCAGATGAAGCGGGAGACGATTGTTTGCAGCAAGTTGCTAAAGTAATTAGTGCCTGGGTGCAGCCTCCCGATGGGTTAGCAGCGAGGTGTGGTTCGGAAAAATTTGCCTTAATTATACCACAAACAAAAGCTGATAACGCTGTAAAAATAGGGGAAAAAATCAGAAAAAACGTCAAAAAATTAGCGCTTTACCACGACTCGCAAATAGATGGACTGCCGGATAGAGTTGTGACGGTTAGTTTAGGAGTAGGGATGACAATTCCGCAAATTGAAGTGTCGCCATCGCTGTTGATGCAAGCAGCAGAAGAGGCACTGTATCAGTCCCAAAGAAAAGGACGCGATCGCACAGAAGTAAAATGTATCGTAGCTGGTTCGTAGTCAGGACTTAAGTCCTTACTACAAACAAGTGAGTATAAGTGCTTAGGGGATCGCGGCGCAAAATCGAAAAAAAAGTAGCAAGCGTCTGCTTTAAGACAGACATAGGAATTGTCGAGCATAGGGACAATAAAAGACGGAGGGTTTAAGGAAAAGTGCTATGACGACAACCCTATCGATGCCCAGTTTCCTGGAAACTTACCTGGGTAAAGAAGCGGAAGACCTACTGACCTACAAAGCAAAAGTACCTAAAGATTTATTGCACCTGCCGGGACCGGACTGGGTGGATCGGATATTTGCACACAGCGATCGCCATCCCCAAGTACTCCGCAGTCTGCAACAGTTGTATTCTAGCGGCAGACTCGCCAATACAGGATATCTTTCTATCCTGCCAGTAGACCAAGGCATCGAACATTCTGCCGGTGCATCTTTTGCACCCAACCCCATTTATTTTGACCCGGAAAACATCGTTAAACTGGCAATAGAAGCTGGATGCAACGCCGTTGCGACAACTTTGGGCGTTTTAGGCATGGTTTCGCGCAAATATGCCCACAAAATCCCTTTCATTGTCAAAATTAACCACAACGAACTGCTCACCTACCCGAATCAATACGATCAAATAATGTTTGCTTCCATCGAGCAAGCTTGGAATTTGGGAGCAGTAGCCGTGGGTGCTACAATTTACTTCGGTTCCCCCGAATCAACCAGGCAAATTCAAGAAGTGAGCAAAGTCTTTGCCCAAGCACACGAATATGGCATGGCAACTATCCTGTGGTGCTATCTGCGAAACAGTGCCTTCAAGCAAGATAAAGACTATCACATCTCCGCAGATTTAACCGGACAAGCGAACCACTTAGGCGTCACGATCGAAGCCGATATTATTAAACAGAAATTGCCTGAAAATAACAATGGATATGGGGCAGTTTCTCAAGCCACGGGCAAGAAATACGGCATGACGAACGAGCGAGTTTATACCGAATTAACCACCGACCACCCGATTGATTTAACCCGCTATCAAGTGTTGAATTGCTATGGCGGACGTGCGGGGTTAATTAACTCGGGTGGGGCATCGGGTAAAAGCGACTTTGCCGAAGCGATTCGCACAGCAACGATCAACAAACGCGCGGGCGGTATGGGATTAATTTCCGGGCGCAAAACCTTCCAACGTCCGATGGAAGAAGGGGTGAAATTATTCCACGCGATTCAGGATGTTTATTTGTCCGATCAAGTGACCATTGCTTGATTTCTCTGCCCCCATCCCGTTGATGGTAGGGGCACGGCATCAATAGGCTTTGCCGTTAACTCGAAGGCTTTCTGCCGCCGTGCCCCTACAAACAATTTTTATCATTGAAACGCAACCGGAAACTATATAAGTTAGCATCGGCATATCCGCAAAGAGTAGAGTGTTACTCGTCGTTCATACCGAACGCGAAGAAAACCAAGATATTCTGATAATTCGGCTCGTAAGTTGCCGAAAAGCGACGGCTTCCGATCGCAGAGTATATGAACAAGGTGCAAACTAATAAAAAAATACAAGACTGTGATATGGAATCGGAATACAATTTTACTGGTAAGAAAGGTGTGCGAGGTAAATACTACCGCGCCTATCGCCAAGGTCATAAAGTAAGAATTGAGCGAGAAGATGGCAGCGTTACGGTTCAGTATTTCACATTAGAAGATGGGGCGGTGATGCTAGAACCAGACGTGCGAAAATACTTTCCAGATTCAGAAGCGGTCAACAAGACTTTGCGATCGCTAATTGAATTAATACCCAGCCAACCCCAAGAGCGCAAAGATACTAGCAACCCGGATCGAGATTAAAAAGCGTTGAGGAAGGTGCAGTATAGTGGGTTTTGGGCGATTCTCCTGACGCAGACGCTTCGCGAACGCACAAGGCGCTTTGGGAGATCGTAAGACCCACCATGCACCCAGGTAAGGGCACGGCGCCCTCAAAGTTATCTGTACCAATTAAGATATTTTGGTTGCCGTGCCCCTACTGCCCAAAACTAAAAAAAAACACAAATCTGGAGATCGAGGGTAACAGATCTGAGAAAGTAGAAAGTTGCCCCAATTGTTTACTCACCGATTCAGGATTACAGTGATGAAACTGGCAGCACGAGTAGGTCAGGTAACGCCATCCCTCACATTAGCCATCGACGCCAAAGCTAAAGCGATGAAGGCGTCGGGAATCGATATTTGCAGTTTTAGTGCTGGGGAACCGGACTTCGATACGCCAGAACATATCAAAGCTGCTGCAAAACAAGCATTAGACGCCGGGAAGACGAAATATGGCCCCGCCGCGGGGGAACCGAAGTTAAGGAGCGCCATCGCTCAAAAACTTAAAACCGATAATCACCTGGACTACAGCGCCGAAAATGTCCTCGTCACCAACGGCGGCAAGCATTCCCTCTTCAACCTGATGCTGGCACTATTAGATCCGGGGGATGAAGTGATTATCCCCTCTCCCTACTGGGTTAGCTACCCAGAAATGGTCAAGTTAGCAGCAGGCGTGCCGGTAATTATCGATACCGATGCCAAAAATAATTACAAAATTACCCCAGATCAACTGCGTCAAGCTTGTACGTCCAAAACGCGGCTGTTTGTTCTCAACTCGCCTTCTAACCCCACCGGCGTTGTCTACACCCCAGAGGAAATTAAAGCTCTGGCAGAAGTAGTTGTGGAGAAAGATATTTTAGTCGTATCTGACGAAATTTACGAAAAAATTCTCTACGAAGATACAAAACACGTCAGTATCGGAGCTTTGGGGTCAGAAATCTTTGCTCGGACTATTATTAGCAATGGTTTTGCCAAAGCATATTCGATGACGGGTTGGCGAGTCGGTTATTTAGCAGCGCCAGTAGAGTTAATTAAAGCAGCCACAAACATTCAAGGGCATAGTACATCTAATGTTTGTACCTTTGCACAATATGGTGCGATCGCAGCCCTGGAAAGTTCCCAAGATTGTGTCAAAGAAATGCTTTCGGCATTCACCCAGCGTCGGCAAGTCATGTTAGAACGACTCAATGGGATGCCGGGACTCAGTTGCGCCAAACCCGACGGTGCTTTTTACATGTTCGTTGATATTAGCTTCACAGGTTTAACTTCCCTCGAATTCTGCGATGGATTGCTAGAATCGCAACAAGTTGCAGTTATTCCCGGTATTGCCTTTGGCGCCGATGACTGCATCCGCCTTTCCTACGCCACCAGTTTAGAAATTATTGAAAAAGGCATGGATAGATTGGATAAATTTGTTAGAACGAGAATTTAGGGAATTGCAGATTGCCAATTTCAGATTTCAGATTAGACCTCTGGCAAAAGTCCTTTTGAGACAATTTGAAGCGCGGGCGAGACGCCCACCCCACAAGAATTTTTCTGGTTTTGTCGGGTGGGCATCTTGCCCGCCTCAATTACGCCACAAGAATTTTTCTGGTTTTGTGGGGTGGGCAGGAAAGCCCGCCTCAATTTGAGACAATTTGAACCGCGGGCGAGACGCCCACCCCACAAGAATTTTTCTGGTTTTTTGGGGTGGGCAGGAAAGC
>NZ_BLAY01000145.1 GCF_020521235.1 Microseira wollei NIES-4236 | reverse complement strand
TGAGAGCGATCGCCAGCACGCAACAGCTGTTGTAGATTGACGTTAAAGACTTGTTGTCCGCCGCCCCGCGTCGGTCGAAGTACCTGGATGCGACTAATATCGGCAGATTGGCGAATACCCCCAGCGACTTGCAGCGCCCGCGACACGGTAGGGACGGCACCGGATTGATCTGGCTGGACGACTTGTGGACCGGGACGAGTCACTTCCCCTACAACGGCGACATTTATCGGTTGATTCGTGGTGGGGGCGAAGCTGGCGGCGGCTAAATCGAGGGCTTGGGCTGGATTGGCAGTTGTAGCAGTGGGAACGACGATGGTATCGCCCTGTTGTAAGACTAAATCCTGAGAGCGATCGCCAGCACGCAACAATCGTTGCAGATTGACGCTAATTGCTTGTTGCCTTCCACCCCGCGTTGCCCGACGTACCTGGATGCGACTAATATCCGCAGATTGGCGAATGCCACCAGCCACTTGCAGCGCCCGCGATATCGTAGGGAGGGCGCCGGTTTGATCTGGTTGGACAATTTGTGGACCGGGACGAGTCACTTCACCAACAACGACAACGTTAATCGGTTGATTGCCAGCGGGGGCAAAACTAGCCGTGGCAAGTTGGGAAGCTGCTGCCGGGTTAATGCTAGCGGCGGTGGGAATAAAGATGCTGTCTCCATCGCGCAAAGCGATATTTTGACACTGATCCCCTTGTTGCAGCAAGGACAAAAGATTAACCGCGATCGTTCCCCGTCCGGGTCTAACCACCCGCACCCCTTGTAAATTTGCCGACTGGGTGATGCCTCCAGCCTGGGTCAGCGCCTGAGTTATCGTCGGGAATTGAATCCCCGAACCTCCAGCCGTGATGGGGATGCTGTAGGAACCAGGGCGCGTAATTTCCCCGGATACTGCCACATTCAGGGGGCGGGGCGCAACCAAGATGACGGTAATAATAGGTCGTCTGAGGAAGGGTGCGTATCGCGTCCGCACGACGTTAGATGCTTGTTCCAGAGTCAATCCTGCTACCGATACGCGACCGACGAGTGCCAAGTTGACCGTACTATCGGGGAGAATTTGGTATTCACGGGTATATTCTGGCACATTAAATACATCTAATTGGATGCGATCGCCTGCGCCTAAAGTATAAGGTTCTGGTTGGGGACAACGGGTAGCAGTGGTTTGGGTTACTCTGCTACGGGTTTGGGCAAAACTAACTTCTGCGCCGGTCAGCACCAGTAAACCTGAGAGGAATATACTTGTAGCGGGTTTGACTATTGAGTTGGGTTTGGGATTGCTAGCACCGACCATTGAGCGATACCCCATGCTTCGACCTGAAAAAATTGTGCCGTACCAGAAGATAATTTAACTCGCTGTATAGGCGCTTTCCCACTTTAACGGAAACCATGCTGAATTCGCTGAGGGCGAAGCGCGACTAACAGCCATTACTGTAAGAATATATCGCAGGGTCAGACTTCTAGGATCAGATAAACTGGTGAGAGTAGGGAAGGGAGTCTCCCATGCAAGGTCTGAGCGAATTCATCAATCATACGATGCCAGAGTGGAACGTACCGGGGCTGGCGATCGCTATCGTCAAAGATAACCAAATTATCTTTGGCGAAGGTTTCGGTTTGCGGGATATCAAAAACAACTTAAAAGTCACGCCCAAAACCCTTTTTGCTATCGGTTCTTGCACCAAAGCATTTACCACAATGGCTATGGGTATTTTAGTTGACCGAGGTCAATTAGATTGGGATAAACCCGTTAGAAATTATCTCCCTACTTTTAAACTTTACGATTCCTACGCCAGCGAACATATAACCCCCCGGGATTTAGTCACCCATCGGTCGGGTTTACCCCGTCACGATGCGATGTGGTATAGAACTCATTTCACCCGGGAAGAAATCATCAACCGCTTGCAATATCTGGAACCCACCCACGAACTGCGGACTGTTTTTCAATATAATAATTTAATGTATCTTGCGGCGGGTTACTTAGTCGGTGAAATAGCAGGTTGTACTTGGGAAGAATTTGTCCAACGGGAAATTTTGCAGACTTTGGGAATGGTCAACAGCAATTTTTCCGTAGAAGCGTCCCAAAAAACTGATGATTTTGCTTGTCCCTACCTACATAAAAATGAGGAAGTCAAAGAAATTCCCTTTCTCAATATTGACGTTGTTGGCCCTGCTGGCTGTATAAATTCCAACATTACTGAGATGGCGCAGTGGCTTTTACTGCATTTAAATGGGGGCAAGGTTGGGGATAAACAAATGATTTCACCCAGCAATCTAACGCAGATGTATACGCCACAGATTGTAGAACCCAACCCCCAGGAAGAGCGCGAAGTTTTGAATCCCAGTTATGGTTTGGGATGGGCTATCTATGCTTACAGAGGCTATAAAATTGTGCAACATGGAGGGGGAATTGATGGATTTTCTGCCTTGACAACCCTGCTGCCTCAAGACAATATAGGGGTTGTGGTTTTGACGAATTTAAACGCGAGTCCACTGCATTCTATTGTGACTTATTATGTATGCGATCGCTTGCTGAATTTGGAGCCAGTTGCTTGGAACGATCGGCGCAAAGAAAGAGTCGCTAAGGGCAAAGAATCTACAACCAAAGCCAAAGAAAAAATCGCAGCAGAATGCAAACCTGGAACCCAACCCTCCCATCCTTTAGAAGATTATACAGGCAATTACGAACATCCCGCCTATGGAATTATTTCAGTTGAACTCAAAGACGATAATTTAATCTCAACTTATAATTCAATTGTCTCTCAACTCCAGCACTATCACTACGATACTTTTGCATCTTACTCGGAAGTGGGAGAAATGTTTGATATGCCGCCTGAATTGATATCTTTCGTGACGGATAAAAAAGGCGATGTTACCAGCCTCTACGTGCCAATGGAACCGATTTTGAAAGATGCTGTATTTACTCGGATGCCTGAAAAAAGCATGACCGAAGTCAGCTTTTTGGCAAAATTTGTGGGTGAATATGAGCTGGCGGGAGAAACTCTCACAATCTCTTTAAGAGGCGAGAGATTAATTGCCTCATTAACGGGTCAACCAGATTACGAATTAGTTCCTTACAAAGACAGTGAATTTAATCTGAAGGGTTTATCCGGATTTAGTATTAAATTCACCCAAGATGCCGCTGGAATTGTGACTGAAGCTGTAATGATTCAACCGAATGGTGTGTTCACGGCGACTAAGAAAACCTCAAGGGATTGGTGATGCGATATGCCTGCGGCACGGGAAGGGATCGCTCTTTTAAGTAACTCTAAAGTTCGAGCGATCGCTATGGCAACAGGACTGACGCAACATCTCCTAATAGTTGGGGCAACCACGGGGGGATTGCTCCTAGGAAACACCATCAGGACTGACGCAAACACCAAAGTTTCTCTGAAAAATCGTTGATTGGGAAGCGAGAGATTTAGGAAGAAACTTTGGTGATGGTTTCGACCTGCGTAAGTCCTGTCTAAATTATGCTGGAAAAATACCGATGTAGACGCGCTGTTGAATTTAAACCCTGGTCAAAACTTCAAAAAGCTCGTCTGAAGCATTCTCAAAAATAGCGCCGCGTTGCTTCAAATCCTGCTTCACTTCTTCAGAAAGTCCTAAGTTATTTTTAAATCGAGCATTCTTTACATTAGCGCGGCTCAAATTGGTATTTTTTACACTAGCACCCCATAAGTTAGCACCGTTCAAATTGGCATCCCTGAGGTTGGCATTGTTCAAATTGGCATCCCTGAGGTTGGCATTGTGCAAATTAGCACCATTCAAGTTTGCACCGCGAAGGTCAGCATCGTGCAAGTTGACACCTTTAAGGTAAGCAACGCTGAGGTTGGCATCCCGCAGGTCAGCATTGGTCAGGTTTGCATTACCCAAATCGGCAATTCTCAGGTTGGCATATCTTAAATCGGCATTGCTCAAATCAGCACCTCTGAGGTTGGCATCGCTCAAATCTACATTCCTGAGATTGGCATTGCTGAGATTAACTTCCCTCAAGTTTGCACCCGCAAAGTCTTTAGTTTTTTTCAACAGTTCTTGAAGATTTTCGATTTTGTTGTTCTTGCTTTTAGTAACCAATGCCATAGTCAGTGCCAAGGTCAATCCCGCAACCCAAGCAGGTGGATTACCTCCAGTCAGCAGCAGCATTATCAGAGAAACAGAACCTAGTTTAGCTGTTGGTTTAACTAGGGAACCAAATCTATTCTTGGTTGGCTCAAAACTACTAATTGGCTGACAATTAATCAGATTCATTTTTAATACCTCCTCTGGGATTCCTCAAATTACTTAATTTTTCCTATATCCACCCGATCAAGAAGGATGATTCACAGCAGAAAGGTAGATGCCATTTTGCTCAAACTGGCATATTTTTTTTGACGCTTTCTTGAATCTAACTACCCAGAATTTGAGCAGTCTGATAGTTTCATGCAAAATTGACCCGGTCTTTTGATTAAAAGTACAATCCCAATTGCGCCCAAATTGTTAAACTTTTTAAATCGGTAGCTGCTGAAAAATTTTGGTTAAATTACTAAGTTAACAACCTCAATTTTCTCTGGTTGCGGTCGTAAGTAGTTGGTAGATCCGAATAATATCCTTCAATAGTCCTCCTTGTTTCCCTGGTCACGTTTAACATTAACACACCCGTTTTCTTTTGGGTTTATTGGTGCTTCTAAGCATACTCTGAAGTTCCAGAAAGTTTTAACTGTAAAAATACTGAATCCATGTTAAATTTTTATAAAAACACAATATAATTTATAGGTATTAAATTAAGATGTTTTGAGCAATTGCCTCCCCATGCCAAAAAAAAATTTTAAAGCCTGAGTATATTTTCTGAGCTTAATTATTAGCAATAATGCTACGAATAAAAAAATAGTGAATAGCGATCGCTCTTAAATAGAGCAACGAATGAAAGGGGAGAAAGGGGAAGAAATTTCCCGTTTTTCCCTTCTTAAAGCCAGTAAAACCCTTACAAATCCTCAAAAATTGCTCCCCGTTGGCTCAAGTTCTGCTTTAGCTCCTGAGAAAGTCCAGGGTTGTTGCCAAATTGGGCTGACTTCACATTTGCACCGCTCAAATTAGCGTTACTCAGATTAGTTTCGCGCAGATTAGCCCCGCACAGATCTGCACCCCCCAAATTGGCTAGCGCCAAACTGGCACGGTGCAAGTCTGTATAGCTCAAATCAGCATTTTCCAAATAAGCACCGCTCAAATCTGCACCGCTGAGTATAGCACCGCTCAGGTTAGCTTCGCTCAAATCTGCATCGGTTAAATCTGCACCCCGGAGATTGGTACGGCAAAGATTAGCACCGCTCAAATCAACCTTGCTTAAATTAGCCCCAAGCAAGTTACCGCCAGCAAAATCTCTGGTCAAATCGAGGGCAGCAATTTGCGCCAGTTCCAGAAAATCGTTAGTTTTAGCTTCGCTAATGTGGTGGATTAGCTCTTGAAGTTGTTCCAAGTTTGAAGAATTTTCAACTGCACTAAAACTGGGAGAACACTCGTAGCATAACTGCGCTTGACTCAGATAAGGCTGTAATTTAGCTGAAGATAGAAAAACAACCAGTTTTCTTTCTATTACTGCATGTTGATTCGGGCTAATATCATGTCGCCATAAGCCTTCAGCATCGGTTACAGAAATATCTGGCGGCGAAACTTCAAACGAGGCTGCAAAACGACAGGGTTTTTCGGTTACCTTCAAAGTTCCCAGTTTCACCTGATGCAGTAAACCTTTCAAAGGCTTGACTTCAAAAACCCAAACCGGATTTTCGTTTAAATCCTTTGTCGTTACCTGACAAAAAGCATCGATCAGTTCACCAGATGCTAAAGAGAATTCTCCACCTTCGCTCTTGAGCTTTAATTCACCACCTTTTAGCCCGAACTTGACGCGACCACCGAGTAAAGATTCCCACTGTTGGTTAAATTCTAAAGTCAAATACAAGTCCAGTTCCTGCTGATCAGTTACTGGAATTGCTTCTAATTTCATCGACAGGCAGTCGGGATATTTGTTTTCAGATTCTAGCAGAGGCATGGTAAATCAACCTCGAAGCAGTTCAAGGGTTGCACAATTTAACGCTACCACGATGGTGCAAGCAGTTATCAGCGATCGCGTCAAAAATTTAAGGGCGTTGCTTGCACAAAACAACACCCTGAAAAAAATTCCCGCTCTATAAAAGATTGTTAAATTATTCAGCCGAGTCCAAGACTGATGCCAGAAAAATTGCTTCCCTCCATCCCGTCAATTAAGAGCGCCTAACTCAAAGCGGCATTACTGCGGTCATAGCTTGCCCGGAAACTGGGTTCTGGTTTGCCTTGGGTATGAGTCCAGTACTCATCATCAACAGACAGGTGAAATTCAGCCGCCGCACGTCCCAGCATCGCTTGCTGTCGATTCTTAATCCAGTGATGGTGACGCATCATCAGGGCGCGAGCTTGATCTTGAGTAGACATACTGTGTTTCTCCTTCTTCCTGATTCGCTTGGTGACCTTCTACTAATTAAGATACCAGAAAATTCTGTAGCATAAGCTACCATTTTAACAATTTAATAAAAATTTACGTCCCGCCTCTCGCGTCTCGCCTCTGGTTCTCGCCTCTGGTTCCCAGGCGACCGCCTGGGAAAGAGTGCGTCAGAGGCGGAGCCTCGGTGCAGTTGGGGAATGGCACAAGCGAACGCACAGGCGCTTGACCTCTACACGCTTCTCCAGCTATGATGCATACAAGTTAAGGTTCTAAATCATGTTTGCAAAGCAGCCATCTTTACATCACCTGACTAGCCTTCTGCTGGGGCTGGGGCTGCTGCTGCGCCTTGGGCGCAAATAATTTTTTCACCATTTCAATCAAGTTTTTATCAGTGGGGGAAGCCGCTGCGGAAGACAGCGCTACTATGCTTCCCACGGACATAAACATGAGCAATTAGCAATTAGCAATTAGCAATTAGCAATTGGAGATTCTTATGCGACTGCATCAAGCACTTGGGATGTTGCTGCGACTGTTTTTGGGTTGTCAGACTTGGTTTTCTTGGCAAACTGACAGCCCTATTTTCGCCACAATATCTGACAAATATCGAACAAAAAGGAAGAAACGATCGTGCTGAACAATCCCGCTACAAAATATCGCCAATTTGCCCCAATTAACTTGCCCAACCGCACCTGGCCTGCTAAAACAATAACCGATCCACCAATTTGGTTAAGTACAGATTTGCGAGACGGTAACCAAGCTTTAATCGAACCGATGAACGTCGAACGCAAATTGCGGCTGTTCCAGATGTTAGTGGATATTGGTTTCAAAGAAATCGAAGTTGCCTTTCCTTCCGCTTCACAAACTGACTTTGATTTTGTCCGCTATCTGATCGAACATCAATTAATTCCCGACGACGTGACGATTCAGGTATTGACGCAAGCGCGAGAATCATTAATTCGCCGCACGTTTGAATCTTTGCAAGGTGCAAAGCGAGCAATTGTACATTTGTACAACGCCACGTCTCCTGTATTTCGTCGGACTGTGTTTAATTTGGATCGGCAGGGAACAATAAACCTTGCAGTTTCAGCAGCAAAACTATTCGTAGAACTTGCCGCAGCACAGACTGATACTGAATGGTATTTCCAATATTCACCCGAAACATTTACGGCGACAGAACTCGACTTTGCCAAAGAAATTT
Organism: Microseira wollei NIES-4236; assembly: GCF_020521235.1. Taxonomy (GTDB): domain Bacteria; phylum Cyanobacteriota; class Cyanobacteriia; order Cyanobacteriales; family Aerosakkonemataceae; genus Microseira; species Microseira wollei. Next base: position 19,099 of record NZ_BLAY01000145.1, on the reverse strand, counting down.
GCGATGCAGTTCTGAATATTTGGCAACCAACGCCAGAACATAAAGCGATTATCAACCTTCCGGCGACGGTTGAAGTCGCGACTCCGAATATTTTCGCCGATCAAGTTGAGTGGATGCACCGCAATTTAGAACGACGAGAGGGGGTAATTTTAAGCGTACATCCGCACAACGATCGCGGGTGTGGAGTTGCCGCAGCAGAACTGGCTCAAATGGCAGGTGCAGATCGAGTCGAGGGATGTTTGTTCGGTAACGGCGAACGCACGGGGAATGTGGATTTGGTAACATTGGCTTTGAATCTTTACACCCAAGGCATCCATCCAGGGTTAGATTTTTCTAATATTAACCAAGTCGCAAGAACGATCGAAGATTGCACCCAATTGCCGATTCATCCTCGCCATCCCTATGTGGGAGATTTGGTATTTACTGCATTTTCAGGTTCGCATCAAGATGCGATTAAAAAAGGCTTTGCAGTACAGAAACCGGATGCAATTTGGCAAGTTCCATATTTACCGATCGATCCGGCGGATGTGGGACGAACTTACGAATCAATTGTGCGGGTTAACAGTCAATCTGGGAAAGGCGGCATCGCCTTTTTGTTGGAACGAGATTACAATTTAATCTTGCCGCGTCGGTTGCAAATTGAGTTTAGCCAGATTGTACAGCGGGAAATGGATGCGCGCGGTCAAGAAATGTCCTCATCAGACCTTTGGCAACTTTTTGAGCAGGAATATTTGCAAGCTTGTTCGCCGTGGAAGTACGTTGCTCACGATTTATTTGAAGAAGGCGAGGCGATTGCGGCGACGTTGCAAATGGATGGGAAAATTGTCAATATTAGCGGGCGAGGAAATGGCCCAATCGATGCGTTTTTGAATGGGCTGAATTTGGGTTTGCGGTTGCATAATTATGAGGAAAGGGCGCTTTCTGGGGGGAGCGATGCGCGTGCGATCGCATACGTAGAAATTGCTACCGATCTGATCGGAGGAACCTTGCACGGCGTCGGGGTTCACTCGAATATAGTAGCCGCGTCGTTGTTAGCAATTCTCAGTGCAGTTAATCGAGCATTGCAGCAAAAAATGTAGCAATTAATCAGAAACGCCGACATGCTAAAGCATGTGGCTACACAAATGAAGCCTGCCTACGCAGGCTCAAATCAAAACAATGCAGCCCGCCAAAGCGGGCTTTGTTTGTATGGAAACGCCGACATGCTAAAGCATGTGGCTGCACAAATGAAGCCTGCCTACGCAGGCTCAAATCAAAACAAAGCAGCCCGCCAAAGCGGGCTTTGTTTGTATAGAAACGCCGACATGCTAAAGCATGTGGCTACACAAATGAAGCCTGCCAAAGCAGGCTCAAATCAAAACAATGCAGCCCGCCTTCCCGGGCTTTGTTTGTATAGAAACGCCGACATGCTAAAGCCTGGGGCTACACAAACAAAGCCCGCCAAAGCGGGCTGTAACAATTTCAGCCCGCTTTGGCGGGCTTTGTTTGTATAGCCACACCCTTAAGGGTGTGGGATTTTGGCGAAGGTATTGTTAGAAAAACCCGGTTTCTGAACCTATCAATTAAGCACTTGCAGTAGTGTCAGATTGATTGAGAGCATTACGTGCATTCAACGACAGCATGACGCGGGAAGCGCCGCTGAACAAAACGCTAGCACCAACAAACGTACCGATCAGCCAAGGTGCATTAAAAGGCCATTGGAACCAAATCATTGCACCCAGCAGAATAGTAATGATGCCATTAGCAAGTTCCCAAGTCCAGTTTTGTTGAGGACGCAAGCGGAAGGCGAGAATGATTTCAAAAGTACCTTCTGTGAGTAAGAAACTACCCAACAACAAAGTCAGCGTTAGAACACCTGTCAAAGGGTAGAAAAACAGCATTACACCAGTCGCAATGTAAAGTGCGCCTAATAAAAGCTTCCAGATAAAGCCGTTTTCGCGAGTTTGAAATGCGTGGACAATTTTGGCGACTCCGCCGCTAGCCAAGATTAAAGCAAACCAAGTCTCAGCAACGATTGTAGAGACAGCGGGGGCTGCGATCGCACCTATTCCCAATACAATTAGGAGAACGCCCATCCAGATTGACCAGTTAATACTCTTGTTGATGTCACCAGAAACGTTAGTTGTCATAGTTTTTTCCTTTTGATCTCTAGGATTAGGTTAGGCAATTTTTCTGATGTTGAATAGAACCCTAAGATAGAGCCTGGTTTGGGGAAATCTATCAATGGATAGAGTGTGCGATCGCATCCCTCTAACGAAGTAACTTTGATTTAAAATAAGTTTAGATAATTTCAGTCATTAGCAGTGTATGTGTGAGGAAGGAAAACGGCGGTGTTTGAGCAGATATTACAGCAAATGCGTCAGAAAATTCGCCAGCAACAGTATGTAATGACGCTCCACGCTGATGAGGAAATGGCTGACGACAATTTAATGCTTGCAGATGTTGAGGAAGCTATACTCACAGGTGAAATTCTGGAACGCCAAAAGGACAGAGATACAGATGAATGGAAATATAGAATTAGTGGTTTTTCGATTGATGGCGCTCCGGTAGAAGTGGTTGCTAAACTGGGTGTAACGGGTAAAGTTGTTATTATTACAGTGTATGCACTCTGAACCAATGGATACAACAACTTGCGATGTCTGCGGATATTCAAAGGCACGCATTCGTCGGCTAGCTAGAACTTATGGCAAGGGACAGGATTTGTTAGTCATTGAAAATGTCCCTGTGGTTAGCTGTCCAAATTGTGGAACAAGTTACCTGACAGCAGAAACGCTTCAGCAAATAGATCGTATCAGGCGCGATCGCAAAAATCTAACGATCGAACGTCCTGTAGGAGTGGCAAGTTTTGGTTAGGCTTTAAGGGTTTGAGCGATCGCTTAAACAAACTCGTATAAAGTTTCTAAGAAAAACGAAATATGATACTTAGCGTCGCTACTCTGATGTGAGTAAAATCTTCCTATTTCTAAAGATAGTTGCTCTCTAAATACTTGAGCAGGACGAGTCCAATCACTAGATGGTTGAATTTGGTTCCAGTATTCCTTTGCTTTTTTAATCGTTAATAAAGCCAGGATCAATTCTTCCTGTCGCATCTCATCTTTAGTATTTTGAAATTCAGTTTTCCAAGAATCGCGTAAGTTTTCTAATCCTGCACAGTCTAATCCACAGCAGTAACTAATCCGATCGACTGCTATTTTTAAGTGATTCTGTAAATCGGAGTCGTTACCAATTGCATCCGCCATATCTATATAAATTGCTTGCAGTAGAACGGAATTGCCTTTATAGATTGGGAAATTATGAGAATTATCAAATATTGATTGAAGTGCAGGGGCAAGAAAGTAAGATTCTTTATGAATTAAACCTGTAACCCATATCCGATGCTGTGCTGCGTTTTCTGCTTTCATTTTTGATTTTTCGTAAAGCTCGCAGAAAATAGCTTCTGTATCTGAAAAAATATAATTATCAATGGCTTGTATTTGCAGATCTAGATCGACAATGGCAAAAAGTTTTTCTGGGGTTAAATATGAGTTACTGCTATCTTTAGAGTGTAGGTTTAAAAGAGTGAAGTAGGTGTCTATTACATCTTGGCGATCGCCACAGTTAAAAAATTCTGGTTTTCGCTGACTCCACCATCTGGGAACACATGCTTTATAAAAGTTCGCATCAGGCATTTCCTCCATTCTTCCATAAGATTGAGGTGATGGTCTACCTTGAAGCTTGGGAATATCGCCTTCACACAGCACAACGATTTTATTTTTGATTCTCCGAGATTGAATAATTGTTTCACAGTGTCGTTGTAGCTGTTCTGCATCAAGGCTCATATTAAAATATTAGGCTTCTTTTTTTATAAGTTTTGGCTCAATTTCCTTAACATGAGCAGGTGTGACAGCTTGGCATAATTCGTATGAGTGAGTTGCCAGAATATACTGATTACTGGACGCCCATTCTATCAAATCTGAAATGATTTGATATTGCCAATCTGGGTGCAAAGCAATTTCAAGTTCATCTATTAAAACAATAGCATCTTTTATGTTACGGTACTTGAGCCACATATAGATACTAAGTCTTTTCAGTTCGCCATGACTTAAATCTTCTGGATAAAGTTCTATATCTTCGCCGTTTTTATCTAATCTGAATGTTACTCCAGACAGATCTTTATCTATATTTATCTTTTTGTTAACTAACATTTTGTTTAATTCATTTTTCAGCGCTTTATAACTATTACCATACTCGCCTGTTTCTATAGCTTCTTGGAAATCTTGATCTCGCGCACCTATAAAGACTTTAATTAGGAGTTCTATAGGAAGAAAATCATAAGTAAAAAAGCCTGGTAGTTTAGATTTTGCAGCTTTAATGGAAAAATAATAATTATTACTGTGTTGTGTAAACAACTGTTTTCTCTGCTCTTGAGAAAGAAAAAGAAAAACCTGAGTTGGTGGAGCTGCCATAAATACTTTTTGTGATAACTCCTTTAAAAAAGTTTCTGCTTCGGTGATATTTAGATTATCGATATTACAAATTAAGGCTGATTCTTTTTCTTTTTTATTACTAGAATAATTACATATATAAATTAGGTTGTTTGATTGCATATATTTCAATGCTTTTTGCGAAGTAGTTTCAATTTGTTTGCTTTTTTCATACAGTGTTTTTAGATGAAGTTTATAAAAATTTAATGTTGTTTGCACGTCTTCTTGAACATCTTCAAAAGATGGAAAATTCTTGAGCATCGAACTATCAAGTTTATTTGAATAAATTGTTAATCCCGACTCTAAAATATACCTACTTTCCTCTATAATATTCATAAGCCTATCGTCATAATTTTCAATTCTTTTTATTTCTTTTAATCGATCAAGACTATTTTCTAAATCGCTGACTCCTTTTTCCAAATTTAAAATTTTGTTCCTAACTTCTTCTAATTCTATTGAAGCAGAAAATCTAATATCCTCATCATCGTTTATTTTTTGTTCACTGCAATTTAATAGCTCTCTAAGGTACAAATCTCTATAAGCAAAAAACTCAATTTTAAAACTTTGATTTTGATGCCAAATTTCAATAGTGGCTAGTACTTTTTTGTCTGACTTGTCGGCGGTAATTTTGAATCCCCAAAGCAGATTTTCTAAAAAAATTTTCCTTTCGGGATCTCTAGAACAATGTAGTAAGACAAAAATTAATTGCAAAAGGGTACTTTTCCCACCGCCATTTTGACTGCCAAGTGGGAAAATTCTGGGATTAAATTCCTTTTCAAACGTGATGTCAATGTCCTTTAAGCCGCGAAAGTCAGGGACTTGAATTCGTAGCAAGTGCATATGACGAGTTCCTTTATTTGCGCTTGTGCTTCTTTAGTATAGACCACCTCAACGCAGACGATTCAGAGTTTCTAGCTCCAAATAACTGATATCGCCAATTTCACCAACTACGACGATACAAGGAAGTTCTGGTTCTCCCAAATGATTTACCACTAATAAAGCACCGGAAAAATCATGGGTTTGGGTATAATCATTGAAAGTTACAATCGTGGGTAAACTTGCGCCAGTGGAAGCTAAAAGCCCGTGATGAGAATCTTCTATAACTAGACAATCTTTTGCCTCTAAATTCATTTCTTTTAGCACGTAATGATAGATATCAGGGGCGGGTTTTTTGGCGGGGACAATATCGCCAGCGGCGATGATTTCAAACCAAGATGGATCGAGGGTTTGTTCTAGTAAAGCAACGGCGTTGGGTAAGGCGCTGGTGGTAGCGATCGCCAATCTCACCCCCTGAGTTCTCGCTTCGTCAATCAATCGCTTCACCCCTGGACGTAAGGGAATTTCACCCCCGGCTAATATTTCTCGATAATGCTTGGTTTTATTAGCATGTAATTCAGCAATAAAACCATCATCGGGCATGGTAATTTCAGGACGATATTTTTCCAAATAAAAGCGAATCCGTTCTTTTCCTCCAGCGACGTATAGCAATTCGCCATACAATTCAATCGACCAATTCCAATCTAATCCAGCCGATGCGAAGGCGCGATTAAACGCGACTCGATGTCCATCGCGTTCGGTGTCGGCTAAAGTTCCATCAACGTCGAAAATTAAAGCTTGTAATTGCATAGGTTTGTAGTAAGGACTTTAGTCCTGATTGTGGAAAAGTAAAAAGAATTTAATCATCCCTATTGAGATCTTACGCTGGCGTTTTCTGCCCGCCGTGGACTCAAGTCCACGGCTGATAGCTCAAGTCCACTCAAGTGGACTGAAGAGGCTTTATAGTCCTCTTAAGAGGACTTCTGCTAAAAGCCCGTGAATTTATTCTCTGGCGGTTTAATGGTTGGTGCAAGCTCTGAACAATAGTAAGGGATTCGTTTAAATTATCGACCTGGTTTGTGACCAATAATTGTACGATGGCGCGGGTCGCTGGGTACGGTGACGATATTTTCAAATCCTACCTTTCGCATCGCTGCTTCTAAATCAAAGGTGTAGTAATCATCTGACCAAGGTTCCGTACTTTTCATTAAGGTAAAAAGTACTGGCGGCAGGTTTTGAATTACCGGAGATTTGGGGTTATTATCGACAATTGCTAAACAACCACTGGGGCGCAATAGCCGAAAAGCTTCCTGAAAAATGGCTTGAGTTGCTTGGCGCGGTAATTCGTGGGTGACAAATTGCAGCGTGACTAAATCAAAGCTTTCTGATGGTAAATTTGTCTTCTCTGCATTGCCGTGAATCCAGGCAGAAATTTCTCTATTTGTATCGCGATTCTGTGCTACTGCCAACATGTAGGGAGATAAATCTAATCCAACTGTGCGGGGTGGTGTATCTTGGATTTTTTCATAGTAACGATGCAGGGTTAAAGTTGAAATACCCACAGAACAACCAATATCTAAAATATCCCGCACTTGCTTTGGGGCGTGGGTAGCTAAAACTTGATGAAAACTGCCGCGCAATCTATCTTGGGCTTCTTCCCAAGTAATCTGTTCAGTAGGCCATACTCTTAATGCCATTGCATAGGTAGCGGACTCAGCTTCAAATGCGGCTTGCCAACACAAATTACCTTCGTTGTAAGCGTGAAAAGGAACTTGGTAGTAATCGGGATAGGTAATATTGGGGTTGGTAATTTGCTCAAGCTGTTGTTTGACGTTGGATACGGCGAGTGCTTCGCAGTTTTTTCGCCAGGGAATGCCGTTTTTTTCGGCTGTTTTGACTATAACTTGCCGCGCTTGCTGTTTCATTACGGCATAAATTGGCTTTGTTTGGATTAAAACGTTGACGCAGCGGGAGAGGAAATCGTCTCCAGCCCAGTCTGGCTTGAGCTTGTCGGTCATTAGGGTGTTAGCATTGCAATCGGGACGATTTTATATTGTAGAGCCTCAGAAACCCGGTTTCTTAAATAAATACCTTCGCCAATTTTCTGAAACGCCCCCAGGCTAAAGCCTGGGGCTACACAAACAAAGCAAGGCGTAGCAGGCTAAAATTCTTACAGCCCGCTTTGGCGGGCTTTGTTTGTATAGCCGCACCCTTAAGGGTGTCGGATTTGGAGAAGGTATTGTTAAAGAAACCAGATTTCTCCCGGCCTAATTGCGATAGCATCAATGGAGTCTGGGAGCGATCGCACCAACTCAATCGGATACACACCTATGACAAAAATTCTCATTTTATATGCTTCCTTGGGATCGGGACATATCAGCGCTGCTAAAGCACTCAGCCAAGCATTTTCCCATTTCCCAGATGTAGAAGTGCAAAGCGAAGATGCCCTAGCCTACGCTAGATCTATCTATCGCAATGCGGTTGTCCAAGCTTATAAAGAATCGAGCGAAAAATTTCCCCAACTATACAAAGCTGTCTACGAAGGCAGCGATATTGACGATTTAGAAAAATCCCTCGATAGCAATTTAACTTGGGCAAAACTGGAACTTCCTTTCTTTAGACGCTTGGGAAGATTGCTGCGAGAAAGGGATCCGGATGTTATCGTTTGCGTACAACAAATCCCCACTCGCTTGTTACAATTGTTAGAACCAGAAGATCAAACGAGTAAGCCGCAATATGTCGTCGTTACAGACTTAGTTGCCCACAGTACTTGGTTGAATTACGGTATAGATGGCTATTTTCTGGCAAACGATTTGGGTGCAAATCTCTTAAAGCAGCGGGGAGTCGATCCTGCAATTTTGCACGTAACGGGAATTCCAATCAAATTGGAAGTACTCCAACCGAAATCGAAAGAGGAAATGCGGTCGCGTCACAACCTACCACAAGATGTCCCCATTGTCACGCTGTTTGGCGGCGGACTCAACAATAGGCGGGTGCGTTCAATTATCTCATCGCTGTTAGAAAGTCCGAGTCCATTAATGTTGGTAATTGCGCCTGGACGAAATGAAGATTTGTTGGAAGCGATAGCAGATTTGACCGATAGTCCCCAAGTCAAATTGCGAAAATTAGGGCCGATAGATTATGTAGATGATTTGATTGTAGCGAGCGATTTAATTATTACCAAAGCAGGAGGACTGATTACCAGCGAGATTTTAGCACGAGGAACGCCTACAATTATTGTCGATCCATTGCCCGGACAGGAAGAACAAAATGCAGATGCGATCGCAGCCGCAGGCGCAGGCGTACAATTGCGATTAATGGAAATGGTCGCCCCAGCAGTACAGTACCTTTTAAAACGTCCAGATCGTCTGACCCAAATGCGTCAAGCTGCCTTAGAATTAGGCAAACCTCGTGCTGCTTTGAATATTGCTGAATTCATTCTGAAGGATTGGCGATCGCATATTCGGTAATGGCTAATGGCTAATGGCTAATTGGTCACAGATACTCTCTCTCTCGTCTCTCTAGTTCCCAGGTTCCACCTGGGAACGTCCACCGGAGGCTCCGCCTCCAGCTAACAGAAATATTTTCATCCTTTTCATCCTTTGTGGTGGCGATCGCATTCATCAGGGAAATCTATCTTGGTAGAAGCATACATTTGTATGCCCCTACCTAAAAATATAGAAATTGCTTTCACCGCACTCAACAACCATGCAAAATACTCAAACATCATCCAATCAAGATTTCCTCTGGGGAGTCGCTACATCAGGTTACCAAAGTGAAGGAGGTTACAACGGTACAGGACAACCTCAAAATAATTGGTCGCTTTGGGAACACCAAGGAAAGGTGATGCAAACCGGAACTGCGGCAGAATTTTGGCATCGCTACGAAGAAGATTTTCAAACCTGCCAAAAGCTGGGATTAAATGCCTTTCGCTTAGGAATAGAATGGGCGCGAATTCAACCTTCTACTAATATTAATCCAGCCCCCGCGCCTGCATTTGATACCGCAGCGTTAGACAACTACGCCGCAATGATTGCTGCTTGTCGTCGTTCTGGATTAGAACCCATTGTAACGCTGCATCATTTTACCCATCCCGCTTGGTTGGGAATGGATGCATGGCTATCAAAAGACACCATCGATTGTTTTATTGAATATGTCCGCGTCACGGTAACCCATATCAATCGTCGTTTAATCGACGATTATCAACTTCCACCCATTGGCTGGTATATCACGATTAACGAACCCAATATTTTGGTTTCTAATACTTACATCAGCGGTCAATTTCCAGCCGGATCGGAGGGTGGAATTTGGTCGCTTTTCCCCGCGTATAACCACCTTCTAGCCGCCCACGTCCGGGCTTATAATTGCATTCACGACATCTATGCCGCCCAAGGTTGGACAAGTCCCCAAGTTACGCTAAATACTTACTGTAGCGACTTATATTGGTCGGAAAAAGCAATCTGGGATTTGTTGACTCTAAAACGACAACAAATCAAGGCTAAAGATTTGCCAGAATACGCATACAGCAATGCTAAACATTTGGATGATGCGCTTCGCAATGCCAATTTACCTTTCCGTCGCAACCTGCCTTATCGACTCGGACAATTGGTTCACAAAGCTGCTAATTCCTGGGGTCATCGCAATTTTGATGTTAAACATTTGGACGTTTATTTGCACGAATTAGAAGTATCTCCTCGGATAGATGTTTTTGATTATCTTGCTATCGATTATTATGACCCATTCATCGCGCATATATTCCGCATACCAGTGTTTTCGGATTTTGAGTTTGAAAACAAAGATTTTCGCGGTTGGTTGATGAGTGGAATTACAAGTAAATGGTGGGATTGGCGTTCTTTACCAGAAGGATTGCACTTTTTTTGTCAATACTACGCGCAAACATTGGGCTATCCAATTTTAATTGCAGAAAATGGCATGGCATTGCGTAGAAAACCGGATAATAGCGTTGCAACTCACCGTCGAGATCAACTGAGTCGCAGCGAATTTATCAGGGCGCATATTGAACAAGTACAAAGATTGCAAAATGAAGGCGTACCGATGATTGGTTATATGCATTGGTCGCTGACTGATAATTATGAATGGGGTTCTTATACGCCGCGATTCGGTCTTTTTAGTTTGGATTTTAGCGCCGGAAGCGACAGATTTGTCGAGGATCATTTAAGCGATCGCCCGTCGGAAACCTATTCTAAGCTGATATGGAAAACTAGGAACGGGTGGGGGAGCGATCGCAAATAATTGATAACCACAAAATGCCCCCAGCCCCCAGGTTGAAACCTGGGGCTATACAAACGAAGCCTGCCTTCGCAGGCTATTTGAAACCCGCCTTCGCGGGTTTTGTTTGTGTGCCCGCTTGCGCTCCGCGATTTCAATCGTCGGGACTGTTTTAACCCGCGTAGGCGGGTTTTGTTTGTGTGCCCGCTTGCGCTCCGCGATTTTAATCGTCGGGGTTATCATTGGGATTTTGGCGGGTGCGATCGCATTTCTTCCCACCGCTCTCAACCAGGCGATCCTCCATAATTAAATTAGTTCCCTGGAGGACCATCCAAAGAATGACAAATGGCAAGGGAACGCCCGACAATACCAAGATAATACCCTTGATGTCGATGTACGCGGCTTTAATTACAAACTTATACTTCTGCTGGATATTGTCTGACTGTAAAGTAAGAATAAGCGCCTGTAGAATTAAAACCTGAACCTCCGGTTCTTGAATGAGCAGGGTGTATTTGATCAAATTCATAGTCATCGGGTACGAGGCTGAAAGCATAATCTCAACAAAAAAGCGTTCAATGGGTTGTTAATGCCATTAAAAATCACCCGGATAAGCAAGTCAGTTCCCAATAGTTTCGACTTGAAGTAGAACCAAGTAGAAATATTCTTCTACTTGGCAATCTTTGAAGTAGACGGATCGCCTCAACCATAGAGTAGGGGCACGGCATCAGTCAGTTTTGGAACTAACCCGAAGATGGTTGAATGCCGTGCCCCTACTGATCTCTCCAGTCAGCCCGTGTATAATTGAAATATCTTGCTGAACAGATTAATTATGGAATCGTGGCGGCACTGGGATGACTTTCTAAAAATAATGTCCCGTGACAATCATTTGACTGATGCTGAAACAGAATCTTTTTTATTACAATTTGCTAGACAGAATCTGGGCAAAAGCTTAACAGAAATTTCCGAACAACTGCCGCTGATGGAAAATCCGCTGGGAACTCATAAAAAGCGCATGTCCGAGGTATATGATAAATTCTCTCAGAATGGCGTTGCACTAAAGCCAAAAAACAACAAATCCAAAGCTTTACAGAAATGGCTGGAAACTCAGTATTCTCAGTGGTTGCCTGTTCAAGACTTTGATTGTGCCTTATCATCTGCTACAACAGAAACGCCGATAGACTGGCGCAAGATTTGCCGCGATCGCTTGGAAAAACAAAAGCAACTGACAACCAATCGGCTGATGCTTGCTAAGGCGATGGTATTTAATATCGAGGATATTGATGTAGATTTGGCATTATTCGAAGGCAAAAAGCCAGACAAACGGAGTGGGGACGATCGTCCTGAAAAATCCCGGTTTTATCAGCCAGACTACGAAGAAACTGAGAAACTGGAGTACCAAGAATTTCTTGCCAAAATCCTGAATTCAAATCAAATTAATAAAATTGCAGTAATTGGAGAAGCGGGTGCGGGTAAAACCACACTCCTGCAAAGAATTGCTTTCTGGTTATTGGAAAATACAGATTATTTGCCGATTTGGATACCTTTGGGAAATTTGCCAAACCCAGCGCCACAGTTAAAAGAATATCTCCTAAATCGTTGGCTGGAAGATGTGATATTTAGTGTCACGCCGGAAATCAGAGCTAATTTTGAAAAACAGTTAACTGCTGGGAAGGTATGGCTGCTGCTGGATGGCGTGGATGAGATGGCTGCGTCGGGTAATCCTCTCACATTTATCGATCAATGGATACCAGATTGGAGTCATAATTTGCCTGTGATGCTGACTTGTCGGCTGAATGTTTGGGAAGCAAATCCTTATGATCTCAATGGTTTTCAAACCTATCGAACGTTGTGGTTTAGCGAAGAGAAAGTCAAGCAGTTTATTCATGATGGTTTTCAAAAAAGTGACCCCGCACTAGGGGTTCAGTTGCAAGAGGCATTAAATCAACCCGGAAAAGAACGAATCAAAGATTTGGTGAGAAATCCCCTGCGGTTAATGCTGTTGTGTTCGATTTGGCATTTGCTAGATGGCAAGTTACCCGATACCAAGGCAGAACTTTACCAGAAGTATGTGGAGGAAGTTTACAGGTGGAAAGAAGAGGAATCTCGTATAACACCGGAAGAGAGACAGCAACTAAACGTCAAGTTGGGAGAGTTAGCAAAAGAAGCAATTGATAAGCAAGAGAATCGATTTTGTTGGCGAATGGAGTTTGTTAAAGGTGTATTGGGTGAGGGTTCTCTATTTCAATTGGCGCTTAAAGTTGGCTGGCTGAATCAAGTGGGAGTAGATGCAAAAAATCCCCTTAAACCTGTCTACGCTTTCTACCATCCCACGTTTCAGGAATATTTCGCGGCGACTGCGATTGATGATTGGGGCTTTTTCCTGCCCCGTCAACATCAAGATAAACCCGTTGCAGATAAATACCGCATTTTTGAGTCGCAGTGGAAAGAGGTAATATTGCTGTGGTTGGGGCGACCAGAGGAGTGGTTAAGGAAGCAGAAGGAGGAGTTTATTAAAGCTTTGGTGGAGTTTGAGGATGGGTGCGATGATTTTTATTGGTATCAAGCATATTTTCTAGCCGCTACGGGAATTGCCGAGTTTTGGGATTGTTGCAAAGCAGAAGAAATTCTGGAACAAATAGTGAAATGGAGCTTTGGTTACCCCCATCCTGAACAGCAAGGCTGGGTAAAATATCGTACTTTTATTCAAGAGGGAGCTATGGTAACCCTGCAACATACTAATCGCCAAATGCTGATTCAGGATCTAATTCGGCTTCTGCATAACAACCAATACGGTGAAGCTAAGCATGAAATCATGAAGGTATTAGGCAAAATAGGAACTAACAACGAGCAAGCAGTTCATGCTTTGGAAGACATACTGCAAAATAGTAAGAATGAAAATAAATGTTGCGTAATAATAGCCGCCTGTAGCTTAGGGAAAATTGCTAAGGGAGAACTAAAAATAACAGCCATCAAGACAATTGATTTGGTGCCAGAATGGGATGCGGTTATAGGTATAGGGGAAATTAATTTTCGTGACTTAGATGGCGAAATTTTAGATATTGCTATTACTGCATTGACTAAACATCTAAAGCAAACTAGCCGGTTTGATATTGGTTTTGAACCTCCCTTTATTGCCCAAACATTGACGAAAATAGCACCTAGCAGCCATCCCAGCTACAAGCAAGCTATCGAAGTTCTGGAAGAAATCAATACTGTCATAAAAGAAATTCAGGATGCTTTCTACAATGACTTAATTTCTAGACTGACTGATTTGGGATTAGACCTAAATTCAGAAGTCATTAACACTGTTAAGGCTTTAATTAATTTAATGTGTAGTGATAGGGAAAGGCGAACTCGTGAAAAAGCCGCTTGGTGCTTAGAAGTAATCCTTCTTAATAAACAATTTGCCCCTAAAAATGACTTATTTCCTTCGGTAGTTAACAGTTTAAAGGCTGGTTTTGTAAATTTGTCACACAGAAATTATCGGATCTACACATTGAGCTTTGGCGTGCAAGACCCCCTAGATACTTGCTACAATCTGCTCTGGCACTATGCCCAAGAATTGCCCTATACGGTATTTTACCAAGCTTAACGAAATAATTCTCCTATAAACCCGGTTTTTCTAAAAAACCGGGTTTCTCTAACCAAAAACTTAACACCCAATCTCTTGCAACATTTCCCAATGTTTCTGCACAGGTGCAAGGGTATTCGCAGCAATCATTCCACTAGCAGCAACTGCGGGTAAACCAATCCCCGGAAACGTCGAATCTCCGCAGCATAAAAGTCCTGCAAGCGGTGTATTCGCTCCCGGAAAGAAAGCTTCTCCCGCGCGAATTGCTGGTCCATAGGAACCCCGGTGACGGCGTAAAAACCTCTCGTGAGTTAACGGGGTTCCTACTAGCGTCACTTCGCAACGAGAGCGAATATCTGGAATAACTCTCTCTATCGCTTTCCACATCACTTCTGCGCGTTCCTGCTTTTGTTTAGCATATACTTCACTTTTGCGATCCATTCCTTGCCAAAAGTCGTAGGGTTCGTTTCCTGGCGTGTAAGCGTGTATAACGTGCTTTCCCGGTGGTGCTAAAGATGGGTCTAAAACAGAAGGAATTGAGATTAGAACCACATTCTGAGGCGCTGTAACCCCCTCAGACCAGTCATTTACAACGATATAGTGACAAGCTAAATCTGGTCTTATTCCTTGGGCGTCGATGCCTAAATGGAGATGCATGAAACTATCGCATTCAGGCGTTGCTTGTCGCTGTTGGCGAAACTGTTTTGGGATTGATGCTTCTGGCAACAATTTGAGCGTATCCCAGACAGAAGCATTCGATATTACTGCTTTTTTGGCGCGGATTTCTTTCCCATTCCGCAAACGTACCCCGACGGCTTGGTTATTTTCTACTAACACTTGTTCGACGTGAGCGTTTAATATCAATTGACCGCCGTATTTATTTAATCCCCTGACTAACGCATCGACTAAAGCGCCACTTCCGCCGATGGGATAATCTAACATAACGCCCGGTCGATACCAATCGGCGAACATAAATGCAACCTCGGCAGCGCTTGTTCCATCTGCGGGTAATCCAGATAAGAGAAAACAGAGTAAGTTCAGCCAATTTTTGATAAATGGGTCTTTAACAACCCCTTCCATAATTTTGCTGAACGACCCAGTTAATTTAGCAACATTGGTTGCACGTCGGAATAAAGATGGGACGAAACGACCGATGGTGAAAACAGCGCCCAAGTCCAAGCGTAACGCGGCGGGGGGGAGAGCGATCGCAGCCTTAGCAAACGGTTCCATTACCCGCTGAAGTTGGCGCCATTCCCTAACAGCATCCTCACCCCGAAATCCCATCAGCACATCACAAAATTGATCCGCACCGACGGATGTATCAAAATCCCCTTCCGGCAAACAACAACCCCAAGTATCGTAATTAGCACAAGGCAATTCTTCACCAATTGCATCTAAAACTTGCCGCAAAGGATTGGGAGAAGGACTATAAGATAATCCCGAATAAAGCGATGGCCCCGAATCAAATTTAAACCCATTGCGCTCAAAAGAATGAGCCGCACCACCAGCAATAGAATGACTCTCGCAGACAGTAACATCAAAGCCATACCGTGCTAAAAGAGCAGCACAACTCAACCCACCAATTCCACTACCAATAATGACGACATCAGTGGTTAGATAGCTCATAGTTCGCTGTTTCTATATATGCTGTTTCTCGTTTCTCGTTTTCTCGTTCCAAGGCTCCAGCCTTGGAACGCTTTCATCGAGGCTCTGCCTCCAGCTACAAATTGAGGCAGAGCCTCTATAAAATCATTTCCAGGTAGAACCTGGAAACGAGGGACGAGGGAAAAATTAAAATCATTTCCAGGTAGAACCTGGAAACGAGGGACGAGGGAAAAATTTCATGTCCCCCCCTTGGCAAGGGGGGCATGGGGGGATCGTTCAATTATCCCGAATCCAAAGAGCCAACCCGCCCCCTCGACCACGAGCAGCAATAAAATCTTCTGTGACAATAAAGAAAGAAAAGAAAGCGAGTTCCCCAATCGATTGCTGATAAAAATCTTTCTCTTGTCCTTGCCCTTTCCGAAAATTGCCGTTGTAAATAACCCGACCAAACAAGCTTAATTGCATCTGGTAAAAATCAAAAGCGAGAAGATTTTTCTTACCCAAATACAGCGCTGGCCCGGTTAGCTTTAACGTAAAGGCTCCTACTTCAAGCTGATTCCCTATAGCTGCTGCACCTGGCTTTTCAACCATTTCTACTGGCTTACTAAAAGAAATATGCGCTTTAATGAAAATCTTAGGCAGATACCAGCCACGTCCTCGAACAATACCAGATTGTTCCTTAGCTTTTGCAGTCGTCACAAAACAAAGCCGCCAACTTCCTAGCAGAGATTCAAGCGGATAAGTTAATCTTTGCTGTTTGGCTGCTTTTTCCGCTTCTAACAACGCGCTGACGACGGCGGCGGCTTTTGGACGCACTTGCGTCGTTCCTCGAAACGCAGATGCTGCTTCTGTCAAAGTCGTCGCAACAGCAGGTATTACGCTAGATTTAGATTCAACTGTCATAACTTCCTTGTCACTATTAACGCAAGTTGCTAGTTATCTTTTTAGATCTGCTAATAGCTAATGGCTGATAGTTAATGGCAAATGGCATACCCAACAAATATTACCATTAGCAATTAGCGATTAGCAATTGAGCAACCCATGATG
This sequence comes from Microseira wollei NIES-4236, assembly GCF_020521235.1. Lineage (GTDB taxonomy): Bacteria > Cyanobacteriota > Cyanobacteriia > Cyanobacteriales > Aerosakkonemataceae > Microseira > Microseira wollei. The sequence continues at coordinate 2,368 of NZ_BLAY01000145.1, read as the reverse complement.
CTTATAACTGGCAACTTGGATTACTAGCAGATTGGCTCAAATTCAATTGACTAACTATAATATAACCGAGTTCAACAACCCATAGCTGGAAAAATCCCAAATGAAAATCGCAGTCATTGGTGCAGGAAATGTAGGCGGAACCCTGGGACGTAGCCTTGCTCAAAAAGGACACGAGATTATTTTTGGTGTTAGAGATCCGCAAAGCGAAAAAGTGCAAAGTCTCCTCTCCTCCATCCCCAATAATGCTAAAGCCGAGAGCAATCAAGCCGCCTGCGCCGAGTCAGAAGTTATAATTCTAACAACGCCTTGGCAGACAACTCAAGCAGCCATTGAATCTTGCGGCGATTTGACCAATAAAATTTTAATCGATTGCACAAACCCCCTCACCGAAGACTTTTCAGGTTTAACAATGGGGTTGACAACTTCTGGCGGCGAACAAGTTGCCGAATGGGCAAAAGGTGCAAAAGTTTATAAGGTATTCAATCAAACCGGATTTGGTATCATGGCTGACCCTGTTTTAGAAGGTCGCAAAGCGGTGATGTTCGTATGCGGCGATGACGAAGAAAGCAAACCCACTGTCATTAAACTCACTGAAGAAGTGGGATTTGAAACAATAGACGCGGGTAAACTCTCTACAGCCAGACTTTTAGAACCCTACGCAATGCTGTGGATTAAACTTGCGATCGCTCACGGTTTAGGACGCGATTTTGCCTTTGCTATAGTTAGGAGAAATTGAACTTAGCTAATTGCTAATTGCTAATTGCTAATTGCTAATTGTTTTTTTCTACTACCAATTACCCATTACCAATTACCAATTAGCACAAGTGTAACAAAGACAAGACGCAATATTTATCTCCCACTTGCATCGGCATTGCTTCTACCCAGCAGTCGATCAAACCCCAACCTAAATGTATCGTTTCCCTGCCACTATACGGTTGCCCAGTCACATAAGCATAAGAAATCGGCGAGTCGTGGGGAATCGATTTATCTTTGGGAATAAAACCCCCTGTCCAATCTTTCGTCTGAGTTCGCCACCACACCCGCAGCTTCTTTTCAGGTTGAGGTACTAATTTTGACAATCCCCTGACTTCCCTTGGCTTCAACGCACAGTGCCACATCACCAGGGCGTAATTCCCGTTCCCATGCTGCATCATTCTTACCAGCGTGGCTAGCAGCGAAGTTTGATAAAGCGTCGCCAAACTTCGCCCCGCAGCTAAAGTAATTCCCAACTCGATTAACCGAGGTACAAAAGAAGACTCTGGCATCAGTAAATCTGCTGCCCCCTGGTCGCACAGTCGCTCTTTGCGATCGCCACTCCAATTGGGAAACAAACTGCCCACCCTGACTTGTTCGTGGGCGTCGAACAGCAATTCCATCAACTCGTGTCCCTCGGTGAAGCGCTGCCGCACGAGGGGGTCATTCTCTTTAATTAAAATAATCCCCGTGCGGCTGTCCACCAAAATGCCTTGCTGTTCGTCCAACGGGGCGCGTAGGGGCGTCGGAATGCCAAAGCATTGGTAGATGCACGATAAATCGATGGGAGGCGCATCACCCAACCCCGACTCAGAGCGCAAAAATTCCACATAGCGAAACACATCCTCTTCGCACTTGAGCGCGCCGTTTTGGGACAAAAAGACTTGCCCCGGATGGCGGTAGGGTTGAGTAGCTGAATTTGCCTCACACACGAATTATTTCCCAACGGTCATTTTAATCACGTTGTAGAGCAGTTCCCATTTCTCCGGCGTCGTCGGTTGCTGTCCTCGGTATTTTAATCGAGCCAGCATCTGCACGTCATCGGGAGGTAGTCCAGCAGCGGTAGCAAATTCCGCCAAGCTGGGGGGAATATCTCCCATCTCTTCTATTATTCCCGTCGGAGCGCCCTTCAGTCCCAATACCGAGGTCAAATTCTCCATCACCTGCCAAGACAGGTTGGTAGCTTGTCCCCGTTCGATTTGGGATAGATAGTTGCGGGAAATACCGACTTTTTCCGCCAGTTCTTGCTGACTGAGTCCTTCTTGCCGTCGGCGCAAGCGGACTGTGTTGCCAAATTCATCCATAGGTGTGCCTGTCTTCTCCTCTTGTGGGGCAGGCATCTTGCCTGCCATTGTGTCTGGGCGGGCAGGATGCCCACCCCACAACTGCTCTGGGCGGGCAGGATGCCCACCCCTCAACTGCTCTTGTGGGGCAGGCATCTTGCCTGCCATTGTGTCTGGGCGGGCAGGATGCCCACCCCACAACTGATCTTGTGGGGCAGGCATCTTGCCTGCCATTGTGTCTGGGCGGGCAGGATGCCCACCCCACAACTGCTCTGGGCGGGCAGGATGCCCACCCCTCAACTGCTCTTGTGGGGCAGGCATCTTGCCTGCCA